>NZ_JAJNHW010000007.1:0-136800 GCF_022386695.1 Mammaliicoccus sp. D-M19 | reverse complement strand
TTAAGCCACGACTTCAGCCATCTCTTGGCTTTACTCAATACTTAAGCCACGACTTCAGCTATCTCTTGGCTTTATTCATCATTTAAGCCACAACTTCAGCCATCTCTTGGCTTTACTCAATACTTAAGCCACGACTTCAGCTATCTCTTGGCTTTACTCATCACTTAAGCCACGACTTGAACAATCACTTGGCTTTATTCATCACTTAAGCCACGACTTCAGCCATCTCTTGGCTTTACTCATCACTTAAGCCATGACTTCAGCTATCTCTTGGCTTTACTCAATACTTAAGCCAAGAGATTCCACCCCTTCCTCCTAGAAAAACCTAGCTCACCCCTCCAATAAAAAAAAAGGCAGGGACACCACAATGGTCCCTGCCTTTCCTTATATATAATTCTTAGATAAAGCGTCCTAAGCGTGCTTCTGTTACGCCTGTTTCTTGATCATAAATTTCTTGTCCTCTTAATATTGTTTTTGTAACTTGTGCGCCGATTTCTCGACCAATATATGGACTCATTTTATTTCTATATGCTAAGTCTTCTGCTTGTAATGTATATGGTGCTTCTGGTTTGATAAATACAAAGTCTGCATCTTTTCCTAGTGCGATGCTACCTTTCGTATCTAATCCAAAGCGTTTTGCTGGTGCTGTTGCAATGATATCAGCAAATTTTTGTAATGACATATTACGTTTTTGAACGCCTTCGTCAAATAGTATATCTACGTTATTTTGTAATCCTGCAATACCGCCCCATGCTTCAAATGCATTGTCAGTATCTTTTAAATCTGGTGTACATGGTGAATGGTCAGATGTTACGAAGTTAATGTCTCCGTTTAATACGCGATCCCACATACCTTCTAATCGAGATTGTTCACGAATTGGTGGTGAACATTTAACAACTGGTCCGATTGAATCTAACTCTTCTTTGTAGAAGTATAAGTAGTGTGTACATGTTTCACATGTAATATCTACACCTTCTTGTTGAGCTTTGATCACTTCTTCAACGCCTTCTTCACAAGCAACGTGTACGATATGCACGCGACACCCTGTTTCTTTAGCGAATAATACGATTTTGCGGATTGGTTCAACTTCAGTAAATACTGGTCTAGAATCCACATATGCACTTAATGTTGTTTCGCCATTTTCTTTAGCGATTTCACCTAAACGATCTGTAATTGTAGCATTTTCTGAATGGATAGATAAGATTTTTCCCGTTTTAGCAATTTGTTTCATACCTTCATATAATGAATAGTCATCAACATTTTCAAAATCGCCTTCGATTGTACGGTCACCACAAGTTGCTAAGAATGCTTTATAAGCAACAACGCCCGCTTCATCTAATTCTTGAATACCACCGTTTAAGTTATAAGGTACTAATCCTCCATAACTTGCAACATCTACAGCTAACTCATCTTTACCTGCATCAAATTTAGCTTGGATAGAAGCTTTATCTGTAGTAGCTGGTACTTGGTTTAATGGCATTTCAACAAATGATGTTACGCCACCTTTAGCAGCTGCATTTGTACCTGTTACGTAACCTTCCCATCCGTCACGGTATCCGCCACCTGGTTCTGTAATATGCACGTGAGCATCTACCATACCTGGTGAAACGATTTGATTTTTTGCATCAAGAATTTGTTCAGCTTCTCCTAATTCTTGTCCGATCGCCGCAATTTTCCCGTCTTTGACACCAACTTCAACTTTTTGCGCGTCATCTTCTAAAATAACTAAACCATTTTTGATAATTAAATCATACTTCATTATATGCCACTCCTTCTTTTTTACTTTTATCTGCATGAAATACATAATGTAAAATAATATAAACACCGCCGGCTACAATAAAGCCGATAAACCATGAAAAGTCTGAAATCACTGTGAATCCTGGTAAGAATCCAAGTAATGAAATCACAACACCAGCAATCGTTCCGATATATGCTGAAATATTGATGCGTGGTATTTTTTGATCTTTTACACGTAAATCAAAATACAATTTATCTATATCAATGTGACGTCTAGACACAATATAGAAATGTACAATCATGACACCCGCTACAGGTCCAAGTATTGCCCCAATAGCATTTAAGAATACGAAGATACTATCCTCGTTCTCCATCATTTTCCATGGCATAATCACAACACTCAATACTGAAGCAATGACTACACCACGGCGATAATTAATCCATTTCGGTAATAGCGCACTTAATTGATACGCTGCTGGAATAATATTACTTGTCGCATTTGTAGAAATCGTTGTCATTAATAATACACCAGTTGATATGAGAATTGCCCAGAAACTATCCCATTCATTAATGATTGTTAAGATGTTCCACTCTTGGTGACCTAAATAAATAGAACCACCAATAATAATGAATACACTCGCAATCGCGAATAAGATATGTGCAACCACGATACCTGAAATTTGACCGACAATTTGCGTCTTCGTTGATTTCGCATTTTGAGTAAAGTCAGATACACTTGCACCAGGTCCTGCCCATACACCTAATAATGAATTAAAAATTAAAATAAATGATAAAATCGCTGGGTAAATAATACCGCTAGATTTCGTTGAAATTTCATAATCTAAAATGTTGCCAACGCCTCCTGCAGCCATGACGCCCCAGATTGCCATACCACCAAATACAATGTATATAAGTGGGTTTAATACGGCAGTGAATTTATTAAGTATTTCTCCACCACCAAATCCAATTGCGAAACTGATTGCCCAGAATATTAAGAATGCGATTAATCCAGGAATTGAAATACCTAGAATCGTCACACCGCTTGCGATATCAGCGAATCCAGGGAAAATCTTATTCAATAAGATTAATAGTGCTTGTGAACCAGCAAAGGTTTGAAGTCCAAACCAAGCAATACCAGCTACAACACCACGTAGTATACCTGGTAACTTTGCACCTACATCTCCGTATGTATGACGCAATTGCATCGCAAAAGGTATACCATATTTAGAACCAGCATAACCATTTGCTACTAATAATAATGCAATAATAAATGAACTTAATATTAATGCGAATATTACCTGTAAAGGTGATAGTCCGATTAATAAGAATCCACCTACTGCAGTATAGTTCGGTATATTATGAACGGCACCCATCCATAATGTAAAAAAGTTAAATGCCGAATTGTTTCTTTGTGCTGACGTTTTGGGCATTATATCTTTGTTATAGCCACGTTTTTCAAATTCGGCTGGAGTTAATGCCACGTCGTTTGCTTCTCTTGCCATTCTATATGTCTCCTTTGACTTAATCAGCTAATAACTAGCTATGAACTCTTCATATACAAGTGTAAGACTTATGTAAGCGTTTTTCTTTGTAGTTCTTAACATATATAGAATTTAAAATTATAGGTTTCGTACAAATTTTGTGTATAATAAATTTTAGAAATAAAAATCATTGGTCATTTTGAACAAAACAGATAACATTTTGACAAAAAATAACGGTTTCATTTATAAAAAATCGTTTTCACTTTTATATAATCTTCATTGAAAGATAAACAAAAACGGGAGGCCTTATGATGACAACTCTAAACGAAATTTTATCTATACCTCAATTTAAAGGTTTAGAGCTTATTAATAGAAAAGGAGATTTATCTTCTGAAGTAACGAGTCTAGACATTACTGAAAACAATGACATTAAACATTTCACATCTAGCAATGCCTTCATCTTAACAACGGGCGTACTTTTCCAAGATAATCAGGAGAATTTAAAGAAATTAATTAAAGACTTAAGTGACATTCAAACAGCTGGTCTTGGTATTAAAGTCTCAAGATTTTTACATAAAATTGACCAAGATGTGATAGATTTTGCAGACGAATTGCAATTTCCGTTAATAGAAATTCCTGAAAGTTGGAACTTAGGTGAGATTACGCATGAAATTTCATCCTTTATATCCGACTCTGAAACGGGCAAATTAAATTATGCATTGCAAGTTCAACAAGAACTTAACCAACTGCTTATTAAAGGGTTCAGCATTGATAATATGATCGAACGCATGAGTAAATTACTAGGCGTACCTATTATATTATTTAACCCGTTCAAGAAGCCTGAAGCGATCAGTCATCACTATAGACAAAGTCAGTCATTATTATCTGAACACGTCGCTTATTTCAATGCACATCAACAAGAGGAACTCACACAAGATAAAAACAACTTAGTATTCGAAAATAAAGACCATGTTATCTTTAAAGTGTTGGGTTACACATATTTCCCTTACTACATAATGGTATCTCAAGTGAATAAACTTTCTTATCCATTTAGTCTTTTAACAATTGAACAAGTTGTGAGCGTGCTTAGTTTCGCCTTGTACAAAAATACTAAAATTCAAGAAGTAGAAAAGAACGACATTAACCGCTTCTTTGAATCACTCGTCTACAACAAAAGTGACCAAGCATTATCTATCAAAAAACATGCGGATTTATTAAGACAATATTATATCTACCCATCAGACTACTACCAAACTATCATTTGTGGCATAGATGCTAAGACTAACTTAGAAAATAGTTATTACTTAAACGAATTGCACCAATTAACTTTTCAATGGTTAACAGATAAATTATCCGAAATCGACTCATACATCAGTGTTTATCGATTACCAAGCAATGATCGCTTTGTCATTTTAATACAGAACAAACAAGAAGATCACCTAGAGATGATTGAACGACTACAAATCAGTTACAATGATTATTTTGAAGACCAAATATCTTTTGGTATAGGAAATGAAGTAACAGAGTTCTCTCAATTACCTTCATCATTCTTTGAAGCAAGCGAAGCATTTGAGAATGGCTTATTTAACAATGAAAAATCATTTATTTCCCAATACCATTCGAAAGATATTCAAGAATTATTGCAGCTCATACCACAAGAGAAACTCTTACCATTTGTGAAACATACACTCGGTCCACTTAGCTATCCAAAGACTAAAAAAGACATAGAATTAAAACAAACATTAAAAATTTATATGGATAACCAGTGCGATATCACAAAAACAGCAGAGAAAATATTTATCCATAGAAATACCGTCAAATACCGTATAAACAAATGTAGTAATCTAATAGGCACTAATATAGAAGATCCAATCCAATCATTAAATATACGTATCGCAATCTATGCGTCTAATATGATTCCATTTGAATAATTCTGATTATCAATACTCATAAACAATCTATATAGACACATAAATATAATGTCCTGCTCTATTGAAAAGTGTTAAAATATGTTTGATAAAATGTTAAGGAGTTTGATATGGAATTATTAGAAGCACTTTTAATATTTATTTTGGCAGTTATTATTAGTTCGATTATTAACAATCGCTTTCCTAATATACCGACTGCATTTATTCAAATTGGATTAGGCGTTGGTGTCTTCTTCTTACCAATTGATTTGTACTTTGAATTTAATTCTGAATTATTTATGATAGCCGTTATTGCACCACTATTATTTGTTGAAGGCACTCATGTTTCACGTTCTAATTTGTTAGCATATCGTAAACCGATATTATTAATGTCTATGGCACTCGTATTTACTACGGTTATTGGTGTTGGTTATTTTGTTCATTGGATATGGCCTGAATTACCGATGCCTGCCGCATTTGCCATTGCTGCTATACTTTGTCCGACAGATGCTGTTGCGGTCTCAGCGATTACACGTGGAAAATTATTACCTAAAGGTTCTATGTCTATTCTAGAAGGAGAGTCTTTACTAAACGATGCAGCAGGTATTATTTCATTTAAAATCGCGGTTACAGCTTTAGTTACAGGTGCATTCTCAGCAGTTCACGCTATTGAACAGTTTGTCATTTCAACTATCATTGGTGTCTTGATTGGTGCTATTGTTGGAACAATTATTGTAAGAATCCGAATAGATTTAACAGCTAATAAAGGTTTAAAAGATAATAATACGTTAACATTTATTCAATTATTAACGCCATTTGCTGTATATTTCTTAGCAGAACACTTTCATGCTTCTGGTATCATAGCAGTCGTTGTTGCCGGACTGATTCATGGCTGGGAACGCGACCGGCTCATTAAAGCTCAAACCGAGCTTCAAATGAATTATCATCAAATTTGGAGCACATTAAGTTATGCCTTGAATGGATTTGTATTTGTTGTCTTAGGTTATCTTGTTCCAACAGTCATAATAGACATCTTCCAAACAGAACCTGATAACTTAATATTCTTAATCACAACAACACTACTGATTGCTTTAGCCATATATATTTGTCGTTTTGTATGGGTTTATTTTTGGTATAAAGATTTTTATTATCCGAAAAATATCCAATCCTATTTAAATGATGACACCTTTGAAACACCACCATCACGACTTCGCTATGCATTTATAATGACAATGTGTGGTATTCATGGGACGATTTCATTATCAATGGCACTAACTTTACCTTATGTCATTACACAAGGTGACGCTTTTCTATATCGAAATGATTTATTATTTATTGCATCATTAATGGTCTTATTAAGCCTAATATTAGCACAAGTGGTCTTACCTCTTATTACACCTACAGCCAAGACTTCATCAACTAAAGGCATGACTTATCAATCTGCTAAGATATTTATCGTACAACAAGTCATTGCTCATTTGAAATCGGAAAGTAAAGTTGATAGCAATGCAGATTTTAGACCTGTGCTCAATCAATATTATGGAGAGTTATTATTCCTACTTAATTCCGAACCGAATAATAAAAACACTAAAGAACTAAAACGTTTAGAAGAAATCGCCCATACAGTTGAAACAGAAACATTAGAAAGACTAATCGAAAGTGATAAAGCTACGTACCAAGATATTAATAACTACCGTAATGTTGTAGAGTTATCTGAAACACATCGTAATGCCTCCTTTAGAGATAAAGCTATCAACTACATCAAGATGTTTGTCATTCGATTAAAAGCAATTAAGCATTTCAAATCAGAGGATAAAGAAACAAAAATGCAAGAATACGCGAATAGTTTTAAAGACGTTCAAAAAATTATGCGTATCGTGAACCATCATGTTACGTTACGTATGAAAGAAGAACAGAATAGTACAAATGTATTAGAAGTAAGTCTGGTTATTAATCAGTATTACAACATTAGTAGAATACTGAAATGGCAAGAACAACGTCGTAAACAAGACGACAACCATTCACATCAAGTGGTATCTCAAGAATCATTTACAAATCATAAATTACAAGCATTATATATGCAACGCCACTATTTAGACGAGCTCATTAAACACAACAAAATCAATAACACCGTTGCAGGACAAATACGTGAGAATATAAATTATAACGAAATCGTCTTAGCGCAAAAGTATAAACATTAATCATAACTTCCCTTTTACTTAATAGTATTGGTTTCTTATTTACAGGAATTTTACAAGCGACTAGTTAAGTTCTTGGAGCAACTATCATGGCAATCTGACAAATTTCCGTTATACAGATTCACATAATGACTATGCATACAATATGGGACTTTAGGGTAAATAGATTGTAGAGGTGATTGAGATATGACAAATGATAAAGTCAAAGCTGAAATTGAACGTATATTAGATACATCTAGAATCGGTGTACTTTCTACAGCACTTAACAATATACCAAATAGTCGATATATGGTTTTTTATCATGATGATTATACACTATATACAAAGACAAGCATTGATTCTCAAAAAGTTATTGAGTTTAAGGATAATCCTAGAGCACATGTCTTAATTGGATATGACGAAACAAAGAATCGTAGCTTTCTTGAAATAGAAGCACACGTAGAAATTCTCAAAGATAAAGATACGATTGATTGGCTTTGGAATAAACAAGATAACTCATTTTTCGATTCTAAAAATGATCCCGATTTATGCGTACTTAAATTAACACCTAAAGCCATCAAAATTATGAATGATGATGAGGTCGATACACCTCAAACAATTACATTTGATTAATACACAATAAAAAAACTAGGACATAGTAATCTAATGACCATTCTAGATTACTATGTCCTAGTTGCTTTTTTATATACCTTTTTCTATATCTTCTAACATCGCGTCTACTGTAATTTTCGCACTTGTTAAGACGATAGGTACACCTGCACCTGGATGTACACTTGCTCCTGCAAAGTAAAGATTTTGATAATTTCTACTTATATTCGGTGGTCTATAATAATTACTTTGAGCAAGCGTTGGCATTAAACCAAAGGCTGCCCCAAATTTCGCATGATAATGACTTTCGAAATCTTTAGGTGTAAATATGATTTCAGTTACGATATGTTCTTTTACATGTGCTAATGCTTTAACAGTAGCCATTTTTTTATAAACTATTTCTTTCACTTGTGATACTGTCGCTTCATCTGTCCAATCTACATGACCAGTCTTAAGCTCGGATACTGGCATTAACACGTATATTCCTGTTTGACCCTCTGGAGCGAGCGTTTTATCTTCAACGCTTGGCGCATAAACATATATAGAAGGATCTTCTGATAATGTGCCATTGAAGATTTCTTTAATATTTTCATCAAAATCTTGTGAGAATATGACATTATGTAGTAAAATTTCTTCTGACAAATCCAAATCAACACCTATATACATTAAAAATGCTGAGCAAGAATAATCCATATTATTGATATTTTCTGTTGTATATTTCTTAGATTGAAATGATTTTTTAATCAATGATGATGCGGCATAAGGAAAATCTGCTGTACATAAAACTTTATCATAACGTTCAATGCGACCCTCTACTTTTAGACCTTCCGCACGCTTATAACGTGGATCAATGATGATTTCTTCTACATTCGTCCCTGTGTATATATGTGTACCGAGTTCTTCATTTAAAGTTTGAAGCGCTTCTGCAAAGCGATACATGCCACCTTTAATAAAGTGCACACCAAACATCAATTCAATCATTGGAATAATGGAATATAACGAGGGGCTTTTTTTCGGATCTATTCCGATATATAACGTTTGAAATGCTAAAATCTTTTGAATTTTGTCGTTAGCGACATATTTTTCTATTAAGTTATCTGCTTTATCGAATGTCTTTAATTTCATACCTTGATATAATGTATATGGATTATAGAAGTCTGAAGGCTTACGAAATGTACGTTCTAAGAAATGCTTTCGTGCAATTTCATATCGCTCGTAAATATCGGTTAAGAATGACATAAATCCATGTGTAGAATTCGGTTCAATAGATTCAAGCATATCTCTTAATTGAGATAAGTCTGTAGGTACACGCACTTGATCGTCATCACTGAAGTAAACATCATAAATATGAGACAATTGTTTGATTTCTAAATAATCATTGATATCTCTATTAGCATACTTAAATACATCTTGATAAATTTCGGGCATCATCACAATTGTAGGACCCATATCAAACGTAAAGCCATCTTGCTTTATTTGATTCATCCTACCACCTATTTGTTTGTTTTTCTCATAAATATCGACTTGATGACCTCTTGCGGCTAACCGCGCAGCTGATGCTAATCCTGATACACCACCACCTATGACTGCAATTCTCATATAGATTCACCTCTATTATATTTCGCCATAACTTCACGATAAATTTTTAATTTTTTTCTTTTATTAACAAAAACTTTTTGATGCAATGTGTATCTGGATTGTCTAACTTCTTCAAGTATTTCAAGATATATGCTTGCTGCTACTTCAATAATATAACGTACTTCTTCATCAAAATAAGTCATCCCATTTAAAGCTTTTTCATATAAGGCAGTGGCTTCTTGAGCATAACTTTCCCATAAATTAATATATGATTGAGTTATACCACCTTGATATATAGCAAATAAATCGACATTATATAATGCTAATCGTTCTCTGCTTAAATAAATTCTATCTCGTTTAAAATCTTCTCCAACATCTCTTAAAATATTTGTTAATTGAAGTGCTTTTCCTAAAGCAATTCCTGCGTGTTCAGCTTGTTTAATATGCGCTTTTTGTTTTGATGCTAGTATGGGTGTGAGCAATTCACCCACTGTTCCTGCCACACCATAACAATATAGAGATAAGTCCTCGTCAGTTTGTATGCGTTTTAAATGTAAATCTTCTTTAACATAATGTATAAGAGTTTGTAACGGTTGGTGAGGAATAGCATAGTCTTTCAACGTATGGCGATAAGCATTCATAATGGAATCGTCGCTTTGATATCGTTGAACGTTATGGTTATATATTGCATCCAAATCATTTGCGATACATTCTAATTGTTCGAGATCTTGATATTCATCGATACTATCATCTATAATGCGACAAACGGCATAAATTGCCCACACCGCTTTCTTTTTATTCAGTTCTAACATATCAAATGCATATGAGAACGTCTTTGAATGTAACTTCATAATATTGTGACAGTGTCTATAATCTTTCTCTAATTGATTCACTAATTGTCCTCCTCGATAACCCCACGTGAATACTTTTGAGTGTTTCAATTTTTATAAATTTATTTTTCTCCCTTTCCATTGAATTATTTTAAACACATGGACATCAAACCATGATTTCATAAATATCATCATAAAATTCATGAACATCAATGGATGACAAACGCTCACTAAGATATGAAAATTCCCAGTTCTCTTTAAAATAACATAATGTTGAAAGGCATATAAAACATACACCATTAAAGCTAATGCGATAAATATAGGATTTAACCATAACGATATTATAACCATTATTGTTGAAGTCACAGTACCAATTAACCACAATACGATTAAAGCCAATGTTGATTGCTTCGTTACTTGAGCGCCTAATGCAATATGCTTACTCCAACCTTCTATAAGCGATTTATATCCTTGAGGATACATTCTAAAATTCACAACACCTTGACCTTCATATAATTCCACTGGTAAAGCATGTTGATGATAAGACTTACTTATAGCGAAACCTTCGATAATTGAATCTTTTGCGTTAAAGTGACCTTGTGTTAATTCGTAATCTTGCTTATTCGTTAGAATGACTGGACCAAATGCCATTTGGTCATCATATTTAGACTTCGTAATAGAGAATGTATTCATACCTACTATCGTCATTACGTTAAATAATGCCGATGCGTTCTCATACAATCGTTCAATCATATGATAAGGCTGTATAGAAAGTAGCCCTCTATACTGTTGCAATTTATATTGGTTTACGATTTGCCAAATACTATCAAGACGACTAAATTGAACATCAGCATCTACAAACAGCAACATATTGTGAGAGGCAAACTGACTACCTTCCCAACAAGCATGCGATTTTCCTTTCCAAGTAGCATGCTTTGAAACTTTATAAACATGTGCGCCATATTGTTCGGCAATTGCGCAAGTTTGATCTGTAGAGTCATCGTCCATGACAATAATTTCTATATCTTTATGATTGGCCACACGTTTAAGTAAGTTCGGTAAATTTTTCGCTTCATTTCTAGCAGGAACAATGAGACTAACAGGTGTCTTAGAAGCTTCCATATGACTAGGATTAATCTTACAGCGCCTGAAGTACATCAATGCCCCACTTAGCATCGTACAAATCGTCAAGATTAGTGTTACAACATATACTATTATTATCATCTATATCAACTACTTTCCGTCTTCAGCAATAATACTATCAGCTACTTGCATACCACTTAATGTGACCATTGGCATTCCTGGGCCAGGATTGACAGAACCCCCAACAAAATAAAGGTTTTTATAGTATTGACTCTTTTTAGGAAATTTAAATCCTTTGTTTTTCTTTTTATCTGAAACGACCCCATATATAGCACCTTTATGAGATTGATAAGTACGTTCTATATCATGTGGTGTCCAAATATCTTCGTATATGATGTGCTTTCTTAAACCATGTAATCCCATGGACTCTAATTTGTCTAATATGCGTTCTCGAAAAGCTTGATATTCATCTTGACTAAATTGCTGATGTTGAATATACGGTATATGCGGTAATATTTTGATGTTTTCTTGTCCTTTAGGTGCTTGTGTCGGATCAGTCTTATTTGTATTGACTATATAAATAGTCGGATCTTGGGGTAAGATGTACTGATGGAAGACTTCATCGTAATTGCGCTTTGAATCTTTAGAGAAGAAGAAATTATGATGTCTAAGTTCGGGATAGCTTTTATCTACTCCTAAATGCATAACATATCCCGAACTCGCGGGTTCAAATTTGCTTTCTAACTGATTTAACCGACTTTGTTTCATATTCATTAATTTTTCATATACAGGTAATACTTCCATATTTGAGATAATATAATCAGCATGTTGATGTACATTATTATCAAGTTGAATACCCGTAACTTCTTTGTTTTGATTATATATAATACGCTCCACATGTGCATTTAAATGAATCGAGACACCTAATTCGCGTGCTAATTGTTCCATCGCTTCTGCTAATTTATGAATCCCGCCATCTACATACCAAAGACCTTCTTCATGTTGCATTTCAGGTAATAAACTTAATACAGCCGGTGCATCGTATGAAGATGATCCTACATATTTAATAAAGTAACCTAGCATTTCCCTCAAATATGGATTATCTACCCGCTTATCGATTGCTTGTTGCATCGTATGAAAATAATCAAACTGCTTTAAAGCTGACAGAGGTCCATGAAACCGGATAATATCCGACAAATGATCTATACCTTTATCGAAATAACTGCGTTCAGCTTGATGGTGAATTTTATTAGCATACTCAAAAAAAGTTTTTAGTTGTGTTATATCGTTAGATGAAACATGTTTGTTCTGAATCAAAGTGTCTTCTATCGATTCATATAAATCTATAACAGTTCCATCTGGATAGACATTTCTAATTTGTAATGGTAATTTGCGAATGCTCACATAATCTTCAAGCCTTCTTCCACACTGTTCAAAAAGACGTTGAAATATTTTAGGCATCGTTAAGATAGATGGCCCTAAATCAAACCCGTAATCTCCCGTCTCTATGCGGTTTACCTTTCCCCCGATGTGGTTATTTTTTTCATATAAATCTACGTGATAACCTGCTTGAGCCATGCGGATAGCACTTGTTATACCACCTAATCCTCCGCCAATGACGACAACTTGTTTGTTAACCATTTAATCACCTTTTCTTATTAGCTTTTTCAAATATATACGTTGTAACTTAGGTCGGTTATAACGTTGCACAATGATGCAAGGAACATTAGCAATGACCACATAAACAATATTTATTACTTTTATACTTTTCTTCGACTTGATAAATACAACAATTGGCAAGATAGATAATAAATGAACCAATTCTGCTCGTTTCGTTTCTATCACAAACTTCTCTATATTCGTTATATCACTTGACTGATTATAGTGCGATTTGCTGACAATATCCGATTGTATCATTTGACCATCTGGCAAATGATCTTTCCAACATTTCACCTTTACAAGTTTTTGCCATAATTGACCATTTTGTTCCAAAGAACCACTCTTAAAATATCGAAAATCTCGTACTAACCACTTATCATGTATACGCAGTCCAATTTGTACAATAAACATTTGAGTGATAAACCAATAAAGTGCTATATAGATGAAAGTTCTTATAAGCTTAAACATTTGACTTATCTGTATATCTTGGATTGTCTTTATTTAATAACCAGTTACCAGCTGTTAAATAAGTCGCAAAAGCACTCCAAAGTGTATACGGAACCAATATCAAACCCGCTAACTTCTTCACATTAAAGAATGTTATCGTTGTCATCAAGACAGCACCTAACAATACAGCACTTTCAATCAATGCGCTGAATCTTAATTTATACTTAAAATACAATATTGACCACCCATAATTTAAACCCAATTGTGTATAATAAGCACCCTTAATCCGCTTCTTCCCTGGTTTGTGAGATACGAGTGCATAAGCAATACCCATTGACATATACAATATTGGCCACACAATAGGAAATATATAACCAGGTGGTGAAAATGGTGGTTTCACATTTTTACTATAATCCTTTCTTGCATTCTTCACTGCAAATTTCCCTATTAACCGTCCACCAACAATAGGTGTCGTAACTTTTACAATTGGTAAAATAACATTCTTCATCGGTGCTCCTCCTTCAAACATCCTTTGTTCCATAAAAGTATATTACCCTTTATTCATAATTTTATACATTTGTAATTAAATTTTCCAGTATATAATTTTCTTATTTTTCCCATTAGTCTAATTATATATATATAATGAAATAGTTTAACTTTTAATTCTTCTAACATTTTTTAGCAAAGCTAAAACAGTCTGTTAATATATAAAACTAATAATTACACAAAAAAATAGTGTGCTACGAAATAATATATACTCATCCTACCATGATTAAATCATCTAACGAATTATTTAATATACAAGAATAAACACATCACTTACCTGATTAATATCAGATTGAAGTGATGTGTTTTATATGTGCTTATTCAGTTTAATTTTATACTTCTATTCCATTTTGTTGGATAACTTTTTTATACCAATCAAAAGACTTTTTCTTTCGACGTTCGAGTGTCCCGCTTCCTACATCGTCTTTATCTACATAAATCATGCCATATCGTTTACTCATTTCTCCTGTTGATGCAGACACTAAATCGATAATACCCCAACTTATATATCCCAACAATGGAACGCCATCTTGAATACCATCGTACATAGCTTCTATATGCTGTTTCATATAATCTATTCTATAATCATCTTGAATTGTACCATCTTCTTCTATCTCATCTTTGGCACCTAATCCATTTTCAACGACAAATAGTGGCTTTTCAAATCTTTCATATATTTGATTCATCGTTATCCTTAAACCAAGCGGATCGATAACCCATCCCCAATCGCTCATTTTAAGATAAGGATTTTTGGCTGATACAATTACATTTCCTTCATTTTTTTCAACTCTTGATATATCCGCAATAGACGTTCGAGACGCATAATAACTAAATGCTACAAAATCCACCGTTTCTTTCAGAATTTCTTTATCTGACTCATCTATTTCAATGTTAATCCCTTTATTCTTAAAAAATGAATCCATATAGTATGGATATCTACCTTTCGCTTGCACATCTACAAAGAAAGTATTTGCTCTTTCATCATTCATAGACTGCCATACATCTTCTGGATTACAACTGTATGGATAGAAACTACCACCGGCAATCATACATCCAATTTTTGCTTGTGGTGTAATACGATGACAACTTCGAACAGCTTTCGCACTTGCTACTAACATATAATGTGAGGCTTGATATAATATTTCTTCCCTATTTTCACTATCATCAAAGTATAATCCTCCACCTGAAAATGGACTGTGTAACACTACATTAATTTCATTGAATGGAATCCAATAATTCACGTATTCTCCAAAATTATTAAAGCATGTATCTGCAAATTTAATATATAAATCTATCGTTTCTCTATTTTTCCACCCATTATATTTTTCAACTATACCCATTGGAATATCAAAATGCGCAAGTGTAACGAGTAATTCCATACCATGTTGTTTACATGTCTTGAATAAATCTTTGTAATAATTTATACCTGCCTGATTCGGCATTTCTTCATCACCATTTGGATAAATTCTACTCCAAGATATAGATGTTCTAAATACTTTCAAACCCATTTCAGCAAGTAAGGCAATATCCTCTTTATAATGATGATAAAAATCTATACCAGTATGACTTGGATAATATTCATTCTGATCAAGTTCGCCCTTTTTATAACCTAACTTTATATCTTGTCTCTTTGTACCATGAGGAATTAAATCAATATTACTGATTCCTCTACCATCTTTATCCCAAGCACCTTCTGTTTGATTTGCTGCTATTGCGCCACCCCAAAGAAAATTTTCCGGGAAATATTTTATTGTCATGATTTAACCACTCCTAATATAGATGTTTGTGCTTGAACCTCTGCGTGATCAAAGGATGTTATAGATTCATATTCATCTGTATTTGTAATGACAATAATCGTTGTCGGATCATAACCTGATTCAATAATTTGTGTTAAATCAAATGTTCCAAGAATATCGCCAACAGTTACATGATCACCTTGTTCAATTGTTGATGTAAATGGTTCTCCATTTAATTTCACCGTGTCAATGCCAACATGTACTAATACTTCAACACCATTATCTCCTGTTATACCTATAGCATGTTTTGTTGGAAATACAGAAGTTACCGTACCTGTTACTGGTGCATAAATTTTATTACCTGTTGGTTCAATTGCCATACTTTTTCCGATTACTTCTCTACTAAATACGTCATCTTCAACACTTTCAATTGGTTTAATATGCCCTTCAACAGGTGCTGCAACTGTTAGATGATCTTGAGTACCTAAATCTAATAATTCATCTTCAGATTCTGGAATATCTTCAAATCCAAGCACTAACGTTAAGATAAATGAAAGAACAACCGATAGAACCATTACAACAATAATCCACACTATACTCATTGGATTATCTTTTTCAATAAATTGTACACTCGTAAACAAACCTGGTGCTGCCATAGAATGACTTGCTAAACCTGCAAGCCCTGCTACAGCACCTGCAATAAATCCTGTAATAACAGATGCAATCATTGGACGTTTTAATCGAATAGCAACCCCATATAGTGCTGGCTCAGTTATACCTGCAATAATGGCTGATGATGCAGCTGCCAATGACGTTTGACGTAATTCTCTATTTTTCGTTTTAAATGCTACTGCTAATGAAACGCCCCCTAATGATAAGTTAGCGCCAATCTCAGATGGCATAACCATACCTTCCTTACCTGTTTCAGCAATTGTTTGAACAATCGTTGGTGTGAATACACGGTGCATACCTGTCATAACTAATAATGGCCATAAAGCACCTACGATAGCTACTGCTAAAAATCCTAATTTATCATGTACAAAGAAGACAATCTGAGATAGTCCTGTACCAATCAAAATGCCTGTTGGACCTACGATAATAATCGCTATTGGTGCAGCAATTAATAAGATTAACATTGGTTTCAAGAAGTTTTTCATTACAATTGGTGTAATACGATCTGCAAAATCTTCAATATATTTCAGTAACCAAGTCATGACGATTGCTGGAATAATCGTATAAGTATATTTCACTGACATAACTGGAATAAATGCGAAAGTTGCTTCTTTACCTTCTGCTGCTTTTTCCATAATTTCCATAAATACTGGATGTACCATAACACCAGCAATTGCCAGTGCTAAAAATACGTTACTGTTAAATTTCCTCGCTGCAGATACTGCAACAAGCATTGGTAAGAAGAAGAAAGGTGCATCTCCTATAGTATTTAAAATATTATACGTTGAACTGCTTTCTGACAGTACGCCCGTCATACTTAATAACATGGCCAATAATTTAATCATCGAACCACCAATAATAGCAGGAATTAATGGTGACATCGTTCCGATAATCGCATCAAGAATATTGATACCCACCTGTTTAAATGTTAACTTTTTCTTTTCAACTGGTTCATTACTTTTAGCGCCACCACTGACACCACTTTTCATCAATGCTGTATAAGTGTGTGATACATTGTTTCCTACAATAACTTGATATTGTCCACCTTGCTTACGTAACCCCATAACGCCATCAATATTTTTTATGGCATCATCATCAGCCTTACTGTCATCTTTCAACACAAATCTTAAACGTGTCATACAATGTGTTAAGTTTTTAACATTGTTACTACCGCCAATGTGTTTAAGTATTTCATCAGCCATCCTTTGTTCATTTGTCATCTTTATATCTCTCCCGTCTTGTTTAGAACAATAAAAAAAGACCCAAATCATAAATAGATAGACTTATCCCTAGATAAATTCACCTATTAATGATTTAGGTCTCGCCTGCCGAACAGTAACAATCCTAAACAATTAATTGTTTATTTTGTTTTCGTAACATCAATATATCATATAATTATTTATTGTCAACGCTTTCATTTCTGGAAATTAATCTCTGTATATGAATCGTTAAGTACAAAGCTTCATCATGCGTCATTTCATACTGGTACTTTTTCAATAAAAATACTTCAATTTTCTCCACACATTTAAATGCATGTTTATATTTCTCTTTTACTATCTCGTAAAGTTCGATTTCATTTGTATCAAGTGGGTTACTTGAGAAAATACGTTGTGCAAGAAATTTTAAATGTGTCACAAATCTATAGTAAGTTAGACTTTCTTCATCAAAATCTAATCTAAAATGGTATTTCACTAAGCTTAAAATATTTTGCACCATTTCTGTTACTTGATTATAGTCTGCTAAATTATTATGTTCTGCATTTAACAAATGAATTGCAATAAATCCCGCTTCATCTTCAGGTAAACGAACACCAACAATTTCAGTAATCCAATCTAACGCTTGCACACCAATTTCATACTCATTTGGATAAAAACGTTTCGTTTCCCATAGCAATCCATTCTTTATAGCCATTCCCTCTTTTTGTCGCTCAATAGCAAAGTTTATATGATCCGTCAGTGCAACATAAATAGTATCGCTGAGATCTTTTTGATATTTATCTTTCGATACTTCGATTATTTTCTCAACAGCTTGAACCACTTCAATCGGCACTTCGATTAATAACGTTTTAAAGCGATCAGAAATTTCCTGGCTACTTAAATCAAATATTTTTTCAATCTTTGATTCTTCCACAATATCGCCTTCTTGCTTTTGAAAACCTATCCCTTTCCCCATCACAACACGTTCCTGGTTGTTGTGGGTGACACTAATCACATTATGATTGATGACTCTATTTATCTTCATATGACACCCCTTTAATTAATAAATACATTGTGCCACACCGTTATAATAATTATCAATCTATAAATAAAAGAGACCCAAGTTATCAAACTTGAATCTCCTTCTACAACTTATTAATTTTCTCCCTACGACCAACCGATTAACTGCGCAAAGATTAATGAAATGATTGAAATGACACCCCATACGATAAAGAGTGGGAAGAAGAATCGGATCCATTTTGTATATGATACGCCTCCGATTGCCAATGCTGCCATAAAGTACCCGCTTGTTGGATAGAAGACATGTGTAAATCCGTCTCCTAATTGGAAGGCTAAGACTGCGGTCTGTCTTGTAATACCTAGCATATCTGCTAATGGTGCCATAATTGGCATTGTCACTAACGCTTGTCCGCTTCCTGAAGAAATAATAAAATTAATCAACACTTGTACGATATACATACCGACTACTGCTACTGTTGGTGTTGCACCATCGATAACAGAACCTAATCCGTGAACGATACTGTCCATAATTTTACCGTCTTCAAGTACAACGGCTATTGAACGTGCAAGTCCTACAATAATGGCACCCATTAATACATCTTTGAAACCATCATTAAATGACTCACAAATTTCACGCGTATTCAATCCAGTGACTAAACCTACTACAATACCCATAACTATGAAAAGACCTGACATTTCTACCATAAACCAGCCTTGTGTAATAACGCCGTATACAAGAATGATAAAGAATAAGAGCACTACGGCAATACCGATTTTTTGTCGTTTAGTCGCAACGAGTGGTTCTTGATTCGTAATATCTTTGTACATATGTCGCTTCTCAGTATCATCATGATAAACTAAACTGATTGAAGGATCTTTTTTAATTTTTTTAGCGTATTTCATAATAAATAATATCGTTACAAATAGTACAATCACAAAAATAGCTAAACGTAATCCAAGTCCTGAAAATGTTGGAATACCTGATAATTTTTGTGCTAATCCTGTATTGATTGGATTTAATACACCGACCGTGAAGCCGACTACAGTACCACACAATGCAATAGATGTAGCGGTTATAGAGTCATAACCTAACGCAATAATAAGCGGAATAATAACCGGAATATAAACGAGTGACAACTCTGCTGTACCGATTAATGTTGCAATAATCGCAAATACTGTTGTTAATACTGGAATAATCAAAATACTTTTATTTATAAACTGGCGTGCAAGTTTATCCACACCAATTTCAATAATACCTGTACGTCTTAACACCATAAACATCCCACCGATGATAAGTGTGAAGAAGACAATTTCTCCTGCTTCAATTAAACCACGTGGTATAATCGAAATAAAATCAACCAAACCAACTGGTGCTGAATCTATGTAATGGAATGAATCTGCGTCTACCATTTCTCTACCCTCAGGCCCTTTAACCCTATCAAACTCACCTGATGGAATTAAATATGTAGAAATAGTTGCAATCACACCGAAAACAAATAAAATCACATATATATGTGGCATACTAAACTTTTTCTTTGACCTATCTTCGTTCTTTGCCTTATCATTTTCCTTTACCAATGTGCACGACCCCTTTGCTTATTTTGATAAACAATTTCATGCTATCACGTTTAGAAAAATTTATAATTATACAAATCAGAAAATTTAAAAAATATTTTTGTCAGTTATTACAAAAAATCATATGCATGATTTATTTTTTCACGTTAATATATAGGGAATTCCCTATTTTTCTTCTTTTTGAGAAAAAATTCACAAACTTTCGTTATATTGTTTTAGAATAAAGATGTAGGAGGGATTGTCATGCGAAAGACGATTTTAGTTGTTCATGGTATGAGAAAGGGAAAGTTAAATGAAACGTTATTAAATTTTATTCATCAAACTTTTAATAGTGATGAGATTGATTATGAGGTAGCCTTTTTAGAAAGTGAAGAAATCTTACTGGATGAAGTGATTCAACAAACGATTGATGCTGGATATTCACGAATTCACCTTGTGCCGTTATTATTGTTTACCGCTTCTCATTATTATGAAGATATCGAAGCGTTATATGAAACATTTCAAGATAAGAACCAGAACGTACAGTTTATATTAAGTAAACCATTGGGCACACACCCGATTATGACAAACTGGGTTGCTTCTCAACTTGAAGCTTACAAAGATGACATTGATGATGAAACTGGAATTGTCGTACTTGCTCACGGTAATGCACGCTTTGATGAACCGGATGTTGCACTTACACGAATTTGTCACGAACTATCAACGGATCAAAATCCATGTTACCCGAGTATGGTCTATGGTGAACTGCGCTTTAAAGAAACGTTACCGAAAATCGCTAAAAAGCATCGTAAATTATTAATTATTCCATTTTTCTTCTATGATGGTTTCCTTGTAAACAAGTCAAAACGTCAAATAGAGTCTCTAGGTTTACCGAATCCTATCACATATACGACGGCTATTAATTTTCATCCGTTATTAAAAGACATCGTACATTTAAGAATTGCTGAATGTGAGGCGGTACCAGATGTATCCAGTACAACTTAACCTTAAAGGTAAACATGTCGTAATCATTGGTGGTGGCAAAATTGCATGGAGAAAGTTCTCTAAATTGAAATCAGAGCCTTGCTCAATTGATGTTATCGCACGCGAATTTCATGAGCACTTTGATACGATTCAACCAACGAAACATATTCGCCTTATACAAGCAGACTATCAACGAGAACATATTGCCCATGCAGATTTAATTATTATCGCAACTAACCAGCCCGAAACGAATGACCGAGTAGCCAAAGACGCCCTACCCTCTCAATGGCTCAATCATACCGGGGATCGCAAACAATCCGACTTTTATAACACCTTAGATATTGAACACAATGGCCTAACAATTAGTATTAGCTCACATGGCCAAGATATTCAACGAACACAACACTATGCAATCAAAATTAAAGCATGGTTAGATTCAACGAAGGAGGATATGCATGAGTAAAACAAAACTTTTAATGATCGGTAATGGTATGGCTGGTGTCCGTACAATTGAAGAAATTCTAGAACGTGATCCAGACAGCTTTGAAATCACAATCATCGGTAAAGAACCTTATCCAAACTATAACCGAATCATGTTATCAAACATTCTTCAAAATAAAATGACAAAAGAAGAAACGATTATGAACCCTTATGAATGGTATGAAGAACATAACATTCAATTAATAACAGGTGATAAAGTTGTAAAAATTGATCGCGAACTAAAACAAGTCGAAACAGAACATGGCGTGAAAGTATCATATGACCAAATGATTATTGCGACTGGTTCTGATTCATTCATACTACCAATTGATGGTTCTCGTCTAGAAGGTGTTGTCGGTTTCAGAACCATCGATGACACTGAAAAGATGTTAGAAACAGCTAAGACTAAAAAACGTGCCATCGTTATAGGTGGCGGTTTACTCGGTCTAGAATGCGCACGAGGTCTTGTAGATCAAGGTATGGACGTGACAGTCGTACATTTAGCAGAATGGCTGATGGAAGTACAACTGGATCGTAAAGCAGGAGAACTTTTAAAAGCAGACCTTGAAAAGCAAGGTATTAAATTTGAATTACAAGCGAATACACAAGAAATTATTGGTGAAGACTATGTTGAAGGTATACGTTTATCAGATGGACGTGTTATCGCAACAGACATGGTCGTGATGGCAGTTGGTATTCGCCCAGTAACGAAAGAAGCACGTGCCGCTGGATTAGAAATTGGACGCGGTATCGTAGTAGACGATTTCATGCGTACAAGTGACCCAGAAATTTACGCAGTTGGAGAATGTGCAGAACACCGTTCAAAAGTTTACGGACTTGTTGCCCCACTATACGACCAAGGTAAAGTCCTGGCAGATCATATTACAGGCATTCCAACTGAAGGTTACAAAGGTTCAACGACCTTTACTTCTTTAAAAGTATCAGGCTGTGATTTATTTAGTGCAGGTTGGATTACTGAAAGTGAAGGTGTCCGTGGTATTGAAACTTTTAACGGTGTCGATAACATTTATAAGAAAATATTCGTCAAAGATAAGACGATTGTCGGTGCAGTACTTTATGGTGATACTGAAGAAGGTAATCGCTTTTATAATATGATGAAAAAAGGCGATACAATTGTTGAATATACACTCGTTTCAATTCTTCATAAAGCAGGAGAAGTTGATGCGATTAGCGTTGCTGAAATGGATAACGATGAAACAATCTGCGGTTGTAACGGCATTTCTAAAGGTGTCATCGTAGAAGCGATTAAAGATCAAGGTTTAACGTCCGTAGCTGATGTCACACGTGTGACGAAAGCTGGTAACTCATGTGGTAAGTGTAAAGGTCAAATCGCAGAGCTCTTAGAATATACACTTGGTGACGACTTTGTTGCTGCAGCGCCAACAGGTATTTGTGCATGTACAAGTCTTACAAGAGACCAAATCGTTACTCAAATTCGAGCTAAAGGTTTAAAAACATCTAAAGAAGTTCGACACGTATTAGACTTTAAAGATAAAGGTGGATGTCCAAAATGTCGCCCTGCTATTAACTACTATTTAAACATGGTATACCCTCATGACCATGAAGATGAAAAAGCTTCACGCTTTGCGAACGAACGTTACCATGCCAATATTCAAAAAGACGGCACATTCTCTGTTATTCCACAAATGCGTGGCGGTGTAACAGATGCAGATCAACTTATTCGTCTTGGTGAAGTAGCGAAGAAATACCATATCCCATTAGTCAAAATTACGGGTGCACAGCGCATCGGTTTATACGGTGTTAAAAAAGAAGAATTACCACAAATTTGGAAAGATTTAGATATGCGTTCAGCATCTGCATACGGTAAGAAGACACGTTCAGTTAAAAGTTGTGTTGGTAAAGAATTCTGCCGATTCGGTACACAATTCACAACAAAATTAGGTATTCGTTTAGAGAAAACATTTGAATATATCGACACACCACATAAATTCAAAATGGGTGTTTCAGGTTGTCCACGTAGCTGTGTAGAATCAGGTGTAAAAGACTTCGGTGTCATTGGTGTAGAAAATGGTTTCCAAATTTACATTGGTGGTAATGGTGGTACAGATGTCGTCGCAGGTGAGTTACTGACAACTGTTGAAACTGAAGATGAAGTTGTCAAACTATGTGGTGCATACATGCAATACTATCGTGAAACAGGCATTTATGCAGAACGTACAGCACCATGGCTCAAGAGACTTGGCTTTGACCAAGTGAAATCAGTTGTACTTGACCCTGAAAAACAAGATGAACTTTACGCGCGCATAATGGATGCGAAACGTGCATACGATACAGAGCCATGGCATGAAGTCGTGCTCAATAAAGATAAACGTCACATTTTTGAAGTGGAGAAGGTGTAAATATGACATTAACAAATGAGAAGGTAAGAGTCGCACACATTTCAGAACTCGAACCGTTAATCGGTAAGAAAGTCATCGTCGGAGATACGCAACTTGGTTTATTTTTAACTGAAGAAGGTATCATTCGTGCGATTAATAATATTTGTCCTCATAAACAAGGTCCATTATCAGAAGGTACAGTGAGTGGAGATTATGTATACTGTCCACTTCATGATCAAAAAATTGACTTATCGACTGGCCAAGTCCAAGAACCAGATGAAGGATGTGTCGCAACTTATTCTGTAGAAGTGGTCGATGGAGACATATACGTATGTCTATAATCGCACAATCTCAAGTATATTTAGTCGGTGCAGGTCCAGGAAATCCTTTATTATTATCTAAAAAAGCAGAGCGATGTATTAAGCGGGCAGATGTTATTTTATACGACCAACTAGTGAATCCATTTATATTACAATTTTCATCACCAGAATCGGAATGGATTCATGTTGGTAAACGACCTTATCACAAATCTATGAAACAAGAAGACATTAACCAATTACTTGTTGAAAAATCACGCATAAATAAGACAGTCGTCCGTCTAAAAGGCGGCGATCCAGCAATATTTGGACGCCTTGCGGAAGAAGTTTCTACATTAAAATCACACAACATTACATTTGAAGTCGTACCTGGTATAACAGCCGCTTCAGCTGCCATGAGTGAACTTAATCGTGGGTTAACAGAACGTAATGTTTCAACTAATATTACATTTACAACTGGCCACTTTAAAGATAATAAAGAACAATCCATTGATATTACAACACTCAAACACTGTGGCACCCTCGCCATATATATGGGTGTTAAGAGATTACCAACTTTACTTAAAGAAATTAAAGCAGCAATCACAGACGACATACCAGTAGCCGTTATCTTTAGCGCCACACGACCAGAACAAACGGTCATATCAGGCAATGTATCTAATATCGTCGAAAAAGTGCAGTCACTCTCACATATACCAGGACCTGGTATCACAATTGTAGGTCATGTTGTTAGAGATTTAGTTGAAGATATATCAAGTAAAGAAGAAGTCGAGTACGTAAAGTTTATAGGCAATCGACAGAATATAATAGACGATGCATTAGAGGTGTATGAAGCAGGCGGATGGGCAATCATAGATGATCGCGACCATCCCAACCTACACCCAACACAACATAACATCCTCACCGAGCTCATTAATCAAACAACATTTACAAAAGTTGTAGATACAGAAGTAGTGAATATTTAGGATGATAGAGTTTGGTGAGTGAACACGGTGAGTTGAAGGCCGCGCACGAAGAATCTGAGATATCGTGCGTTATACCCTGAAATAGTGCCCTGGCGCACGAAGACTGCGAGATATCGTGCACTTTCAAATAATCTAATCAAAAAAAACAGCTGTCGCTTTGAAGTTTCTAAGTGAGTTAGGCCCATTTTATAAAAAACACTTTTGTTAAATTCACATAATGTGAATTTCTACAAAAGTGTTTTTTGTGAGTACTCTCTTCCTCAATATAAACTAAAAAAGATATTTTCTTCGTCTATCTTTTCTCCAATTAAAATTAGATAATCATCTATGTCTATATCATACTTTTCAATAAGCACATTACTATTAGAAATTTGAACTAAATATTTATTAGGACTATTCTCGAATGTTATAAACCCTTTTACACGATATACCTTTTGGGGTAAATTCTGTAACCATAATTTGAATTTTTCAATTTGAACTGGCTTATCAATTGAGTAGTATTTATGGTAAATATGATTATGAAAATTTTGATTTTGATTCTTAAATGGGATGTTTTTAACTTTTTTAGATAAGTGATGATAACTTACTTTTCCATAAGTTGTTGAAAATGTTTCTGCTCTTGGATATTGTTCTTGTATAGATTTAATAACATTGATTGCCTCACACGAATCGATTAAATCAAGCTTATTTACTATAATATCCTGACAATACTTTAGTTGAACATCGATAAGTTGTTGTGTTTGTTTTGAATAGGTTGATAATTTTTGATATTCCGGTATATCTATGATGCCGATGATACTTCTTATTGTTATAAATGGCGAAAGCACAGGTGTCAAACATGCATCAAGTACTTCTAATGGGTGTGCAATACCACTACATTCAATTAAAACTATTTCTGGTTGTTGTTCAATATATAACATATGCAATTGATGTGCAACATCATCTTTCATTTCACAACATATACAGCCATTAATGATTTCATTTACTGTTACATCAGACTGAATTAATTCAGAGTCAACTGTCCTCTTACCAAACTCATTCATAATGACAGCGATACGTTTACCTTCTTCATTGACATCTTTAATTAAATGATTCAGTAAAGAAGTCTTCCCGCTCCCTAAAAATCCAGTGATGATAAAAATTTCCATACCAAATCCACCTTTAATATTTCTCAAAATCCATAAACACTTTACTACCTGTTGCGTTGAGTTGTCCTTGGTACTTTCCATTGTACCCAGAAATAGCAGGTGAATGCGTACGCGCTATTACGAGTTGACAAATTCGTTGGTTTTCTTCAATTTTTAATGAGAAATCATTCGCATTAAATAATTCTAAAGTAATATGACCTTCAAACCCCGGATCTACCCAACCAGCATTCTGTATAAATAAACCCGCTCTGCCAATTGAACTCCTCCCTTCTACAAAACCCGTCATCATATTTGAAAGTTTCACACATTCCTGTGTAGTCGCTAATACAAATGATTTACCTGGTATTGTAAAAGTTTTGGCAACAACTTCATCATACTGAATAGGATCTTTCAACGATTGCACATTATCTTTTGGTGAAATGGGTAGTAGAAAATGATTGCCTAATGTTAAATCAATAGAAGCGGGTTCTATAAGTTGTTCTCGATAAGGTGTGACACTTACTTGACCTTCACTAATAAACCGCTTAATATCTTGATCTGATAATATCAATTAAATCCCTCCAAATAAATTCATAATCAATACAGTTCCACATAAGCAAATCGTCGCTGTAATCATTTGTTTTACGACAATTCCTAGACCTTGCTTCCACCCTAAATTTTTAATTATCATAGTGATTGTTACAGAACATGCAGAAAATGTTGAACTAAATAATACTAATAAGAACACACTTTTTAACGACATCGTTTGCAATAATGAGCCCTGATTCATATTGAACAACAACATACCATCTTTTCTAATCATTGAGAATAGAATACCCGTTGACATCTCTTGAGGTGCATTCATCAACTGTAAAATTGGATTAAAGACATTTGCAGCCCACAGTAAAATAGGTGTCATAGAAAGGATACTCGCACATACACAAATCATCATAAATATTGGTAAAGCTTGAGCTAAGAATGACAGAATAGTCTGTTTGGATTCTTTCCATACAGCTATAATTGAAGGCTTTCTAACTTTATCTAACACAAAATAATGAGTTGGTATCATGCTTTTTGAGGACCATAGTTTAATATGTATTAAACCACCGATAAACACAATCATTAAATAAGGTAAGAATAACCATGGTGCTTTGACGACGCTGAACAAGGAAAGCGTCGCGCCAATTTGATAACTACATGATGAACCAAAGCTGATCATACTTATACAGTTATTTTTAGTACAAGCACTACAGTCATGGTTAGCACGCAATACTGCTGCGGAATTACAACCAAATCCTTCAATAACTGGTACAATATCGTAACCAGTTAATCCTACTTTTGTCATAACTGGATCGATTGACCAAACGATATAAGATTTTAAATGACTTTCACTGATAATATTCGTAGAAATACTAATGAAAACGACAACGGGTAATGCCCAAATGATTGAATATATGCCGAGTGACAATAACCCATAATCCCCAAATAATAAGTCATTCAAAGCCTTTTCGTCGAATTGAACAGTATGTATTACATAGTCTAAAAACTGCTCTACCCAATGATTTTGAATATATTGAGATAAATAATAAGAAATATATATTGGCAACATAAACATTAATATGATTAAAGCAAAAGCTAAAAACATGTCTTTTACTTTAGGAATATGTTTCGCTTGTTCTTGTCTTAAGATATTCAATTCAGAGATAATATATTTTGATTCGTCAGGGTCATCTATCTTTTGCTTACAGTTTTCATCTAGTGTGAGCTTTAATTGCTTTTGAATGATATACCTTTTAAACTGTAATTTCTGCTCTGTTGATAGTTTTTTTAGCTGCTTAATCACAATATAATGTTCACCGTTTGGTATCGGCGAACAAGTTCCATTTTTAATATTATATTCAACTTTTAACATGAACAGTTCACATCACAACAATCATAATCATCTAAAAACATTTGATTTAATTGATAGAACTCAATAGCATCTTCATTTGCTTCAAAGCTTTCTCGGTCACATATTAATTTTGCTAGAACAGCTAAACGCGTTCTAAATTTGTAAATATAACAAAGAATAACATCTTGATGTTTAACCGTATCTCCTATCATAAAGACATTAGGATTAATTGTTGATTCATCATCGTCAGTTAGCATAAAATTTGTACCATCATTTTCAAATAATATTCGAGTTAGTCGATTATGTTGAACAGGATTAAATCCAGTAGCAAGTATCGGTTCTTCGGAAATTTTCACATCGTCGTGTACGCCGTTAAATTGAATAACATATTGACCATTTTTATACTCAATTTCTTTCACCACATGTTCGGTATGAATACGTATGGGATAACCAAGTTCCTTTAATTCTTCATATCGTTGGTGTGTATAAGGAGAAAGTCGAATACTTGGATCAGCATCTTCTTGTTTATAACTTGTAGAATTAGTATAAATATCGACGATTTTACCGGATAATGCTAAATTGAGCGCTGCATCAAATCCGCTTTCGTTACCTCCAATTACGACAGCCAGTTCACCATTTATATCTGAAAATTTTTCAACCTCACTATAATGTCTACCATGTTTAAACGGTTTATAAGGATATGAAAAATTCTCTGTCGCAACAAAGATATATTCAGCATCAATAGTCCCATGATCTGTATACACTTTATATGTTTCATTGTCTATATTATTGGATACATCTAATACATTTGTATGTTGGTCAACTTTCAAGTTATAAATCTGTACAAGCGCTTCTAAATATTGAACATAATCTTTGCCTAAAATATGTTCTTTCTTAAAAGTAAAAGCAGGGGAACTATGAGGTGTGATTGCGTTAATATCTGGTGTTCCAAACCCATTTGTTGTAAACGAAGGTGTGATAAAACGAGTTGATAATGGCCAATTTTTAAAAGATTCACCAACTTGTCCTTTATCTAATATAAGAATATCATCTAATCCCATTTCAATTAATGCAATAGCCATACCTATACCAGCAGGACCCGCACCAATAATCACTACTTTATTTGTTTTTTCCATTTTAACACTTCCTAAATCGTAATCATTACTATTTAACGATATAAATAAAGTAACATTTTTAAAATGAATACGCAAGTTTAGAAAATTCATATTATTAATCAAATATAATAATGATAGTAAATAGTATTTAAATTAATATTAGGCGACTTATCCTATATAGATCATATAGAATAAGCCGCCTAGAAAATATTGTTTATTAAGTTTTCATTATTCGTGTTTAGATACTACTGGTTTTCTTATTTATCAAGTTGTATTTCTATAAGCAATATTATATGCATTATATTGATCATTAACCTTCTTATCTCACAGAAGCAAATTATTAATTATATTTAGAACAAGGTAGTACAAAATCTACTAATTGAAATATCATTTCCATATCATGTGTCACTATAAAAATAATATTATCTGGTGAAGATAATGACTTTATCTCATTACAAAATTGTTCTAATGAGTTTCTATCAAGACCTGAAGTTGGTTCATCAAATACGATAATTTTTTTATCAGATAGCAATGCAGATGCTACTGCTGTTCGTTGTTTTTCTCCTCCCGACAGAGAAGCAGGGTGCCGTGTTTCTAAATGGGACAAACCTAATTGCTTTAAGATTTGTTGTACTTGTTCTTCTGTTGCATCTGTACCTAACCGAACTTCATTTAAAAGCGTATTTGAGAACAATTGTTGATTTACGTCCTGCATGACCATAAATCCTTGTTTATTCAACATTTTCTTCTTTAATATCTGTTCATTTTCTTTGATAGCACCTTTATACTTGGTAAATCCTAATAATGTGTTTATAAATGTAGTTTTTCCTGCACCATTCTCTCCAATAACACCGATAATACTACCACCAGAAAATTGAAGGTGAGGAATACGAAACACATTCTTATCGTGATAAGATACTTCTACTTCTTCAAGTTCAATAGATAGAGAGGAATCTTCGTCAACATTTCTTTGAATTTGACATAATTCCCATGATTTTTCATTTGTTAGTTGCTTCAATTTTTTAGATAAAGAATCAACATTCATACTTCTGAGACCCATTGTAGATAACTCTTGTTCACTTTTAACATATAGTTCATCAAATGTATAAGTTGCTTGATGTTGTCCGGATTTCAAATATATAAATCTGTCTGCTAAGTCTTTTAACCAATATAGGCGATGCTCTGATAGTAGAATCGTATAGCCAAGTTTCTTCAAACTAGTCAGTAATATCTTTAATAATTCAATTGATTCATAATCTAAATTAGCAGTAGGTTCATCAAGAAGTAGTATTTTTGGCTTCATAGAAATAATAGAGCCACAGGCAACACGTTGTTTTTCTCCACCAGAAAGTTCAAATATGCTTCGATTAACTAGATTTTTTAAGTTTAAATCAGCTATTGTCTCTTCTGTTCTATCTAGAATTTCTTTTCGTGTTAAATTTAAATTTTCACATCCGAAAATCAATTCATTAGAAGTATCTAAATTGAAAAATTGAGATTTTGGATTTTGAAATACAGAACCAACATTTTTAGCTATATCACTAATAGTCTGGCCATTAATTGATGCTCCAAAGTGCTTTACTTCACCTTCCAACCTTAAGGTATCGTAAAATTCAGGTATTAACCCATTTATTACCCGGGTAATCGTTGTTTTGCCACAACCACTTCCCCCACATAAAACGACACACTCACCTTGCGCCACTTTTAGTGAAAACTCATCAATAATTTTAGTAGAATCAGATGTTGTCACGCTAATCTTTTGAAGATCTATCGCATTCATACAGTCATCCCCCTTTAAAAATAATGACGAGTGCAATAGCTATAAATATCACAAGGTAATCTACAATATTTAGTCGAAATTTGATGATGGTCGTTCGCTTTCTTCCGACATCTAATCCACGTGTCATTGCAGCTGCCGAGAGTTCTTCCATCACTTTACCGGATGAAATCAACATCGGAACTATCAATCGTTCTATGGTTAAGATTGGATGTTTCAAAAAGTAAATTGGACCGATATTAATATTTCTAAAAACCAATGCTTGTCGTATATTCTTTAAATGCTCTAATAATGTTGGAATAAAACGTAACATTACTACAAAAGCGACTGCAAAAGCATCTGGAATATGTAAGGTTTTAAACATTGCCAAATATTCACTAGCAGTTGTTTTTTCTGCTAAAATATAAAACATTGCAATCGCTGGTATAAATACTCTTACAACATTAAATATTATAAAAACAAAAGAAAAGTTTTGACTTAAATGAAATAATTCAGCAATTCCTTCTATAGCAATCGTCCCAAAGAATATCATGACAAACAGATAACACTTCATCATTTCTTTAGTATTCAATAAAAATAATGCTGTTAGTCCCCCTACAACACATTCTCCCAACATCGATCCACTTCGCATCATTATTATAGATGAAATAATAAAAACGATAATTTTTGTAATAGGTGAAATATCTATGAAAGCATCTTTTTTAAAATACAATGGCACATTTACAGTGTTCATCATATTCATACAATCCCGGCCTTCACAAAATGTTTTTTATTTAATTTATTACCTATAATTGCTCCAATGATACCGCCAATAATAGCAAGAGCAACTATTACGAGGATAATCCAATTTGGTGTAAGTGCAGAAAATTGTTCAACATAATCTTTTCCATAATAATATTCTGAAGACTTCATAAATTGATCCCGAGCAAATAATAGCATTGTAAAAGGACCAACTACAATAATATTAAAGATACTATAAGCGACTATATTTTTGAGCTTAGTATATTTACTTCTATCATTTAATACAACTTCAGCTAATATACCTGCGATAATAGCAATAAATAAAGGTGCAATAGTAGTAGATGACAATGTCAATCCTGATAATATAGCTAAAATAAATACAGCACCTCTCTTAGGAACTTTAGAAATATAAAGTATAAATACTGGTCCTAAAATAATGCCAGCTATTAAAGGTGTTAATAAGAACGTAACCGGATTAAGACCAAAAAGCATGCCAGTGGCCACTAAGATTACGATATATATTGCAGCAAAAGCACCGGCAAAAATATAATCTTTCGTATTCATTTTTTTCTTCATTTTACTCACTCTTTTCTTTTTTCAACTGGTCCTTTTTTGACTCAGTTTTATTGTTATAAAATAGGAACATTAACATCAAAAATTTAAAAAATCATTGATTTTTAAATTAAGAATAATCTTTTTTGAGGTATATAGATGTACTAATCGGCTTTTTTTATGCTTCTTCACACTATTTATTTTGTTTTTTCTATATTTATATTTTAAATTATACCTTCCGTAGTAATACTACTAATATCTAACAAATATAAAGTACCATTAATATGATATGTTCGTTCTATTTTCAATCCACTTTTTTCTAATAATTTTTCAAAATCATGATAACTTCGTTCGACCCCTCCACATAATATCCATATGTTTAGAGCATCCATATATTTATCATAAACATTGTTATCATTTTCAACCGGTAAAAGCTCTTCTATTATCCATATTCGACTATTAGGTTTCATATTTCCTTTTATATTATTAAGAATATTTGTAGCTTGCTCATCTTGCCAATCATGTAAAACTTTAGATAAAATAAATATATCGCCTTTTATCTCATAACTATCAAAAAAGTTTTGTGTTTTAAACTTAAGACGGTCAGAAACATCATTTCCTCTCATCAATGCAGTAGTTTCTTCTTCTGCAGAATTCAGATCTAATACAACCCCTTTTGAATTAATGAAATAATTTAGTATTTTTAACATCAATTCTCCTCTACCACCTCCGATATCTACAAATGATAGTGGAATTTCAGGAGAGAAATGCTTAAACCATTCCTCTAAATCATGGCTTCGTGTATAGCTATCCATCATGTTTGTGAAAGTCTCTAATGACTTTTCATTCTCACTCAAATGTTCAAAAAAGGGTTGCTTATGTAACACTTCGTATGGAGATTGATTTGAAGTCAGACCATCTGTTAAACCTAACCAAGTTGGCATAACAATACGCCCAGTAAATAATACATAAGGTAACAAAGAGTCTTTTGAATTTCTTTCTGTTAAATAGTCACCTAATTCAGTTAAGTACAAGTATCCTGCTTTTTCTTTAATAAATCGCTTGGCTATTAAAGGTGTAACAATAAGATTTAATTTATCTTGTGGAATTTTTAAAGATTGAGCTAAACTAGATTTTGTTTGTTTTTGCTCATCTATATTGTCGAATAATCTTATTTCACAAGCAGTGTATAACAATACTGATAAAGAAAAACCCTGTATATTCTTCATAATTGTAAGTACTTCAGAATTCATTTAGTTCCCCCTTCCTCCTTATAAAAATTTTATCTAAGCATCTACAATAACTAGCAGATAAATCAAAAGGGAAAAAATGGGTTCCATGAAACAAGTCAAAACTGAATTTACCCTTAGTCACTTCTTTCCATTTCAACATATCTTTTTGAGTCGCATCTACATCCTCATCACCAGCATGAGCAATAATATCCGCCTTTATAATTTCACCATGATATTTATGTTGCTCATCCAATTTATAATCGTTTTTTATCATTGGTAGAAATAAGTCTTGAAAAGCTTCTGACTCAAGAATCTCTTCTGGGGTAGCTCTTTGTCGTAATAGTTCTCTTTTTAGAGCCGTATCACCCTGTGTAGAATAGTAGTGACGTTCTTTTTCGAACGTCACACTATGTCTCCCAGCAACAATTAAATTTTTAACACTTTTCTTATGCTTACTTTCTAATAAATGAGTCACATAAAATGCAAGCAACGCACCAAAACTGTGTCCATATAGGTTAATTTCATCACTTGGAGATGTGATATTAGCAATCTCTCTGGCTAACGTTTCTATTAAATGGTTTAAAGAAGACTCAAGTGGTTCATTCATACGAGCATGTTTGCCTGGTAATTCTATCGGAATAACAGCTACATTATGAATTTCTTCTAACCAGCTATAATATTTGGTAGCAGAACCCCCAGCAAAACTGAAACAAAACAGCTTTTTTCTATGATTTAATTGCTTATCATCTAAAAATGGAAATGTCATATAATCATTCTTAAGCATTTTATATTTCCCCTTCTTCTACATTATTTTGGTATGTTTCCTCAATATATTTCGACAATTTGTCTAATTGAGATATTTCGAAGAGTTCTTTTAGTGATAATTCTATTAATAGTTTTTCTTTTACTAACTGGATAAACTGTATTGCTTTTAATGAATCTCCTCCTAGTAGGAAGAAATCATCATTTAATTCAATCGTATCTACTTCAAGTATTTCCTTCATTAAATTTTGAAGTTGTCTATCTAAACTATTCCATTCTCTTTCTGATACACCCTCTTTATCGAATCTAACTTCATTGAGTAACTTATTACGATCTACTTTCCCATTTTGCGTGAGAGGGAACTCATCAGTTTGAAAATATATTTTCGGCACCATATAGGCTGGTAAGGATTTTTTTAAATCAGATTCGATAGTTTGATATTCTACATTTTCAGAAGCAACATAAGCTACAATAAGTTGTTTATCAATAAGCACAACTGCATCTTGGATATATGAGGTTTGTTTTAAATTTTGTTCTATTTCTCCAAGTTCGATTCTATAGCCATTTATCTTGACTTGGCCGTCTTCACGCCCCTTAAAGATAATCTGTCCATCATTTCTATACATTGCTAGGTCACCTGTACTATAAAGTCTTTGCTTTAATTCCGAATGATAAAAGAATGATTGTCTTGTTTTAGTTTCATCGTTCCAATAACAATCCGCTAAACCTTCTCCTGCAATATACAGATTTCCTATTACTCCAATTGGACATAGATCTAATTGTTCATTTAAAATATACATACGTTGATTAGCTAAAGGTTTTCCATAAGGAACAGATACGTCAGATTCTTTTAGTGTTGATAAATCAAATATATTAGACCAAATCGAAGCTTCAGTTGCACCACCTAATCCATAAAATTGAATATTAGAATTAATTATTTTCTTAGCATCCTTATACAAATCTTTTGGAATCCAGTCACCACTCAATAATACTTTATTTATCGTTAAATCTTTTTGTGGATGTTTTTCTAAATATTGTATAAATAATTTGAATAAAGATGGAACTGTATTCCACAATGTAATTGAGTATTGTTTAACATAATAAGTTATTACTTCGGGATTGATACGATCTACTTCATCAACTATAAACACTCCACCCCCTGCTTGGAACATGCCAAAAATGTCATATACCGACAAATCAAATGTCATTTGTGATAGCATAATTGCTCTATCATCAGCTGTAATTTTTAATCTGTCATTTATATCTAAAATTGTATTCATCGCTGATTCATGTTTAATCGCAACTCCTTTCGGAGTACCAGTAGTACCTGAAGTATAGATAATATAAGCTAATTCTTTTTTGTCATTTTGGGTATCATCAAAATATTCTAATTGTGTACCTTCAAATTGAATAATTAAAACTCCTGTATATTCATCCTCGCTATATGATTTACTTGTGATTATACATTTCACACCTGCTTGCTTCATTATTTTTATATTTCGAGAAGCTGGATTGTTTCTTGCTAAAGGTGTATAAATAGCTCCTACCTTAAATATAGCGATTGCTGCAATAATTTGCTCAAATGTTTGTTCAGATAGAATTGCAATAATATCACCTTTTTGTATTCCTGCTGTTTTTAATTGTTGAGCTAAACCATTAGCATAGAGATTCACTTCTTTGTAAGAATATGTTTGATATTTATCAATAATTGCAATTTGATTAGGATACCTATCAACCTGGTGGCTAAATCCTTCTAATAGAGTGTGACCTTTATAATCTGGAACTTCAGTCTGATTAATTTGGTAAATCAAAGTATTAGATGAACTCTCTATAATATTTGTATGTTCATTTTCCCATATATCAGTAGTTTTACTTAAATCTCTTAATGTTTGTATATATCCCTTAAACATCTCGTCAACCATACCTTGCTCAAATAAATCTTTTATGCTATCTAAGGCAATATTCAAACCTGTTTCATCTTCAAAAACTTGTAAATCCATCCAAACTTGAGGCGTTTGAGATAAACCATATTGTACCCTACCTATTGCATCAGTACTTTTACCATTAATCCCTAATCCACTTGTAAAGACAATAGGCATAGTCATATGATTTTTATTGTTTTTGTTCATTAATCGTTGTACTGTGATACCACTTACACTTGAATGAGACATACACTCCCATAATTCTTCTTGTAATCGCTTAGCTCGATCAATAAATGAATCACCTTTAGTCATATCAACACTTAATAAAGTTAAAGTAGTGAAATCTCCTATGATATTTTGTACCGCTTCATTAAATGGAAGACGATCAAAACGCGTAAGATTAATTGTAAATTGCTGTGATTTACTCCATCGTGCAAGTATTTCTGCATATACTGTCAATAATACTCCTGAAGGGGTCAAACCATAATATTTAGATTTCTCTTTAATTTTAGCCCATTCATCAGCACTTAGTTTATTACTATTCCGTTTAAAGCGATGAGAAGTAGGTGAGTGATTAATATTTAAATCTGGTTTATTAAATATAGATGGAATTTTATTTTCCCAGTACTCCAAATCTTGTAAGTAATTTACTGTCTTCTTATACTGTTCAAATGATTCTACATAAGATTTAAATGTTGTTTGATTTGACGTCAGACTCGTATGTGGATGCTCATACAAATATCTCCATTCTTTGAATAATTGAAACATGCTAAATCCGTCAAAAAACAAATTATCAAAACTTACACATATTCGACCTTTCTGTGATGATAAATCTAAATATTTTATTTCGAAAGATGGCCATTTATAAGGATTAAAGTTTTGATGTTCCAATTGATCCCTCATTTTGAGTGCCTGTCGTTCCCCATTATTAATTTGTCTCAAATCAATATATTCAATATTGTAAAAATTAACTTCTTTTAATACCTTTTGTGAAAGTTGGTCTTCACATATAACCGTTCTAAGACTTAAATGTTTCTGTATCAATTTATTCCAAGCAGATTCTAATAAATTAACATCTAAATGTTCTGTTTCTAGTTCAAAATAACAATGACTTGAGACGTCACCAAATTCAAATGCACCACTTCTACCTAAAATATAGGCTTGTTGTACTTCAGTTAGCGAGAACTTATCATAAGGTGAATTATCTTTCACATCAGGTAATTGATGCCTGATAGCTCTCTGTCCTGATTTTTCAATGATATTAGCCATATCTTTTAATTTAGAAAATTTAAAAACATCTTCTAACTCAATAGTCACACCAAATGTTTGCTTAATATCATTTCTTAATTGAGTAGCGAGCAATGAATCCCCACCAAGTTTAAAATAGTCATCATCTGGTTCCGGTAATTGGTGTAATTGATTCTCCCATAGCTGACTTAGTTTACATTCATAAGAGGTCATTACTTGTGATGTTGCAATATCTGAATTTTTATCTTGACTTTGTTTATTATCATAAGCTAACAGTTTTTTTCGATCCACTTTACCATTAGCTGTAATCGGTATATCTGCTAAAGTTTGAATTTGAGAAGGAATCATATAATAAGGTAATGTGTCAGATAAGAATGTTTTAATACTCTCCTCATTAAATTGATATGCTGTACTTTTTTGTAAAACATATAAATATGCTGAACCTAATTCATTTTGATCTGTATACATATTACGTAAATGGAACTCACTTTGCTTAAAAATTGAAACCCAGGTATCGTGACTTAATAATGGATTTAAATCTTTTTCTGTTTCTACTTTATCCAACAGAGCAGTTGTAATATATTGCATTGATAAAGGTTCAGTGAGTTCAGTAACAAGTAAAAAGCCACCTGGATTTAATTTTTTCTCTAACTGTTTTAATGTAGCTTTTGGATTACTTACACGATGCAACTCATTATTTAAAATTATTACATCAAAAGTTACATCTTCAGGTATATTTTTAAGTTCTAAATTATCCACATAACAGGAAACCTCTTTAGGTATTTCTTGTTCTTTATTAATGTAATATAAGCTCGAATCAATATAAGTCCATTTATGTGCTTTATTCTTTATATTCTCTTTTACACCATTCAAACTTTGGGTACCATATACAAGAATAGATTTATTAGACATTTCATTCTGCATTATATGTTTATAAACTGAATTTAATATTTGATTTGCCCATCGACCTGCTTCTACCACTTCTATCAGTCTAGATATTCCAGGAAAATCTTTATCTATTAATAATTCATTCGGTCGTTTATAACCATAAACAATATCAAGCATGTATCTTTCAAATAACTTAATTATATTGGACAGTTCTTCCTTTAAAGTTCTATCTTGTGACACTCTTTCTCCATCATTAATCGAGATTTTTCCATTCAATTCTTCCCATTTTTTTACTAATAGTTGGTATCCTGGTATCACTTTAGATTTTTCGAGATGTAAAAGTACTCGTTCTATACAAGCTTTAGTCAATTGATTTATGGTATTGATTATAGATTCATGAAAGTAATAGTTAAATGGTATATTATTCATGAATCGATATGCATCAAATGATTTAAAACTTTTAATCTTTTTGATATAAGGATTTTGTTGTAATTGGTCTGCATCAAATGTCACAAAACTTATAATTTGTTTTTGACCTCCAAAATCTTTAATTATTGAAGCAGATTGATCGATGCCTCTGACGCGTTTAATAGCAGAATCTATCTCACCTAATTCGATACGATGTCCTCTTAATGAGACTTGATTATCTAGTCTTCCTAAAAATTCTATTGTATCGTCTCTCCAAAAACGACCTTTATCTCCTGTTTTATACCATCTCACCCCATCTTCATTCACAAATTGCTCTCTTGTTAATGTTGGTTGATTAAAATATCCCTCAGCCACTCCTGCTCCACCAATCCAAAGTTCTCCATCTTCATAATCATTTGCATCTTTGCCTTGAGCATTAACAATTCTGTAAATTTGGTTAGGAAGAGGTTTTCCATATGGAATTGTATGCCAATGTGTCGGTGCAGGTCTCTCAAGTTCGATAAAATTAGACCATATAGATGCTTCTGTGGCACCTCCCATAGCTAATACTTTACTATTCGGAAATACTTCTAGAATATGAGTAGGCAATTCACCATCAATCCAATCACCTGAGAGTAACGCATATCTAAGCGAATGTTGATTTATTGATTTATGCTTCATTTCAGTGAGTAACATTTGCATTAAGGTTGGCACTGAATTCCATATAGTTATAGGATGCTTTTTCAATACTTCCAACCACTTTTGACTATCTCGCCAATACTGATCCTCAACATAGCACATACTAGCTCCTATCATTAGGGGACCAAAAATATCAAATACTGAAAGATCAAAATCAAATTGGGAAACATTCATCACTATATCTTTACTATCCATCTGACATTTATATTGAACTGCCTCAATTGTATTCAATACCTGATGGTGGGTGATTTTCACACCTTTTGGTTTCCCAGTTGACCCAGATGTAAATATTATATAAGCTAAGTCAGAAACATTCTGAGCTGGTGGCAGCACTTCATTTTCATATCTTATTGCCTCTTCAATACTAATGATAAATTGCTGTTTATTTTCAAAATTGCTGGATATTTCGTTTTGTATAATCAAATGTGTAATATCAGAGTGATTTAAAATTTGTTCTATTCTCTTGTAAGGTTGGTGAGGACCAATTGGAATATAACTACATCCCATTAACATAACCGCTATCATGGAAGCAACGTATTCTGGTCCTTTCGGTAATTTAATCGCTACACTATTTCCTGGTTGGACGCCTTTGTGTTGTAAGTATCCTGCAATGTGATTTACTAACTCAAGAAGTTCTTGATAACTCACAACTTCATTCGTCAAACCATTGATAAGGGCACATTTTTGAGGATATAGTTGAGCTATTTCAATAAATTTTTGAGGTATGGTTTGCTTATAATTATTACTAACCTTAAATGCTTGCCTCTCTTGTTCTCGCCGTAATTCATTTTGAGTTTTATGTGTGTATATCTTAGCAATTGAACTCTGACAAAGTATTAGTTCTTCTTTAAAATATTCAAACATATCATCAACTAATCCATCTGGAAAAAGTTCGTCTATACTGTCCCAAACAATATATAATCCACCATCTTTATTAAATACTTGGAAATCTAGGTACGCTTGCGGTGTTTGAGAAATCATATAAGATATATCACCAAATGTTTGGATGAAATTCTCATCTACAAGAGCATCACCAAGATTACTAGAAAAGACAACAGGAGACATAAATGATTTACCTCTTTGCTTTTGTAAATCTCTCATTACTCGGATACCTGAATACGAAATGTGCTTCATTCTTTCGTGAAAATTATTTTGCAGCTCCATCATATTTTCAGCTAAACTCTTAGTTTGAGACATATCGATGTCAAGCAATAAAAGATTTGTAAAATCTGCAACTACATGTTGAATATCTATACTTGAATCTCTATCAAAAATAGGCAAATTTAATAAAAACCTTTTGTTATTACTCCACTTTGCAATAGTTCTTGCATAAAGTGTTAAAAGTATCATAGGTAATGTGACACCATATTGTTTTCCAATTTTCTTCATTAACTCAAGCTGATTTGGTGTAACTATTGTTGAACGTCTATTAAACTTAGGCTGTACAACTTGATTAAGAGGTTTTATAACTGGCAAATGCGGTGCATCAGGCATCTTTTGTAATTGACTTAACCAATAAGCTTCATCCTTTTCTTTTTGCGCTTGATCACTTTGTTGTTTATAGGCTAAGTACTCTGCAAAGTTCCATGATTCTTCATGTCCATGTTGGCTATTTATATCATTATAATAAGTAGCTAAATCACTTAATATCATTTTAAAGCTATGCACATCACAGACTAATAAATCAATATCAAAACATAATCTAGCTGTATCATCATTAATAATTATATACTGTAAGCATACGACTTCTCCTAAATCTACACGCATCAATCGGTGAGAAGTTTCATTTCGAAAAGTTTCTAGACTTTTTCCTTTATCTTCATATTGAGAGAAATTATGTACAATTACTTCTTTATGAAATGGTTCATCTAATACTTGCTGCTGTCCACTTTCAGTAAATTTTGCTTTTAACATAGGATGAATTTCGAATATCTTTAACCATGCTTTATTTAATTTTTCTAAATCCAGAAGTTGTGTATCAATTTCAACATATCCATGACAGCCGACACCACCTAATGTTTCTGTTTCTTTTCTACCTATCCAATATGCATATTGAACATCTGTTAAATCAAATGGCTCTTTAAAATTAACATTAGGCTTTTTGATTTCCTTAGAGATAGTAGGGCGATTTTCAAATAATAATATACTCCATTTCTCTAAAGTAGGATTGTCAATAAAACTTGAAAAGGAGACTTTGTAACCAGCTTTCATCCATTTAGCTAATATTTTCATTATATCTAGTGATTCTAAGCCAAATTTAATAAGCGATGTCTGATCATCTATGAATATGTTACCTTTTAACATATATGATATATCTTGTTTTAATTCTTCTTTGATATCTTCTTGAGTTAAATTTTTAGACAACATTACGAGCACCCACTAACTATCTTAATTATTTTTTTCTTATCGATTTTACCAATATTTGCGTAGGGTAATTCTTCTAAAAAATAAATTTCATCAGGCACTTTATATCTAGCTATGCCTTGTGTTTCAAAATGATTTAGTATTTCTTGATGAGTAATTTGTATACCACTTGCTTCAATACATGCACATACTTTTTCACCCAGACTTTGGTCAGTCATACCAAATACGGCACAATTATCTATTAATGGATGTCTCCTCAAAATCGATTCAATTTCTGCAGGGACAATATTTTCACCTTTTCTATTAATCTGCTCGTCAACTCTACCCGACATAATCAAGTTTCCATTTCCATCTATATAACCAAGATCTCCAGTTAAAAAATAATTATCTTCAGAGAATACTTTTTTATTCAATTCTTCATTGTCATAGTAACCCAAGAATGTATAAGGACCTTTTTCCGCTATTTCTCCAACCTTATAATTAGGTTGAATACTTCCATCTTCATTTAAAATTTTAATTTCATCACCTTCTGAAATAGGTTGACCTTGAGTTCCTAATCTAATTTCCACAGAATCATTCAGTTTAGTAAAACAAGTAATCCCTTCCCCAAGTCCATAGCCTTGTTGAATTGTTACATTTAATTCATTCTCTAGTTTTAGTAAAGTATCATAATCTATCTTTGCTGCCCCCATAATTATGTGGTTTAACGAATATAAGTCTGCAGGAAACCAATTATGATTTTCTAGCCATACCGATGCAATAGCAGGTACAATAGAAGTTGTATTCACTTTTTCTTGTTCTATTAATTTAAAAGCCTCATCAAAACCATTTGTATGGGATAAAACAACAGTTCCCCCATTAAAAAGTACACCTAATACACCTGGATTAGCTAAAGCGTAATCATGTGCAACAGAAAGTACTGCTAAGTATATAGTGGCTTCGTTAAACTGACATCGCTCGGCAGCTTTTTTTATATTATAGACATAAGCCTCATTAATTTTTGGGATTATTTTAGGGTTTGAGGTTGTACCTCCTGATAGCAAGAAGACACCTACATTACGACCATTATGTGACTTATGGATTTCAACTTTTATATCTCCCATATTTCTTTCTCTATTAATATTAATATATTTAACATTGTCATATCGCTCTTCCGTGTCTCCAATAATTGTTGTTATAGAAGGGATAGACTCCAAATTATCTGCAACCATTTTACAATAATTAAATCCTAAATAATTTGAAGAACCGACATATGCTTTTGGTTGTAATTGATTGGCTATCGCAATAATTTCTGATTCTCTAAGCATAGGCATCATCAGTATAGGCTCTAAATTCAACATATTTGAAGCAAAGAGTACAATCATAAATTCTATGCTATTTGGGAGCTGTATGATTATACGATGACCGCTTTCTAGACCTAAATCATCCAATAATGCTGCACAATCTTTGACTTTATCAAGCAACTCTTGATAACTTAATCTATGATTTTTATCAATCACCGCGAGATTATTAGGGTTTTTTTGGACTTGTTCATATAGCGTTTCAAATAATGTTTCATTCTTTAGATATCCCTGTGACTCATAATATTTCAGAATGTGTTCTCTATTCATTTTAATAGCCCCTCCTGTGTTATTACTTTCTTAAAATTCAATGTTAATTTCAAAGTCTCCTTTAGAAACATCCAATAAAGAATCCGAATTCATTGAATTGACAAGATCATATTGCTCAGGATCTACTTTGTAAGTAATATGCTTAATACATTTAATATTATTTTTATGATTTGGAGAAAAAATTCTTGTCGTTTCAAACGGTGATTTAACAAATGGTAGTTTAGAGTCATATGGGAATATACATTTACATTTCAATAAGTATTGATGATAGTCTTTTCTTTTTACTGGTACAACAATAGAACGATATTCCCACTGTTTATATTTTTTCCTTAAACTTTTAAATTCATTTAATTCCGCTTCAAACGCCAATCTAATATATCCTTCATCTTCCTTTTTTTGTGACATAATACTTTCTACAAATTGGCTTTGACCAAAAAACCTTAATAACCTTTGAATCAATATCGGCATGTTCATATCGTAAATCAATTCAATATAAGGTCCTTCCTCAAAGTAAATCAAAGCATTGTATGGGTTCTTTTTTTTGCCGTATTCTACAGTAAAACCTTGGTTTCTAAAATCTTGAACTGCTTTTTGTAAATCATCTACCTTATATAAAATATGACTGACCTTCATTATTTAACCCCTTTCCCCAAATTGTGGATTGCCTCCACTAAACTATTGGTATGATTATAATCTAAACAAGTTGCATGATTCCCTTCTACTTCCATCATTACAATGTCTCCTAACACAAAACTTGTCCAACTCACATCTTCTTTAGTTTTTGGATAGAAATCTGTAACATATTCCTTCGGTTCAAACACATTAACGTCACCCAGATATGTTTCAGGTATATAGTGAATCATTCCTAGATATGTGTGATTAAACACTTCATAAAGTTCCACTAATTTTTCAAAAGTATTGTTTGTTCCATTAAAGTTATGTTCTGGTATACTGTTATAGATTCTTTTTAATCTTTCATGTTGTGATAATTCGTTTAATTTACGATATGCTGTACCAACATTTTGATAACATTCATCTTCCTCTAGGCTAAATAATTCTTCATCACTTATATCTCTTGCCTCTCCTTGAACTAATGAGCTTAACGATTGAGTCAATTCTTCAAAAGAAAAACTATATCCAGATTTCGCTAAATCCGCTCCTATAATACTTGCAAAAGCAGTTTCCATTAATAATGAATTACTTACATGATGTAAACACAAATGAGAGCTAATTAAGTTGATAGGTTTAACATTTTTTCCATTTTCTAAAAGAATTTTTGCTGTTTCTATTGCTAAAAAACCACCTACACAGTATCCATACAATTCATATTCATCTGCATCTAATTCCATCAATGCTTTGGCATATTTATAAGCTAAAAGTTCAACTAAATTTTTATAAGGATGACTTACATATTCAGAAACATCACCATATGTAAATCCATAAATATGTTCGTTATTTTGACTCTCATCAATTAAATAAGGAAGTATATAATTATAATCTAACAAACGGCCAGTCCCTGCATGAAATAGCGCTTTAATTACTTTTGGCTCGTCATCTGTAGTGTGAAGAGCTTTTAAGTATAAGTGATTATGGCTATAATTATTTTCTTGTGCTGCGATTATTTCTTTAGTTGTTTCATACTGGTTTAATGTATTTGCAAAGGCATGAACAGTAGGTTTTTTAGCAAAAGCCTTCATTAATTCTTCAAAGCTAAACACTGAAAGCGAATCAATGCTGGACTGCACTTCTGTAATCCATTTCGCAACAAGTAATGAATCACCCCCGACTTGATAAAAATTATCATTTACTCCGATGTCGTCTCTTTCTAACAATACTTTTAAAATATTTAACAATGAGCTTTCAAGCTGAGATTTGGGTTGAGAAATTTCTTGAGAAGTCAAATTTTTCGAACCCGCTTCTTGAAGTTTTTTAATCCATAAACTTCTCGTTGATTCATCTTTCGGAATTTGATTTGTAACCTCAATAACATCTGCATGCATATATTTTGGCCAGTATATGATTTCTTTTGTGACTTCCTCTTCTAAAACTGCTAAAGAAGGACTCATACTCTGACTGACTAGCACACTTTGGCCGCTTTCGTACATCACTTCACTTTTTTCAGGTAGTATTGCAATAGGTTTAAAGTGAGATTCTTCTAGTAAACTATGCCACTGTTCACGACTAAAAAATGTTTCATTCGTATCTTTTCGTATATCTTTAAAATGATCCAGTCCTCCTTTTAATTCTAAAGAAGTCATTAAAGAATATGATTCTGTGGTTGCTTCAATCATAATTAAATAACCATTTGGTTTAAGTAAGTCATTTAACTGATTAAGCACAAGTAATGCATGTTCTGAATTATGTAGCACGTTCGGACACAAAATCACATCATAGTGTTGTTTTTCAAAACCTTGTTGCGCGTATGACTTATTAATATCAAACAATTTATAATTGATATTGTTATATTCGCTTAATATTTTTTTGCCATGATTCAAAAAATATTGTGAAACATCAGTGAAATCATACTTAAATTTTATATTTTCCAATACTGGTAGGACATCTATAGTAGTAGCTGCTACCCCTCCACCTACTTCAAGTATATGAACTGGGTCAGTTTGACCATTACACAATTGTTTTACTGCTTCTTTCACAATGCTATTTAAGCCTTTATTGACCAAATTTTTATTATATGCAGCCATTGCTATGTCTGTGGTTCCTTGTGGAAAGAAAAGATTTAACCCGTTAACTTTATCTTGTATCTGTGCAAGTAATTGTTTACTCGATTCTTTTTGATAATCGAATAATGTTCTACTATAATTTAATTCTTCTTCCACTTGTTCAAACGCTTGCCAATACTCATTTCGCTTTAAAATATGTGATTCACCTAAATAAGTTAAAGCATATTTTTGCTCATTTTTAACAATATAGAATTCTTTGCAGAGGGCTGTTAGCCATCTTTTTACTGTGTCAACAAATTTTTCAGATACATTTAATTGTTGTATTAACTCTGCTTCATATATATAGTTTCCGACTTCATTAAAAATATTAGATGAGCGAAAAACTTCTAACATATCGACTAAAGAAGTAATTTCCGACAAATTTTTCCACGTTTTAAAAACATCTGAATCTATATTTTCAAAAGTATTTTTGCTCACATTTTGTAAATGATCACGTAATTTTGAGCATGTTTTATCATTAAATTTATACGCTTTTTCAATAGGTTTAAGATAGGTTTTAAGGTGTGATTCTGTATCATTTTCTATTTCTACCGTGTATGATTTATCTACATTTATTAACTCCGTCATTCTATTATCAATATCTGTTAAATGTATTTTATGTTGGTGATGTTCTACTAGAGACTGGTCTAACAATGGCTTTTCCAATAAATCATGACTATGCCAAAGCGACTCATCTTCTGCTAACTTGCTAAGTAGAAATTTGAACTGAGCAACAAAATCTTCTATAAATACATCCTCAAACGCCTTATCTCTAACATCCAAGTTACATTCAAATACACCATCTGCTTCAAATACTTGACAATCAATTAGTACTTGTGGAGTCTCACTCACTCCATACTCAATGTCAAACTGCTTACTATTTTTCTCCATTCCTAATGTGCTAGTGTAAACCACAGGTATAATAACGTTCATACCATGATGTCTTGAAAGTTCTCTTAATACTTCAATACCATTAAATCGTTTATGATCTAAATTAGCGAATAATTCTTTTTGTATTTGTATTGCTCTTTCTTTAAAAGTTTCCTTTTCAGAAGAAGTATCTAAAACATTTACTGAAGTAAAATCTCCAATAACTTGATCTATATTTTCACTGTATTCGTGTCGATTCATTAAAGTAATATTTATAGCAAATGAATCATTCAAAGAATTTTGTTGTATTAAATCCCTATAAATTGTTAACACTGCATTAGAAGGTGTTACATTAAACTTTTTGCATTTATCTTTAAAATCTGACCATTGCGAAGAAACAATAGAAAACGGATGACGAGTAAATGAAACTGATTTATTATTAAATGTTTCTACTTGTACAGGAAGTTCTGGTTGTATAGGCATTTCACTTATTTTATTCATCCAGTAATCTCTATCTCTTAAATATAACTGTTGTTCTCTAGGATCATCTTGTTTTGCTTGTTCAAAGATTAAAACATCACGAAAAGTAAATAATTCTTCAGAAGATTGTTCATCATAATATAGTTTCATTAGTTCATTCATAATTTGATGTACACTTGTAAAGTCCGCTATAATCATATCTATAACGAAATGAACGATAGTGAAGTCTTCAAATAAAGATAACTCAAAATGATGAAGCGGCCATGCATCTATATTAAAATTCATTCTTTGTAACTCATTTCGTTTATCCAAAAATGTTTGATGTGCAATCTCTATATCTTGTTGTCTTAAATCATTAACCTTGAGTGATGGCATTTCTTTAATATCTACGTAATTATGAACATACTCTTCGGTTACAATAGTACTTAAAATATCATGTTGATTTATTAATTTATGCCAACATGTTTCAAATTTTTCCGGTGATAAATTTGGCATTTTAATCTCTACATAACTCTTGCAGCCCACACCCCCTAACTCTTGATCTAAGTTCCTACCGATAGCATATGCTTTTTGCATAGATGTAAGTGGAAAAGGTTCATAGCGTTCACCTTCATGATGAATTAATTTTGAAACCGATTTAAGATAATCGATAATTTCAGATTTATGTGCTTTTAATTGTTGTAGATGTTGTTGCTGTAAACTATCTTTTGGTGCTCTGTATTTTAATTTTTCTCCATCTATCCAAAGCATAATACCTTGTTCTTCAAATGACTTGATTAATTGCTGAACTTCCATGCTATCTCTCCTTCTTAATTAATCCACCTATACTTAGTGGGTTGATTTTTGAACCTTCAATATACTCTATGGGTCCAATACGTTGGCCAATTTCTTTCCATAATTGACAAAGAGAAAAAAGTTGTTGTAAATATTGCAATGTCTTTTTGGAATCGAGCATACCTTTTTCAAATTCTATCAAAGCACTTTTGATAGCTTCAGGCCAAAGTTTCTCATAAACCTTTTGATATGAAATATTCTGATTTGTGTTATAGTCATTTTCACTTACTGGCAATTTCAAAAATGCATTATCAGTATATAAATTCAAATTACCTTGTTCATCATTAGGAATAAATACTCTTGGGTACCAAGTGCAATATCGATGGGTATCACTTAAACTCAAACGACCACCTTCATAATAAATATCTATTTTATGTAGTAAATGAAAGAAATTATCCGGATTATTCGCATCCAATTGGTTTTGAATCTTAATATCGTAGGATATCTCCTTGATTTCTCCACTAACTGTTGTAAACAAACCGTTTTTGTATGTTTGTTTATTGACGCGAAAAGGACTCAATCCGCCTATACTTTGATTCAAAATGTCTAACAATGGATATAAAACTTGTACACTACATACTGCATCTATATGGATTAATTTACTTTGATCTTTAATTTTTTTAGCACAATTGATAAAATGATTAACTGTTTCAATATGAGGATAAAATGTATTAACCATGTATACACATTTATGAGTTCTAGCCGTTTTTAAACAATCAAGCATATCTTCTGCATGCACAGGCTGCTCTTGTAATACAGGTATACCTTTTTCTAGAAATTGTTTAGCTATTGTCGTACCTTTACCCCCTACGATAGAGGAACGTACCACGACACATACAATGTCAATATTTTTAACATCTATTTGTGTTATATCTGTATAAAGCGGTACCTCATAACGTTGGCTGCAATGAAGTGACTGTTTGCTTCCTGTTGATAAGATACCAACGAGTTCATAATCAGAGTGAGATTGAATACCTTCGAGATATACTTGGCCAAATGTCGTACCACAAACTAATATTTTTGTTTTTTTCTTCATATTTCACCTTCCTCCATCCTTCCAGCTATTTCTTCAACATACTCTTCAATATCAATATTTTCTAATTTGAGTCGCTCTACAACTTTATTTGGATTTAAAATATCACAAGCCCAGTAACATCCTGTTCTCAACTTCTCATTAACAATTTTTTCTACACAAAGTGCAGCGATTAAAGCTGTAAGCTTGTGACTATTTTTATCTTTTATCGTAAGAACATACTTATACTTGTTATCATTAGCTTCCATTCGAAGTACAAACCATTTTTGTCCAATGGTTTGATACTTAGTCATAAGATTTCGAATACGGGTCAACTTCTGTTGCTTAGATAAATTGTGTTGATTGATTATTCCATAACCATTCATTAACAGTTGTTTGCTCATTTTATCCTTAAACAGCATATATGATTTTATCGTAGTAAAAGGTATATTCTTTAAAATGCGTTCGAGCTCTTTAGTAAAATAGAGCTGAGCAAAAGCATGTTGATTATCTTTAAAATAATGTTCTTCGTTAATTTCATCGACTATGCCCTTGCCATTTTTAATATAATAATTGGATTTACCATAACCTTCTTTTGTACTTAACAAAATATCCAACAAGGCATTTGTTCCTCCTGATTCGTTACCACCTTGATATATTTTTATTTCAGAGTTTTTTGCCTCAAATTTTTGAGCCATCCATAATACCATCAGACCAGATAAACCAGGTTGTGAACCTGCATTTATAATATGTGGTACGTCAATCGGTAACTGGTTTATTGCCTTCTCTAAAATATCGCCACCAAACAAATCAATATAAGGCATACTATGTTTATTCATCCACTCACTAAGTCGAGCGCTAACTATATAAGAAGGACCTGCACAATTCACCACTACATCACACTTTTTTACAAAAGAACTCATAGTACTTGGGCAATTTATATCTACATATACATCAGTTTCCTTTCGTTTTTCTGAATAATATGTTGCTATTATGTGATATTGATTCTTTAATAATTCAACTAACTGTTCACCTACTGTCCCATATCTACCAATAATCCCAATCGTTTTCTTGCTCATGATCATTCTCCTATGATTTTATGTTTATACTTCATTTACTTGCCAATCACCACTTTTGCGTTGAAGGGTTACAAGATGATGGTATAAATGCTCATTTGCCATCAATTGTTCATGTTTACCTTTTTCTTCTATTCTTCCTTCTTTAAGTACTACAATTTGATCACAGTGTTCAATCGTTTTAAGACGATGTGCAATTACCATGACTGTTTTATCTTTAATTAATTCACTAATGGCATTTTGAATCAATATTTCGTTTTCAGGATCGAGTGATGCAGTTGCTTCATCTAACAACACGATGGGTGCTTGTTTTAAGAAAGCTCTAGCAATCGATAAACGTTGACGCTCACCTCCTGATAAAGTTTGTCCATTCTCTCCAATTACGGTTTCAAACCCATCTGGTAAACGTGTAATAAAGTCCGTACAATTTGCCATTGCAGCAGCTTTATAAACTTCCTCATCCGTTGCATTACTATTACCAACTTTTATATTATTAAATACTGTATCGTTAAAAAGGATGACATCTTGGAATACAATGGAATAGTAAGATAATAATTTTTCTGGATGAATTTCATTAATATTATGACCATCAATTAAAATTTCTCCAATATGGGTATCCCAAAAGCGTGCTGACAATTTAGCCAATGTACTCTTACCACAACCAGATGGACCGACTAAAGCTGTGATTTCACCTTGCTTTGCAGTAAAAGAAATACCATGGATAACTTCTTTATCGTTATAACCAAAAGCAACATTTCGGAACTCGATATCAAATTTTGTTAATTCAACATTTGAAGAACCACTTTGTTCTTCAATCTCAAAGATATTTTTGATGCGCCTTGCACTAACAAGTGAATAAATAAATTCACCAATTTTGTATAACGAATTTGTTAAGGGGTCATAAATACGTACTGCTACAAAGATAAATAGTATAAATCCAAGTACCGTCAACTGTTGTTGTACTAAAAGATAAGTTCCAAGTAGTACAACGATACCTAAACCAACTCTTAAGATGTTATAAGAGATAGAGATAAAGATCCCTACTAGAACTTCATATAGGACTGCCCATGGAATTACAGATTTAATTGTATGTGTTAATTTTTGAATATATTGTTCTTTTTGACTGGAAGATTTAATCACTTTGATATTCTCAAAGAATTCTTGCAAACTTTCAGAAATGTTTAGTTTGAGTTGTCTATTTTTCTTATTAGTTGGTGTTGTAACAAATTTCGAAAGTATAATAAAAAGTAAAGAAACAGGCATACATAGGAAGAGTGCTAAAGCCATCTGCCAATTATAAAATGCCAATATCACTGTAATAAAACCACTAGATAGAATACCAGACACTAAGTTTGCAAAATCACTTGTTAACTGTTTCTCTATAACAGAAACATCATCCATCAATGTACTTGTAAAATCACTTAAATCTTTTTCTCCTAAATATGATAGTGGTAATTTACGAAACTTCTCGGCCATTCTCAATCGCATTTTCGCTGATTCTGTCCCAGAATTAATATACATTTGTTGGTACGTTACTAAATAAATAACAAAAATTATGGCTAATAGGATAATACAAGCAATTAAATAGCCCCAAAGTAGAATGGGTTGTTCTTGTGACTCTTGAATGTGTTTAATCATATCCTCAGCCAACATGACTAATAAAATAATGGGCAATACAACTGAGATTTGATGCAATGTCGTTAAGAACGTCGTTTTATATAAGTCTTTCTTACCTTGTTGAGTTAATGAAAATAATTGCTGAATATTCATCCTGTCACTCCTATCTTCCAGCTCACACTTTCTTGATAATTTCGATACATCTTCGCATAGACGCCATCTAGTGCAATCAGCTCATCATGTTTTCCTCTTTCGACAAGAGATCCAGCATCCATTACTAATATTTGATCCGCATGAGTTATTGTGGATAGTCGATGCGCAATCATTAATACCGTCTTACCTTTCATTACTGAATTTAATGCTTTTTGTATTTTATATTCATTTTCTGCATCACTAAAAGCGGTAGCTTCATCTAATAGTACAATTGGAGCATCTTTTAATATTGCACGAGCAATTGCAATACGTTGAATTTCTCCTCCTGAAAGGTATACACCTTTCGTTCCAAATACTGTCTCTAAACCTTGAGGCATTTTGTTTATAATTTCACGGCACTGTGCTTGGTCTACTGCACGTTCTACCTCTTCAATACTTGCATCAGGTCGATAAAACCTAATATTTTCAAGCAAACTCATCTTAAATAATTTTGTTTCTTGAAATACATAACTAATATTTGACATTAAATCATCATATTCTAAATCACGTACATCAATACCACCAATGGTTACGTTGCCTTCGTCAATATCATAAAATCGTGTAATCAAATTAAATATCGTTGATTTTCCACTTCCAGAGGGTCCAACTATAGCTGTGACAGAGTTTGAAGGGCTTTTAAATGTTAATTCATGTATGGCTTGATTAGTCATACCTTCATAAGTAAATGTTACATTTTCAAATTTTACGTCGTAATTTTCATATATTTTTAAGCTATTACGTGTAGGTAGAGGCTGTGCGCTATAAATAGTTGATTCTAAATTATCCATTGCATTAAAAATAATCATTGCTTTATACGAACTTTCCATAATTCGCATTAACATAAATGCGACTAAAGGTGTGAAAATCGCAAAGAATATATAACTTAATAACATATCAATTTGATTATCCTTATAATTAAAGAAGATAATTGCAGCTGGAATTAAGAATGCAAATATTCCATAAACACAAACAATATAACCACTCATCGCATTTCTCATTGAAAGTGCGTATTTTATAGTAAAATCTCGATAATTCTCTATAGCCTTGTTAAAGACTTTAAATGAAAATACTGTTTGTCCAAATACTTTTACAACAGAAATACCTCGAACATACTCCACAACATCATTGCCCATACTAGTAGATGCTGCTTGATATTGTTCTAGGAATTTTTCACTTTCTCCACCCATCATAAAGCGTAGCAACATAAATCCAATGATGACCGGTATGAGACAAACAAGTGATAATTTCCAATCAAAAATAAAAATAAGTACTAAAAACGCAATAGGTGTCGTAAGTGCTTGTGCCATATCAGGCACTTGATGGGCTATGTAATGTTCAACTTCTTCTGTATTTTTTTCTACAAGTTTTCTCAATTTACCAGTTTGATGCTTTTGAAAATATCCTAACGGTAATGATTTCATGTGATAAATGAGTTGAATTCTATATTTCGCTACTGTGTTAAAAGCAACTATATGTGACAATAAAAGTGCAAGACCATATAAACCAAAAGCTATCGACACATATAATACTGCATTCCAACCATACTGCGTCATATTGTCAACAACTGGCTCAGTTAATCCATTTTTAGCAGTCAACATTTCCTTCACTACATAATAAACATTCAAATAAGCGCCAAGACTCACTACACTTGAAATGATAGATATTGCGATAGAAGCATAAAACAGATAAACATAATTCCCCATGATTTTTGTAAGTTTAATTAGATTTTTATTCTTCATAGTCTCTAGTATGTAACTTAGTTAATAAATTACACATTCTCCTTCCGTGTTATTTGATAAGCAAATGAAACTGTTGCTTCTTTACGAATATATACTGTTTCACAATTCCAGCCCAATGGTTGATGATGATTAAGATCAATAACTATATTCTGAATTGAATCTACAAACACGTTTCTTGTCGGATATAATAATCCTTTTCCTATTGCCTTACCATATGATTCTTTTTGAGTCCAAATCTTATAGAACTCCTCCAATTTATTAGATGCAATTTCTATTAGCTTATAATCTCTTTCAGAAAATAATGTCTCTGTAATAGAAAGTAGATCATTATCACTTAAGTACACATGCTTCTGTACATCTATACCAACATCCAAATTTCTACTAAAAATGAAAGCTAAATAACCGTGACTATGTGATAAATTAAAGTTTAGTTTATCGCTAAATGGTTTATCATGTTCTGGAAAATTAAATGTTAATATATCGTATGACATATGAAATTCATTTTTTATAATCTCTCTTAATAGGAAATGCGAATAAGCGTATTCATATTTTGCACGCTCGTCTTTATATAAGTTGAGTTTTTCTTTTTCAAATGTTGTAAAATGCAACGACAACTTATCATATGATATTTTAGGTAAATAGCTTAAATGGGTATAAACGACTAAAACGTGCGGTCGAAATAACTTTCTATATGGATATTCAAATTGACCTAAATGCACTTAATCCCTCCTCATTACAATATATGCTTTCTTAATAAAGTGTCTCTAAACTAGAAATCTGTAACTATATTATTTGTTTTAATATGAGTATTTACTTTATGAATAAAATTTATATGATGTCATGATATTTCTATTTGAGAAAAAATTTAAAATCGTCTTTATTGATAAACGTAGTCATTACGTTTTAACAATTAAATTTTTTTATATTCATAGGTTTTACCATGAATATGTTTTTTAAATGAAATTTCATTTCTATGTATATTTCATTAACAAATAATTCATATGAAAATACTAAAACTTTCAATTTTATTCATATAAAAATTATTGGATCCGCCGCCTGCAAATGGAAATAAAAGAATAGATTTATCAAATTCATTATGGTTGTCGATCAAATATTTATTCAATAAAACATCCACTCCTTGTGTCATTTGTTATTATTTTTAGAATCTTACAGGATTATAATACATCAACTGATAATCATTATCAATTGACTTCTATGTAAAAATTTCCAAATCAACAAAAATTAATAATTAAATCTTTAATTATCATATATTATACATATACTAATAGATTATATTGATATAGCGTTAATCATTATATATATTTTATATCTATAGCATCAAAAATTATTTGTTTTATTTAATGAATGATTATGTATTCTCCATTTTCATAGCGTGCAATACTCAGCCTTTCTCTGTTCAAAATACTCTCTTCGTGAAATGTAATCAGCAAATACTACAATAGAAAAATAATTTGTAATATTTATCCAAATAAGTTCATGTACTTTAAAACTTTTTAATACAAATTACACTTTTGCGATTCTTTTAATTATTTTCTTAGTAATTTCTCTATAAAAATATCCATAAAAAACAGAAGTCTCGATAAGAGTCTTCTGTTTTTTCATTCTATATATTCAACTTCATTTAGTATGCTATTTGTCCTCCGTCTGCGAGATAAACTTGTGCTGTCATGAATTTAGCTACGTCTGAAGATAGGAATAATACCATTTCTATGGATTGCCTTTCCGAGATTTAGTCATTTCTGTTTCTGTTAGTCCTGGTGCAATCGCATTAATTCTACCCCCATTTTCACCGTAATCGAATCTTGCTGATTTTGCCATCCCTACTACAGCATGGTTAGCTGCAATATATGGATTCATTTCAAGGTCTGCTATTAAACCTGCTACAAAAGCTGTGTTTACAATCGTTCCACCGTTTTCAAGCATGGTTGAATTTCATATTTCATAGATAAGAAGACGCCTTAAATGTCTACATCTAATACTTTATCAAAAGTATCTACGTCAATATCATCAAATTTATTTAGTTTATTTAGAATACCTGCGTTATTATATACATGATCTAAACTGCCAAATGTTTCAACTGTTTTATCGACTAAATTTTTCACTTGGTCAGGTTGTGAAACATCTGTTCTTACAAAAATGGTTTTACTATATTTGTCTTTGATTTCTTGAACCGTTTGTTTAGAACGTTCATCAAAATCATCAAACACAATATTTCACCATTTTTATCAAATTTTAAAGCAGTAGCCTTACCAATACCCGAAAACGCAGCCGTAATCAGAACCGTTTTGCCTTCAAATTCACTATACTTAATCATCCGAATCACTCCTATAATATTTAATACTTATATCACATTAAGTAAATTTACATTATTGTTACAAAGTAACTCAGGTAAAATATAAATTTTTCAAAATTATTTATTTTAAATCATTATCTTTTTATTAATGAAAAAATATTGCCTGTGAAATGAATTGAAGTTGTATTATTATTAATGATTGAAACCTAACAAATAGCTATAATAAAACATATAATGAAGATTATGGGGGTAGCTATAATGATTTATATTATAAGACATGGTCAAGCTGAACATAATACAGATGAACCTTATAGTTTTAATATAAGGAATCCAAAGTTAACATTACAAGGAAAAGAAGATTATAAAAAGTTAAGAAAAGAAATTAGAAGTGATTCAAGATTTTGGGTTAGTCCTACTGTCAGAGCTATAGAAAGCGCACAATTATTAAGTGATGAAAATGATATTACAGTTGTTGATATATTAGCACCTAGAATTTATCCTTATAAAAAAGTTTCTTTAAATCCATGTGATCAAATGGTACCAAGTGATTATAATATAAGTTTGAATTTTATAAGTGTAACCGACGTAGCGCATCCAAATGATTTAAATGAAGAAGCATTTATTTCACATTTTAAAGAATTCATTGATAAATATATAGATGATGATAAAAATAATGTAATCATAACTCATGATGGCGTTATAGCAACTTTATTGGCGTATTATAAAAACATCAAACTTGAGCGAGATTCGAATCATGATTTGATGTTACATGATGATATATTTAAATTTAACAAGCAAGACTTTTTAAAAGGCTTTAATGAATAAAATAATTAGTTTTAACAAATTCAAAACTTTTATTTAGGTGTGGTACGAGATGGTAGAGTTATTTGTTGTATTAGGGGTTATTTTGACCAATGTCATTTATGATGTAATTGTCTATATGACGCATAATGATATTTCATATATGATATGTTTATTTGCCTACAGTATTGGTATATATTTAAGATATCAATTTCACGAGAGTCAAATACATGTAACACGAAGACAAAGGATTAAAGCGTTATTTATAAATCTCACGATATTTATGAGTATGAGCTTAGGTTTTATACTGCTAAAAGCAGCTGGGTGGGCAAATATTTATACAATGTTAATCTATTACTTTTTTATAGTTGGCGTTATCATTCTTTATATAAATAGAAAAAACACTCAAGTACGCGATAGCCGTGACAAATAACGTCATGGCTTTTTGTTATCTTGTTATTCAGGTATTTTCACTAATAATTGGGCAAAATGATTGGGTTCATATATAATGAGGCCTAATATTATTTCAAATAAATTAATCTAACATAATCTTGATTAAGCCCAAAGTAAAGGAGTTCTTTTATGATTATTCGAGAAATGACACAAGAAGATAACGCAAAAGTAAAAGAAATTATACAAAGCTCATTAGAATCACTTGGACTTGCGATTCCTGGGTCAGCTTATTATGATCCTCAACTTAACGATCTTCACAAATATTATGCTAATTTAAACCATTCGAACTATTGGGTAGCTGAAATTGAAGAAGAAATTGTGGGTGGCGTTGGAATGGCCCCGTTTAACGAACATGATAAAGTTTGCGAATTACAAAAATTATATTTAATTCCAAAAGCACAAGGACTAGGACTTTCCAAGAAACTCATGGAAACCGCTCTGTCCTTTGCCTTTGAACAATATGAACAATGTTATTTAGAAACAATGCATGAATTAAAAGCAGCATGTATCCTATATGAGAAATTTGGATTTACACTGTTAAACGAACCACTCCCAGGTTCTGACCACTCCGCAATGGATGCGTGGTATATAAAGTCTAAAGAAGATTAATAAAAGCCATGACAAATTACGTCGTGGCTTTTATTTCATTTCTCAGCAACAATACTTTCTATACACCCTTGTAAATACCTTCAAAAATATGTAAATTAAATATAAGTATCATTTTACACTAGCAGTAATACATATTATCTTTAGAAAGTAGGTAAATGCCTTATGAGAAAATTATACAATTTCATCATGGCGATAATTGCATTCTTATTATTAGCATGTTTGCCTGCTTTATTCGATGATCAACATTTTAGTTTCTTGAATTATCTTAATGCCTTGAAGTCGACATTTTTATACACATTTCATCCTCAAGAGATTATATTTACAAATAAAATATCACATGTTGAACGCAGTTTATTTCCATTCTTTATTGAACCTTGGATAAATACTATTGTGATTTTGTTTGCTGCGCTATTGTTAGCTTTTATCGTATCTTTATTATTTACATACCTTCTATATGTTAATGACCATATTAAAAAATGGTATTTAAAAATTAATACAGTTCTATCTATTATTCCCGATATTTTTTACATACCTTTTTCTATTTCATTGGTGATATTATTTTATCGATATACAGATATTCTATTGTTTAATGTAGCGAATAGTTCCGAGGATAAAGCTTTAATATTCCCTATTTTGGTGCTATCCATTATACCTTTAGTGAGTAGTGTGACATTTTTAAGTAGTATTCTAGATGATGTATCTCGTGCAGATTTTGTTGAATTTTCTAGAGCGAAGGGTTTATCAAATATAGAGCTATACTTTAAACACATATTAAGGAATTTGTTTGCATCATATTTAATCAATTTTAAACATATTATTTGGATCACGCTTTCAAGTTTATTACTTTTGGAAAGAATCTTTAACATGCACGGTTTGTCATCATTTATATTTGATTATGGATCTCCAGAAGTATTATTTGTCACGTTTATATTGATTTATGTACCTATATCTCTCGCCATATTTATGAGTCATAAAGTATTATTTACCATCACTGGCGTACGGGGAGGGTTATCATGAAGAAATTTTATATACTATTAACGTTACTTATCTTACCCGCCCTAGTTGGTGTGATTTATTTTGATTTACTAAACATCACGCCTAAATCTATGAATTTTCTATACAATTCTAATGGGGATATTATGAAAAGCTCGCCATTTGCACCTAGCTTTAAAGCATTGTTTGGTGTGGATACCGCTTCTAAAAACATGTTATTTGAAGTGTTATCAGGATATCGTATCACTATACTGATTATCATCGTCATATCAAGTTTATCTGTTCTTTGTTCAGTAGTAATTGGAACTTATTTAGCATTTAATCGCAAGACAACAAGTATTTACAGTATCTTCTCTAATGCTTTATTTTATATTCCTCAATCTATATTGGCGTATATCTTATTACAACCTTTACTATATGAAACAATAGATGGATTTACGACTAATATGCAATTTAGAATGATTTATAATATCATTATTCTGACAATCTTAATGACACCAACGACAACAATGCTGATAAAAGAATCAACTCAGCATATATTAAATCAAGACTATATCGAAGCTGCTTATACCATTAGTCCTCATGATAAACATATTTTTATCAAACATGTATTACCTAACATACAAACTCAATATTTAATCATATTTTTGAGAATATGTTTTCAAACTTTGCTCGTCATGACACACCTAGCCTTCTTCAAAATATTCTTAGGAGGTACAAAGGTTTGCTATGGACCCGCATGTGAAATTATAGAACGACCAAGTATCAATGACTTAAGCAGTTTATTAGGCTTTCACTCTAACGAGCTAACAACAAACTGGTGGACATTCTACGCACCATTAGTTGGCATATTATATATATTTATCATTATTAATTTGATGTCTCAGGAATTGAAAATAGAACAAAAGTAAAGTGACAACCAAGAAATATATTAAAGTAAATATTATTCATAAGAATTTAGTATTTCTCGACTTTTTTCTAGTAACATTTCTGAAACAATAAATGATTTTAAAATAGAAATTATGTTTCTTCTTATAAAAATAGGATTAATTCTTAAAGCTTTTTGTTCAAAAGCAAGATTATTACCATTATAGTTCTTTACTAATGCAGAGAATTCTCTTAAGTCTTTTTTAGATAAATCAAACAAAACTACAGTCTCCTGAATTGTAGGTTCTTTCATATCTTCAGTATGTAGTAGTCCGATAAGTGTTAATAAGCTAGTGTTGTGAAATTTTAACTTTTCAATTTCATCTAATAATAATTTGTATTCATTACTTTCCAATAAAATCCCTCCTTTAAAGTAAATAAGGGTCATAACTCAAGCTATAATTTTATCATAAGGTTGCGTCACTAAGATTGTATCTCAGCTTCAACTATTCTTATACAAACCGAAAAGGAAAAAGATAAATAAAAAGACTCTAAAATAAACTAGAGTCTTTTTTAATAATGATATCTACATCCTATAATGATAATGTGATTTTCTTTAACCATATAAACAAGTCTGTGTTCATGATTAATACGTCTACTACAGTAGCCTTGTAAATTGCCTTTTAGTGGTTCAGGTTTACCTTCTCCTTCTAATAGGCCATCGCGCTGAATACTTTTTATTAGACTGTTAATCTTCTTTAATAACTTTTTATCTTGTGCTAGCCAATACTCATAATCTTCAAAAGCGGAAGGCGTAAATGTAATGTTTCGTTTACTCATAGGATTCTATATCTACCTCAACAGTATTATTTCCTTCCGCTTCTTCAATAGATTTTGCTAAGTGTTTAGCATTAGCAGGTGATTGTTGTAAATAAAGTGTCTCCATAATTGAATTATAATCATCTTCACCCATTAAAACAGCATTACTTTCATTAGTAGTAATCGTTACGGTATCACTATCATTATTTACTTTATCAATCAATTTCCTAAAATTTTTACGAGCGTTCGAATAACTTATTACAGTCATACTAAAACCTCCTTTAACACATTAATTGTACCACATGCTGTACAATTACCCAAGCTGGAAAACTAATTCGCAGTCTTCGTGCGATACGACCTGATTTTACCCTATAACGCACGATATCTCTCAGTCTTCGTGCGTCCATGACCACCCTCAACCCTACTTTATTCAGCCAACGCTAAGACTGACTTCATGATTCTTGCTTTTTTATAACCGTGTATGTCATGTAGTTCTTTATATGCATTAAAGAGTGTTTCATAGTTCTCCACTTTATTTGTTGTTGGTTCTATTTCATATAGTACTGGTTCTTTCATTGCTTGTGCCGCTTCTTTGACAGTTTGATAAGCGCCTCCTGCTACTGCGCCTAATATTGCTGCACCTATTGCTGGAGCGTACTCGCTATCTATAACGGTTACTTTCTTATTGAGTACATTTGCGTATATTTCCATAAGCAATTTATTACGTTTCGGTATACCGCCACATGCAAATACATCTTCAACGTGCATACCCCAATCTTCATATTGTTTCATAATCATCTTTGTACCATATGCTGTTGCTTCAAGATATGCGCGATAAATATCTTCATATTTCGTGTGTAATGTCAGTCCAAATATACTACCTCTCAAACTACTATCACTTAGTACACTTCTATTGCCGTTATGCCAATCTAAAGCAATTAATCCACTTTCTCCTGGCATTTTGTGACTTGATTTTTCTTCTAACAATTGATGAATGGAAATCCCTCTATCATCCGCTTCTTCACAGTATGCTTTTGGTGCTTGATTTACTGTAAATTCGAATAAATCTCCAACTGCTGATTGCCCTGCTTCATATGCATATAGTTCAGGAATAATAGCTCCTTTTACTGATCCAGATATACCTGGTACTTTTTTCTGTTCATTACTTAACATTAAATGACACGTACTTGTACCCATCACCATCGTCATTTGCCCTTCTCTTTCTGAACCGATTCCTAATAAACTAGAGTGTGCATCAATAATAAATGGGCTCACTTGTGTTTGTTTTGACAAGCCTAATTTAGACGACATTTCTGGTGATATGTAACCTGCAGATTCACCGATATTGATGACAGGTGCTTCTAACTTTTCTGATACGATATTGGATAATGATTCATCAACTTTATCGAATAAATCATAATGAAAACCATTTTCTTCTTCCCAAAATGATTTAAAACCTAACCCACAGTTAGATCTAATGTTCTGATTGGTTAATTTATTTACAATCCAGTCACCTGCATCCATAATGGCATACGTTTCATTAATGACTTCAGGTGCCTTATTCATTACTTCCATTATTTTTGGAATCATCCATTCACTACTTACGTTATATCCATAGTTTCCTAACCATCGTTGTTTTTGATTAATGGCTGTATCATATAGTAATTTAGCCTCTTCTTCTGCACCGTGATGTTTCCATAGCTTTACATATGCATGCGGATTATCTTTAAATCCTGATTTAGTATGGATTGGATCCATATTTTCATCAACAAATATAACAGTAGATGACGTAAAATCAATGCCTAGTCCAACGATATCATCGGGGTTAATCTTAGCATCATCAATGACATAAGGAATACCTTCTTCTAATACTTCTAAATAATCATTACCATTTTGTAATGAAAAACCATGAGGTAACTTTTGATCATGTAAATATTCATCAATCGTGCCATGTGTATATGTTTTTATAAATTGAGAAATAATTTTTCCGTTTTCTGTTTGAACGAGAAAGACCCTACCTGAACCCGTTCCATAATCTATCCCTATACTGTAAGTCATTTATATAACCTCCTAATTGAAAGCACTCACTCATTATAATAAGCATAAATGAACACAAAATCAATAAAAATGAACAAATATTGTTGACATTGTTGTATAAACGAGTATATTATACCCATATAAACACAAACGAACTTTATATATCGGAGGAATGAGCACAAATGAACAAAGAGATAATTTCACACGCTTATAGACTAACAGAGCCTGGCGTCTTTCAAGAAGCAAATATTAAACATGATTATGGAGAGAATGATGTCATTATCAAACCTATTAAAGCAAGTGTATGTCATGCAGATTTAAGATATTACACAGGAAATCGTCGTCCAGAAGCTTTAAAGAAAAAATTACCTATGGCTTTATTCCACGAAGGTATTGGAATCGTTGAAGATTCTAATCATGAACATATTAAAGTAGGCGATAAAGTTGTCATCGTACCTAATATACCATCTAGATTACAAAAAGGTGATTTTGAAAAAACAGAATTACAAGATAACTACGATGAGAACGCCGCATTTATGGGTAGTGGTTATGATGGTATTTGCCAAAGTCAATTAGTGATTCATGGTGATAACGTCGTAAAAGTACCTGAAGCTTTAGACGAAGATGTCGCACTCTTGGCAGAACTTTGTTCCGTCTCACTATTTCCAATTAATCAGTTGAAACAAATCACTACTGAAGGATCACCAAAAGTAGCTGTATTCGGAGATGGTCCTGTCGGTTATTTAGCCGCAACTGCATTACATTTTATTCACGGAATAGAGAAAGAGAACTTAATTGTATTTGGAGCTGTTGAAGAAAAATTAAATGAATTCAGCACTTTCGCGACAACTCACCTCGTCTTCGATTATGATTTCAAAAATGCTTCTGGTATACACACTGTGTTTGAATGTACAGGTGGTAAATTCTCTGAATCAGCTATTAACCAAGCAATTGATTTAATAGATAGACAAGGAAATCTCATCTTGATGGGTGTGACTGAAGAGTTAGTACCTATTAACACAAGAGATATTTTAGAAAAAGGCTTAACGTTATCAGGAAGTTCACGTAGTACAAAAAGAGAATTCGAACAATTAATTTCTTATTTCGAGAACAAAGATTATCAAGAAGCATTACGGAAATTAATTCCTGAAAATTACTACGATATTAAAAAAATAAAAGATTTAAATCAAGCAATGGATGATGCAGCAGCGCATAAGGGATGGAAAAAGACTTACTTAAAATATAATTGGTAAACAATCAAATAAGGGGATGATGAACGATGAATACAAATCAAACTGTATTAGGTATGCCTATAAAAATCGTATGGGGTTATATTGGGATACTTATCTTCATGATGGGTGACGGGTTAGAAATTGGATGGCTAAGTCCATGGTTACATGAACAAGGCTTTTCTATTAGAGAAACGAGTATTCTCTTTGCGAGTTATGGTGTAACAATCGCCATTTCAAGTTGGTTTAGTGGTGTTCTTGCCGAATCGCTTGGTGGTAAGAAGACTATGGCACTCGGTTTATTCTTATATATATTAGGAACGATATTCTTTGTTGGCTTTGCGATACCTTCTGAGAACTTAGCATTGATGATGCCAGCATATGCATTAAGAGGATTCGGTTATCCTTTATTTGCATATTCATTCTTAGTTTGGATTTCTTATAGAGCAGAACAAAAACAATTAGGATCTGCTGTAGGATGGTTCTGGTTTGTCTTCACTGGTGGATTAAATGTTTTAGGTGCAGTTTATTCTATATTTGCTATCGAAGTATTAGGTCATATTAACACATTATGGAGTTCATTATTTTGGGTACTATTAGGTGGTGTGTTTGCATTATTCGTAAACCGAGATACATTACCAACGAATAAAGGTAACTCTAAAGAAAAGCTCGCTGAAATATTTAAAGGTATTACCATTATGAAAGATGAGCCTAAAGTATTATTAGGTGGTGTTGTGCGTATTATCAATACAACTGCACAATTTGCATTTCCAGTATTTTTACCAATATACTTAGCATCATTTGGTATTCCAACATCAAAATGGTTAGGTGTTTGGTCTGCGATCTTTATTTCAAACATTGCCTTTAACCTCATCTTCGGAATTGTCGGAGATAAAATCGGTTGGCGCAACACGATTATGCTCTTTGGTGGTGTTGGATGTGGTATTACAACATTACTCATCGGTTACATTCCATTATGGACGGATGGTAATTTAGTCCTCCTTACAATAGTCGGTATTATTTGGGGAGCTTTATTAGCTGCTTATGTACCACTTTCAGCATTAGTACCTTCACTCGTAACAAAAGACAAAGGTGCAGCACTTGCGGTATTAAATTTAGGTGCAGGGTTACCTGTATTTATTGGGCCAATGATTGTAAACTTATTTATCGATATTGTTGATGCAAGAGGTGTCATTTGGATTCTTGCTATACTATATTTCACTAGCTCAATTCTTACTTACTTTATTAAGTTGCCAAATAACACGTTACAAGAGCCTGAAGTATAAAAAAGAAACATCAATTCTTTAAATTTTGATATAATAGAATAAATATCATGATGGAGATGTTTCTATGTTACCTGCAGAACGTGAACAAAATATTATTAATTTTTTAAAACAGCATAAAAAAGCAACCGTACATGAATTATCTGTTGCATTTGACGTTCATGATGCAACAATTCGTAGAGATTTGAAAAATTTAGAACAGTTTAACCATATAAAGAGAACGCATGGTGGCGTCGTACTAATTAGCAATGAAGTTGTAGATGAATTAGACTTTGACGATAGAGAATCTAGTCATAAAGCTCAAAAAGAAGCAATTGGTAAAAAAGCAGTTGAATTTGTAGAAGATCGAGATACGATTATTATCGATTCCGGATCCACAACATTACAATTCGCTAAACATTTAGTCGATAAATCAGATTTAACCATTATCACAAATGATATCCATATCGCTTCAATCTTAAATTCATCTCAGAACAAAATCATCGTTACTGGTGGCATCTTGTATAAAAATAACTATATTTTAAATGGCCAAATTACTAATCAAACATTAGCCGGCCTTAATCCAGCTAAGTTATTTTTAGGAACACCAGCCGTACACGCAGAACGAGGCGTAACACATTATAGTTCTGAATTATCACCAGCTAAAGAACTGATGGTTTCACAAGCTAAAGAAGTTTACTTATTAGCTGATAGTTCTAAATTCGACAAAGTATCCTTACACAATATCTGCCCTATTTCAGATATTGATGTCATCATCACAGATGATACAAACAACAACTACGATCTAGAAAAATATAAAGAAAAAGTAGGAAAAATGGTCATTACTTAAGTATATTAAAAAGCCGAGACGGCGAACGTCTCGGCTTTTGTCTATATTGATGGTTGAGGGGCGCACGATATCTCTCAGTCTTCGTGCGATACGGCCCTATTTTAGCCCCAACTGCACGATATCTCTCAGTCTTCGTGCGATACCACCTGATTTTGTACCCTAGCGCACGATATCTCACAGTCTTCGTGCGATACGACCTGATTTCACCCCTAACTGCACGATATCTCTCAGTCTTCGTGCGCTTTTGCTACAGCTCCATGTCCAACAACTACACCCTCTTACACTAACCTCAGTCTTCGTGCACTACTTCTTTTCTCCACTCAATATTCGTGAAACGGCTTGTGCGACTTGCTTTGGTGATTGTGGGTTTTGCCCTGTAACGAGTCTATTGTCTACTTGAACATATGATGTGAATGGTACTTTTGCTTTGTTATATTTCGCATCTCGGATTTTAAGTTCACTTTCTAACATAAATGGTACAAGGCGCTTACGGTTAGCTAATATTTCTTCTGCATTTGAAAATCCTGTGATTTGTTTACGATCGATAAAGTATCTGCCGTTTTCATCTTTCACATTCAATAATGCTGCGATGCCATGACACACTGCTGCGACAACACCACCGTGACGATATACTTCATTAACAGCATCTTGAATATACGTATTATGCGGAAAATCAAACATCACACCATGCCCGCCGGTAAAGTAAATGACATCATATATTTCAGGATTCGCTTCACGAATAGATGGACTGTCTTTAAGCTTCTCCATAAAAGTACGATTGTTATAATAAGCCTTTGTTAGTTTATCTAGCATTAGTGGATTAAGACTTACCGGATCAATAGGTGTTTCACCACCGTTTATGTTAAACAAATCGATTTGATAATCTTCTGAATTAAAATAATCATAAAAATGAACGAGTTCACCTAGCCACAGTCCTGTTGGTTTACGTGTTCCTTCATAATATTCTGCACTTGTATTAACAATCATGATTTTCTTCATATTACGATTCTCCTTTTAAAATATTTTTAATGCCTTCTTCATAAGTTGTCACTTTAAAATTAGGAAATCTTTCTTTAAATTTATCGGATTTAAAGACGTTATCATATTGATATCTTGGTAATAATTCAGTAAGTTCTTTAACTTGTTGGTTAAATAGACTACCTAATTTAAATACCCACATTGGTACTGTCATATACTTAATTTTCTTATTTAAGATTTTCTCTGCTTTTTTCAAAATATCTTTATAAGACACACTATTATCTGTTGGTAAATGCCAAGTTTCGCCGTATGCATCTGGTGTATTACCGAGCAATGCTAAGGCACGACTTGCATCAGGTGTCCATATAAGTGTACGTAATACAGAAGCATTAACCGGTACTAATGCACGTTTACCTGCTTTCACACGATTAAATACTAATGAATTGGTAAAACTTTGCGTCAATCCTGGTCCGTAGAATTCAGGAGCGCGACCAATAACAGCATTAATAGATTGATCTTTCATAGCTGATAACAACATTTCAGCTATATCTGCACGTACTTGTGATTTACGACCTTCTGGTACAAATGGACTGTCTTCAACCTGTACATTATCGTTTTTCTCATACATATACGTATTATCAAAGAATGCCAGTTTCGTATTTGTTTCTTGGCATGCTTTAATGACATTCTCCATAATCACTGGGAAGCGTTCTTCCCACATTTCTGAATTTGCAGGTAAACCAACAGCAAAATAGACTATTTCACTACCTTCCACTGCTTTAAGTGTATCTTCGTATTTCATTAAATCAGCAGCTACTAACTCGTCTGTATCATGAATTTTCTTTGGCTTTCTACCTACTAAACGTATATCTCTCGTATAATTTCTGTAAATTTCTTTAGCAATTTCTTGCCCAATTTGTCCGTTACTTCCTAAGATTGTTTGCATATCGAATGCTCCTTATAATTAATTTACTGAAAAACAGGCTGGGACATAGTGTATGTCTCAGCCACATTAAGTATTTTGGCAGTAAATGTCTTTATTGAAATTACGCTCTTTCCAACTTAATTCATTCCTACCGGGGCGAGCTTACCAATTCATTTGTTCAAATCAGGTTTCTGCCCCAATCTCTAATATATACTTTATTTATTCTTTTTATTTATCCAGTTGGTTGATATATCCATAGCTGCACGTGTTGCATTAGTTTGATCCATTGAATTAACCATTACAAAATCATGAATAATACCTTGGAATCTCATGTGTGTAACCTCAACGCCTGCCTCTCTTAATTTATTTGCATATGCTTCACCTTCATCTCTTAATACATCAGCTTCAGCATTTAATATCATTGCACTAGGCAAACCTTTTAGTTCTTCAACAGATGCTTTCAATGGAGAAGCAGTAATTTCATCCCTCTCGTTTGCATCTGTCGTATATTGGTCCCAAAACCATTGCATGCCTTCTTTAGCTAAAAAATAATTTTCTGCAAATTGATGATATGATTCCGTATCAAACTCCGCATTAGTCACTGGATAATATAATAATTGTTGATTGATGGGTAGTCCGTTTCGTTGTTTCGTCATAATTGTCATGACTGTAGCCATATTACCACCAACTGAATCTCCTGCAACGGTTAGTTTATGAATGTCTAAGTTTTTCTCATGTGAAATATCTTTTAATTGTTGCAATACATCATAATTTTGTTCAATTGCTGTCGGGTATTTTGCTTCTGGTGAAAGTGTGTATTCAGGAAATACCACTACTGAATGCGTTCTTACTGCTAGTTCTCTCACGAGCTTATCATGTGTCTTAGCACTACCAAATACCCATCCTGCGCCATGTATATAGAATATCACTGGTAGTTTCTCACTACTTCCTTCAGGGCGTATAAAACGCACAGGTACATCACCAAATTTTTCAGATGTGAATGTTGTGTCTTCTATATCTACATTATACTTATCTACTGGAGACGATTGAACTTCTTCTAATAAAGCTCTACCATCTTTAGGTTCTAATTCATAAATACGAGGATGTGACTTGTTTGCTTCACTAAATTCTTGAGCTGCTTCTTCCAGAACTACTTTATTAACCATGATATATCTTCTCCTTTAAAATCAAAATTTAAATAAATGTGTTACTATTGTTTATCCATAAGTTTAAACCTATAAACATAAAGGCTAAAAATTTTACGCTTTTTCTTTATTTTTAATATTTTCTTCTAAAGAAGCTGCCAGTTCTTTCAACCAAAGTAATGCATCGTCTAAATCAGAACGGTAATATCTTTCCAATCCAACTTGCTCAACAGTCAACAAGCCCACTTCATACATTAATTTCAAATGATGAGATACAGCAGGACGTGAAATTGTAAGTCGTTCAGTAATTTGATTAACCGTTAATTGTTCTTCTCTACATAATAGAACAAGAATTTGTTGGCGCTTCTCATCTTGAAGAATATTTAATAACTTCGAACCCCTCTTAAATACCTCCATCGTCTTGTCTTCCATGTCGTCTCTCCTTAACAAATCGTTTCAATGATTATTATATACCACGTATAGCATGTGTAAGTCAAAAGGGAAGATTGTTCACACTATCATATTATTAATATGATAGTATATATACCAAGTCTAAGGAGGTATGCTTAATGAAGAAATTGATATTAATGATTGCATCTATTTTATTACTCAGCGCCTGCAGTACTGCTGATGCGACAACGCAAGATTTGAAGAAAGTAGAAGATAAATATGATGTTAACATAGGTGTTTATGCTTTAAATACTGCAACTGATGAAGAAATTACTTTTAATGAAGATAAGAGATTTGCTTATGCTTCAACTTTCAAAGCCTTAAGTAGTGCCATGTTACTTGAAAAGACACCTCACAATAAATTAAATAAAAAAGTTCATGTTAGTAAAGAAGACATTGTGCCGTACTCACCTGTATTAGAAAAATTTATCAATAAAGATATCTCAATTAAAAAGTTAATAGAAGCAACGATGTTATACAGTGATAATACTGCTAATAATATGATTATTGAAGAATTAGGTGGCTATAAAGAAGTTAATAAAAGGCTAAAATCATTAGATGATAAGACTACTAAACCTTCTAGAATGGAACCTGAATTAAACAATTATAATCCAAAGAGTAATAGAGATACTTCGACACCACAAGCTTTCGGAAAAACACTCAATAAACTGATCAACGATGGTCGTTTATCAAAAGAAAATAAAACATTCTTAATTGATTTAATGATCAATAATAAAAGTGGAGATACTTTAATTAAAAAAGGTGCGCCAAAGAACTTTAAAGTAGCAGATAAGAGTGGACAAGCCATCACTTACGCATCAAGAAATGATGTTGCTTTTGTATACCCTAAAGGTGAATCAAAACCAATTGTTCTCGTTATATTCACAAACAAAGAAGGCAAGACAGATAAACCAAACGACAAAGTAGTCAGCGAAACAGCTAAAGTCGTATTAGAAAAATTTAATGATAAGTAGGAATAAAACCTAATGAAATAAGTCATAAAATATAAAAAGCAGAAGAACATCAGGTTTTACTGAAATTCTTCTGCTTTTTATATTAATCTAACTACGTTCGACGTTAACATTTTTCAGGTTAACTTTACTTTCAGGACCAGATAACTTCTCGATTTCTTCTAATGTTTTTCCTCGTGATTCTGGAACACATTTTTTAACGAATACTACACCTAATATACAGATTATGCCGAATATCGCAAATACGATTTCTTGTGGAAAAAATGCAGTCATAATCGGGAATAATAAGCCAACTAAAAATGAGCCTATCCAATTTAGTGAAGAAGCAGCTCCTGAAGCTAAACCTCTAATGGATAATGGGAATATCTCACCAACAATTACCCAAGTTAAGGGTGCCCATGTGAATGAATAGAATGCTACATAAATACTTAAGAATATTACAATGATGATTGGATTAGCATTCGGCATGACAACGTTAATAATAGTCGGTAATATAAATGACAGCCCCATCACTGTTCCACCTAACATTAATAATGTTCGACGATTAAATTTATCCGCTATCCAAATGAATAATAATGAACCTAGTACTAATATCACACCTTGAATGATTGGCCATAATAATGCAGAGCTTGCTGAATTACCTGTCGCTTGTTCTACAATTAATGGAATGTAATAGAATATAGCATTTGCACCTTGAAATTGTTGAAATGCTGCGACACCTAGACCAGCGACAACCAAATATTTATATTTACTATTAAATAAAGTGCTTAATGTATTATTTGTCGTTACTTTACTTTCTGTTATAATTGTACTTCTAATTTCTTCAAGTTCAACATCAACTTGCTTTGTTTTACGTAAATTCATCAATACATTCTTGGCTTCTTGAAACTTGCCATTTTTAATTAGAAATCTTGGTGATTCTGGCAATTTTAATACACCTAAAAATAGAATGATTGCTGGAACTGCAGCTATACTTAACATCAATCTCCAACCTAACTCAATAGGTAAATCTCTTAATAAGAAATCGACGATATAAGATAAGAGCATACCTGAAACGATCATCGTTTGATTCAAACCAGATAACTGACCTCTTAATTTTGCTGGTGCCATTTCAGACATATATGCAGGTACTAAAGCAGAAGCTGCCCCTACAGCTAAACCTAAGATGACCCTAGAAATAATTAAGAAATAGTTACCATTATGTGGTGCAATACCAGATAATATTGATCCAACAACGAATATTATTGCCGAAATTAAGATCATTTTTCTACGACCTAATTTATCAGATAGTCTCCCTGCTAAGATACCACCAAATATGGCACCTAGCATAACTGAAGATGTTATTAGTCCTATAATAAAGCCACTATTTATACCCCAATCTTCTCTAAGAAAAGGCAACGCACCCGTCATAACACCAATATCATAACCAAATAGAATACCACCAAATGCTCCAAAGAAATAAATAAAGCTATTAGACACCTTACTTTTCGTTTTCATAATCCCATCCACCCCTTTTTACTTTCAAATTCATCTATGTTATTTCAGTTAGTCTTTATTTAATCACAACATACTCTGCATCAAACATCTTAATTAACGTCTCAACTTCTTCTGAATTTAAAGTTAGTGATAGTACTGTATGATGCCCGCCTCCTTCTTCAATCCAACGTCTAACGCCCGTTTCTAAAGAAGGTTTCGTCTTCCATAATACTCTCGCAACTGGTAAGTGAGGTGCTGGTTCTGTTAATGATTTAGCTACTATTTCATTAACGATAAATTTATAATGCGTACCTAAATCTAACATTGTCACAACAATACCCTCTCCAGCTTTACCGTCAAATACTAAACGTGCCGGATCATTTTTATCTCCAATACCTAAGAAATCTACAACAATTTTTGGTTTAGTAGCAGCCAATGTAGGGTCTACTTCTAACATATGTGAACCAAGTATATTTTGTTTATCGCTTCTCATGTCATACGTATAATCTTCCATAAATCCAGTCGCTTGATTTTGAGTAGCAATCTTCAATAATCTATCAAGTGCAGCCGTCTTCCAATCGCCTTCTCCAGCGAATCCGTATCCTTGTTCATTTAAGCGTTGAACTGCTAAACCTGGTAATTGTTTCATACCATGTAAGTCTTCAAAATTAGTAGTAAAGGCAGTGTAACCTCCATCATCTAAGAAACGTTTAATTGCAATTTCATATTTGATTTGTTCTTCTACTGATTGATTAAAATCCACCTCATTATAATCTCTGTAATCAAAGTCATATTTCTTCTGATATTCTGCAAATAAATCTTGAACTTCTTCTTCTTTCACATCTTCAATATAAGCAACTAAATCACCAATACCAAAGTAATCTACAGTCCATCCAAATTGAATTTGTGCTTCTATTTTATCGCCTTCAGTAACGGCAACGTTTCTCATATTATCACCAAAGCGCGCTACTTTAAGTTTGAAACTTTCATTATAGGCATTTGCTATAAGCATCCAAGATTTAATATCATCTTGTGTCGCTTTATCTTTCCAATGACCGAAAATAATCTTATTCTGTTTATCTAGTCTTTTATTAATAAAACCATACTCTCTATCTCCATGTGCTGATTGATGTAAATTCATATAGTCCATATCAATTTTTTCCCAGGAAATATTGTCATAAAATTGAGTCGCTAAATGTAGCAATGGCTTTTGAAGTAACTTCGTACCTCTAATCCACATTTTTGCTGGAGAAAATGTATGCATCCATGTAATAACACCCGCAATATCATCTCTGTAATTTGCTTCTTTCATAATATCCGTAATCACATCAGCAGTCGTTGCTAGCTGTGTTTGTAACTCAATGTCAAAAGGTAAATCGGCATGTTCATTTAAATAAGTTGTCATTTCTTGTGCGTCTGCTTTTACCTTCTCTAAAGCTTCCTCACCATATAGTGCTTGTGAACCAACTACAAACCAAAATTTCTTTTCTGTACTCATCTAGAATTCCTCCTTATTTCTGTCCATAATATGCATTTACGCCATGTTTTCTTTCATAGTGCTTATTCAAAATTTCTTGAGGTAGCACTGAAGCATTTTCATTTAATTGTTGTGTAAATAAGTTCATCTTACATACTTCTTCTAAGACAACTGCATTCATAACAGCATGTTCACAGTCTTTAGCCCAAACAAATGGTGCATGTCCTTGCAGTAATACGGCAGGCACCTCATTTGGATCAATGCCTCTATTCTTAAATGTTTCAACGATAACGTTACCTGTTTCATATTCATAATTCTCATTGATTTCATTAGCCGTTAAAAATCTTGCACACGGTACAGAACCATAAAATGTATCTGCATGTGTTGTTCCCATGGCTGGTACATCCATACCTGCTTGTGCCCAAATCGTTGCCCAAGGAGAATGTGTATGGACTACGCTACCTATATTCGGAAATGATTTATATAATACTGCGTGAGTTGGCATATCTGATGATGGATTTAAATCACCTTCAACAATTTCGCAATCTAAATTACAAACAACCATATCTTCCGGACGCATTTCGTCATAATCAACGCCACTAGGTTTGATAACAAACAAACCTGTTTCTTCATCAAATCCACTAACATTTCCCCATGTGTATTTGATTAATCCTCTTTGAGGTAACTCTAAATTAGCTTTATATACTTCTTGTTTTAATTTTTCTAGCATCTTCTCCACCCTCCATGTAATCTGATATTTGTCGTTCAATCGGTAAACCTTTTGTAGTCTTTTCGATATATGCATCAAAGTTCTCAACTGCTTGTAATGTAGGTTCAAGTGTTGTTTCATCTACATTCGCAAAGACAAATTCGTCGAGATATTGCGATAACGTTATATCATCATGAGCTGTTACATATTTCGCTAATACACTAATGCCCCATGCACCACCTTCACTCGCATGATTCATCACTGTTATTGGCGCATTCATAGCTGCACTCAATACTTCTTGTGCAATTTTTTCTGTTTTAAAAATGCCACCGTGTGCGATTAATTTATTAATTGCTATATCTTCATTATCTTTTAATAAATCCATTCCTATTTTCAAAGTACTAAATGCACTAAATAACTGTGTTTTCATAAAGTTTGCAAGTGTAAACTGGTTATTCGGTTCTCTAATAAACATTGGATAACCCACTTCGACTTTTGTAATATTCTCACCAGAAACATATCCGTATGAAAGTAAACCACCTAAATCATCATTACTATTCTCTGAAGTTTTCAATATTTGTCCGTACAACTCATCAGATGAAAAAGTAACGCCCATATAGTTTAATACCTCTTCGAATAAATTCATCCAAGCGTTTATTTCTGACGTACAATTATTTGTATGAATCATGGCTACTTCATTACTCGAAGGTGTTGCTACGATATCTACTTCTGGGTATACATGACTTAAAGATTTTTCTAAGACAATCATGGCAAATGCACTCGTACCCGCTGAAATATTACCAGACCGAGGCGTTATCGCATTGGTCGAAACCATGCCTGTACCTGCATCGCCTTCAGGTGGACATAATACGCATCCACTTTCCAAGTTACCATCAGGATCCAACAAACGAGCACCTTCATCTGTTAAATAACCAGCGTTCTCACCAGCAACTTTAATTTGTGGTAGTACATCAATAACTGATTTATGGAATCCTTCCTTATTCAGTAACAGATCTGCTTCTTCCAATAAATCTGTTCTATACATTTTTCGATCAACATCTACCGGAAACATACCTGAAGCATCACCAATTCCTAATACTTTCTCACCTGTTAAGTACCAATGAATATATCCTGCTAATGTTGTAATATAATTCACTTCATTTACATGAGATTCTTTGTCTATTACTGCTTGATATAAATGTGCAATACTCCATCTTTCAGGAATATTATAATTAAACTGAGTCCTTAATCTTTTTGCCGCTTCAACTGTATGATTATTACGCCAAGTTCTAAACGGAACTAACAAGTCTTCATGTTTATCAAAAGCCAAATATCCATGCATCATTGCACTTATCCCGAGACTATTGATTTTACGGACAGTCACATTAAAATCTTGTTTTAAATTATTCGCCATATCTTGATAGCTTTTTTGTAAACCTACCCATATATCATTAACTGAATAGGTCCAATAACCGTCTATATTCTGGTTCTCCCATTCAAAACTACCTGTTGCCAACGTGTTAAACTGTGCATCGATAGCTACCGTCTTAATGCGAGTAGATCCTAACTCTATTCCTATAGATAACTCTGAACTATCTGTTAATGTATTAGGATTTTGCATTGTAAACACCTCTTCTGTAATCGTTTTCAAATACATCTTAATTTATTTGTCCGTACATGTCAAATAAATATAATTTTTGTCCATATATATTAAATTGCATTAATCCATTAATATCAGTTGTTCAGAAGTAAAATAATGATATAAAAAATAGAACTAATCCTTTTACAGATTAGCTCTACTTGCTTGTTAGTTATATAATTTTATTATTTTACGGAACTTCTTTCTATAATATAAGTATCCAGTAATTCTGAAGGTTGTTCCTTACCTGTTTCTATCGTACTCAATACCCAATTCGCAGCTTTCTCTCCTAATAACTCTTGTGGATGAGATGTTGTCGTTAAATCAACGTCTTCCAATTTACTCAATACAGAGTTATCTTCTCCTACAATCGAAATATCTCCAGGAACAGACACACCCATTTTAGTTAATTTCTTCATTATGTAATAAGCTATTTGGTCGTTATAACACACCACGGCAGAAACTTGAATTTGCTTCGATACGACATGCTCAACAAATTGATCTAACACAGTTACTTTACTTTCTGTATCATACGTATAAATATATTCACTCTTAAAGACTTTATTATTATTTTCAAAAGCATTAAAGTAACCTTTCATTCTCAACTTACCTTGGTTATCATCTATCTTAGTGATTAAAGCAATATCTTCATGTCCTTTATCTATAAGATATTTCGTCGCGAGATGACCTGATTTAACATCATCAATCGCAATATATGGTAAGTTCAATTCTTCATATTGAGCATTAATCGTTAAAATCGGTATATCGCGCTGCTTAAATAAAGAGTAATAAGATAAATTCGGATTATATACATTACTTTTCGTTGGTTCAACAATTAATCCTTTAATACCTTGGTCTAACATCATTTCTAAACACTGACGTTCGTCAGCATGATTGTTATTCGTACTTGCTAAGATGAGTGAATATCCATTTTCTCTTAACACAGTCTCAAGACCACGAATAATACTCGGAAATATATAATCTGATAAGTACGTTACAATTACACCAATTTTTTTAGAGTTATTACTCTTTTTAGAATTTAAAAATTCGTAACTTACATATGACCCCGAACCTTTTCTTTTCTTAATATATCCATCTACAACAAGCAATTCCATAGCTTGTCGTATCGTATATCTACTCACACCATATCGAGTTTGAAAGTCTTTTTCAGTAGGTAATAAAGATCCCACCTGTAATTCCTTGTTAATAATTTTATTTTTAATCTCATCTGCGATTACTTGATATTTAGGCTTATTCATAAAATACAATCTCCTAGTTCTAACGATATATGCTTAATTACTGCTAGTATATCATATAAACATAACATTCAATTTAACTAAAAAACAATATGGGCATGTGAGGTCTATTCATTTCCTAGGGAATCATTATTCATTAATAAACCTTTAATTTATGGTTACTACAAATTGTCTACCACACCTATTTACAAATCATTATATTTATTATTTCTATTTTTGCTTTTCTCTACAGGATATTTTTCAGCGTTCTTTTTTAGTTTTTTTCGAATGATATCATTAATATCAAAGTCTAAGTTGTCTGCTAACATATAGCTGTATATTAATACATCTGCCAATTCTTCTGCTAATCTCTCTTGTTTATTACTTACTACTTCTTCTGACGATTTCCATTGGAATAGCTCAAGTAGTTCTGCCGCTTCTAAACTTATCGACAAGGATAAATCTTTTTCATTATGAAATTGTCTCCAATTACGCTCATCTCTAAACTGATTAATCTCTTTTAATATTTCTTTATTTTCATCCATTATTATCACCTTTAGATGCTTTTTTTAGTGCTTCTCTTAATTGTTCATCTACTGCATAAATATATAAACCATTTACACCACGAGTAAGTAAAACATTCAATTCATTTTTCAGAAGCATTTGTGAGAAATGCTGTTTTGAACCGTCTTCTAAAGTTCTACGACGTGTCGCTTTTTTATTGGCACTGCTTTTCTCATCAAAAACAATTTCACCCTTTCTGTATTTTACAGAAGGTCCAATTATGACACCTGCATAGTTTAAATCTAAGCCTTGTATTGTAAATGTTGACCCTATTTCATCTATTGTTTGATCTTGTTCGACCCATGGTAAATTCTTCTGCTTTCTACTAACCTTTAGTTGATAATTCCATGGCATTGACCAGTTACCAACTTTGACTCGCCAAAAATCTTCATTTTCAGGAGGCTTATTATTATATTGCCAATCAAATGTAGCAAGCATTCTTGAAATACCACTGTCTGTATTTTGAGCTTTTTCTCTTATACAACTTTCTAACTCTTCGGGTGAATCGAAAATCTTAATATCATATCCTTTTTTATCTCTAGGAATGTCATTAATTTTTTTATTATCAATTAAATTTCTAATCCATTTTACTGTCTTTTCATCACTATTAATGCGCATTTGATTTTTCAATGTAACATGATTATTTTTATTCTTTGCACATTCAAAGTAATCATTTAATTTTTCAACATCCCATATTTGTTCAGTTGTAAGTATTTGCTTAATATCAAAAACGATAACAACGACTTTAGCTCTTTCTAGCAAATCTTGTAGATGATTTTTTCCTCGGTAACTTTGTTTACCTTGTGTTAACAGTAAATGAGCTTCGTCTACAATAACTACATCTACTTTTTCATCTGGTGAATGACTATTGATGAAACTAGTAGGTTTATTAATAATATTTTTCTTTTTATTTGTTATACCTAATTTAGTCGCAATTTGATTATAAATTGTTACATGTTCATTATGATTTACTAATAAATGAATATCTAAATCTTTGTCTAAATTTAAATTATATTTCTTTAACTCATAAAGTAATGTACTCATTAGAACTGTTTTTCCAGATCCAGCTTCACCCTCAACGATTAGCAATTGTCCTTCTTCATCTAAAATGATCGATTCTTTAATTTTATTTAGAATTTCTTCTTTAGCATTAATTTGTTCTTGTGTTAATTTATGAAAAGGCGACGCTTTAAATATTGCCGAATCTTTAATAATACTTTCAATTGGAAACAGGACTTTATTTTTCTTATTTAATGTTCCCCATATATCAGAAAAAATCTCATCAAGTTTTTCTGATGTATAATATTCATTCTGTTGATTCGTTCTACTATTATGAACCCTACTAATATTATCCACACTTAATAAATACTGCATCAGTCTATTTTCAATGTCGAGTGTTAATGATTTATTAAACATTTCATGACCAATAACATACATAGAAGAATTACTAGAAGTAGAGAAATTTTCCCAAAATGGTTTTAACTTTGTATCTACATTAAGATGTTGACGAGTTCTATTTCTAATATCAGCTGTTTCTCCAACATAAACTTCAAAGTTATTTTCACGTTTCTTATCATTTATTATGTATACAGTTGGATAGCGTAATAAATATTTTCCATCTGCTGAAGTTTGCCATTTTCGAACAGAATTATTAAGATTTTCTATTGAATATTGTATATTTTCTATCTTTAACGAGTTTCGCATAATTATCACCTGTTGAATTATCATCTATTAGATTCTATTTTATCAATTTTGTGATAATTTTATCCACTTTTTTAAAAATTTCATAAGAAAGAGCGGATTTTTATAATTTATGCTTATTAAAATGTAATTTCGATCTTCCAAATTTATTAATATAAAAAGGACATTAAAAAAGGATAAATGAGTAATGTTTTACTCATTTATCCTTACATAAACACCTAAATCTTTAGGTATATTTCTTAATTCAATTAAGATTAAATCCTACCTCCCCCACAAGAACTCTACTATCTCATTCGCGACTTGTTTGTTTTCGTGTAGTTCGCTGTGTTGCGCTGTTTTGCCTTCGTATTTGGATTCTTTATAGCTTTTTGGACTATTTCCTAGTAAATATTTCAAAGACTTTGATGAGCTGTTGGATACGCGGCCGTCTGAGTTGGTGCCGTCTTGTAAGTCACCATATATGTTTAATACTTCTATTTCTTGTCCTTTATAGATGTCTTTCAATTGTTGTAGATCTGGATATGGTGGGTTCATGCGACTTGGTTTCCCGCTTCTATCCACACTAATTTCATTTATTTGTTCATTCATATTTAATACACCGTTAAACGTACCGGCAATGTTCACTTCTTTATTCAACTGAGGTAATGTTTCATCATCCCCGTATTTCAACATATATTTAGCAAACGATAAATTCCCCATTGAATGTCCGACAAAGTTAAATTTCTTAATGCCATATTCACTTTGTAATTTAGCTAGCACGTTTTTAAACCATTCTGCATTGAGATCCAGATCACCTTGTTTATTATTTTCAAGTTCTATTTGAACAATAGGATTCGTCGCATCTTTTTTAAGTTTTCCTTTTAATTCAACTTTTCCATCTTCAGATACATATGCTGTGATGACTTCTTTAGTGACGCCCTTTTTCTTCGCTTGTTGAACCATATATTTCTCTGAATTCGCACTTCCTGCATAACCATGTAGAAATAATGTCGGTATTTGGCTTTTTATATAAGTTGAGTCTGTTGATTTAACTGTTGCTGAATGATGTTCGTTAGATGGTTTCGTCATTATCACAATGATCATCAGCATAATAATACCCATCCCCAAAAACCATAACTTCTTCACTACGATAACCTCAATTCTGTTATTTTGATTTAAGTATAAAATATGTTTACATAAATTTCCTTATGTATTACTTATAAACCCCACAAGAGTCAGTCTGAGGGTTGTCTGATATCACACTGCTCGCCCTATAAAAACAAGCATATCACTTTCAATCTGAGGTTGTCAGTTTAGTGATATGCTTCATTTCGCTACGCTTCTTTATAGCCTTTTTTAGATGTTGGGTTGATAATTGCTAATATTAAGCCGAGTACTGCTACGATACATATAACAACGTATGCGACGCGTACGCCGTGCACTAATCCTTCTATTCCATATTCATGTGGATTTAAAATTGCTGTGTTCATAACTGTTACTAATATTGCTGAACCCATTGCTGCGCCGACTTGTCTCATTGTATTATTCATCGATGTTCCATGTGGTACTAATTCACGTGATAAATTATTTAATGCTGCTGTTGTTAATGGATTGAAGACCATCGCATTTGCTGCGAGTGAAATGGCAAAGAATATTGTGACATAAGCGAATGATGTGTGTGTATCAAGTTGTGTGAAAGCAAATGATGTAATTACAACGATTGAAACGCCTATGATGGATAATAACTTACCGCCGTATTTATCGAATATTTTACCTGTGAATGGTGAAAGTAAACCTGTTATAATTCCACCTGGCATGAGTGCTAACCCTGACATCAATGGTGAATATCCGTGTAGATTTTGTAAGTAGAATGACAGTACTGTTTGACTACCTATAAATGAAACAAAGACGATACAGACAATAATCATATTGATCGTAAAGGATTTATAGGTGAAGACACGTACGTTAAGAAACGGCTCAGTCATACTTAATTGTTTCACGATAAACATTGTTAAGATGACAATACCTGTAATAATCATTGAATACACTAAAGGATGATGCCAACCTAAATTACCCGCTTCGCTAAAGCCAAATAACAATGCCGCAAAGCCTAATGTAGACAGTGTGACAGATAGTTTATTAAGCTTCGGTTTCGTAACATCTGTTACATTCTTCACGAATTTCAACGCAAATAATAAGTCTATAATGACTACGATTAATAAAATATAAAATATCACTTTCCAACTGTAGTGAGAAACAACCCAACCTGACAATGTTGGACCAATTGCTGGTGCGAAGCTGACAACTAATCCAAACATCCCCATAGCTTGCCCTCTTTTATCAGCTGGATAAACAAGAAATAGGACTGTCTGCATTAAAGGCATCATAATCCCAGCACCCATTGCTTGAACTGCACGTCCTACGAGTATGACACTGAATTGATCCGTTATAACACAAATAATAGAACCTACTATAAAGAATGTTAAAGCTGCAAAGTATAACGTTCTTGTCGTAAATCGCTGTGTTAAATATGCGGTAATGGGAATCATGATTCCATTCACTAACATAAATATAGAAGTTAGCCATTGTACTGTACTGCTCGTTAAATGCATTTCTTTCATAATACTTGGTAAGGCTGTAGTCATGAGTGTCTGGTTCAAAATGGCCACAAATGACCCTACCATCAAAATCGTAATAAGCAAAGTCTTATCCCGGTGTTTCAACTCTTCCACGACGACATCTCCTCGAAATCTTTCTCTAATATCATCATGTTATACAAAGGCACATGATAAAGTCAAAATGCATGCTTTACGTATCAAAACGTTTAGATGTTACGATAGATAATTTGCATTAAAATGAGTAAATATCCTTTTGTATAAGTTGCACTTTTATGGTAATATCATCATGGATAAATATTTAATAAATTAATAAATAAGAAGGTTAAAATATATTATGAAAGAAAATTTTTGGAGTGAATTGCCACGTCCATTTTTTATTTTGGCACCTATGGAAGATGTTACGGATATCGTCTTTCGTCACGTAGTCAGTGAAGCAGCGAGACCGGATGTCTTTTTCACTGAGTTTACAAATACGGAAAGTTTTTGTCACCCTGAAGGTATACACAGTGTTCGCGGACGCTTAACGTTCAGTGAAGATGAACAACCTATCGTCGCACATATATGGGGCGACAAGCCAGATCATTTCAGAGAAATGAGTATCGGAATGGCAGAAATGGGCTTTAAAGGTATTGATTTGAATATGGGCTGTCCTGTGGCAAATGTTGCAGGCAAAGGTAAAGGTTCTGGCTTAATTCTAAGACCTGAACGTGCCGCTGAAATTATTCAAGCAGCTAAAGCTGGTGGTCTACCGGTAAGTGTTAAGACACGACTCGGTTATTATGATATAGAAGAATGGAGGGATTGGTTAAAGCACGTCTTCGAACAAGACATCGCAAACTTATCTATTCACCTTCGTACGCGTAAAGAAATGAGTAAAGTAGATGCACATTGGGAATTAATCGAAGCGATCAAGAATTTGCGTGACGAAATCGCACCAAATACATTGTTAACAATTAACGGTGATATACCTGATAGAAAGACAGGTCTTGAACTTGCTGAAAAATACGGCATCGATGGTGTTATGATCGGTAGAGGTATCTTCAATAATCCATTTGCATTTGAGAAAGAGCCTCGTGAGCATACAAGTAAAGAACTACTAGACCTACTCAGATTACATCTCACATTATTCGATAAATACGCAACAAGTGAAACAAGACAATTCAAAAGCTTACGTAGATTCTTCAAAATATACGTACGTAGCATGAGAGGCGCTAGCGAATTAAGGCATCAATTAATGAGTACAGAAACAACAGATGAAGTACGCGCATTACTAGATGAATTCGAAGCCCAAATGGAAGACGTCGTTGAATCTTAAAGTTAATAAATAAATCATCCCCTGTTAACGTTGGAGTTAGCAGGGGATTTTTTGTTGGGTATTATGGGATTGTTGGGAGAGTTAATTACAAAAGTTAGGGAATCTGTAATTAACGGGCGCCTTAATTACAAAACTCGGCACAAGTGTTACTAACAACCCTCTTAAATCAAAAAAAGTGCCCATCATATGGACACTTTTTTCGTTATTACATTGTGCTTGTATCTATTACGAAACGATATTTAACGTCTGATGATAAGACTCTTTCATATGCTTCGTCTATTTGATCTGCTGAAATCAGTTCGATTTGTGGTCTAATGTTATGTTCTGAACAGAAGTCTAACATTTCTTGTGTTTCTCTTATACCACCAATTGCTGAACCTGCAAATGATCTACGGTGACCTATTAAGTTTGCTACACGTAATGATACGGGTTCTGCTGGTGCACCTACGTTAACAATCGTACCGTCTAATCTTAATAGTTTAAGATAATCATCTATTGGTAAATTAGCACTTACGGTATTAATAATTAAATCAAATGAGTTAGCAAGTTCTTCAAATGTTGACTCATCAGCTGTTGCATAATAATGAGAAGCGCCTAATTTTAAGCCATCTTCTTTTTTATTTAATGTACGTGATAATACTGTTACGTCAGCGCCCATTGCATGTGCAATTTGAACGGCCATATGACCAAGTCCACCCATACCGATAACAGCTACATTTTTACCTTCGTATGCTTTCCAGTGATTTAAAGGTGAATACGTTGTAATACCAGCACAAAGTAAAGGTGCCGCTTCATCTAAAGGAATATTATCCGGAATACGTAGTACGAAATCTTCATGTACGACGATATGTGTTGAATAACCACCTTGAGTAGGTTCACCATATCTGTCAGTACCTGCATATGTACCAACCATTCCTTTTAAGCAATATTGTTCTTCGCCATTTTGACAATGTTCACATTCACCGCATGAGTCAACCATACAACCAACACCAACACGGTCATCTACTTGATATTTACTCACATCAGAACCAACTTCTTTAACAATACCCGCAATCTCATGGCCCGGTACTAAAGGATAGTTCACTGGTCCCCATTCTCCATGTGCAGTGTGAATATCCGAATGGCATATTCCTGCATATTTAATTTCTATCAAAATATCATGTTTATCAAGATCTCTTCTTGTAATTTCTGTTGCAAAAAAATTAGAATCCGGACTACTTACAGCTCTCGCTTTAGCATTTAGCATCATAAATTCCTCCGTTACTTACTTAATAGAATACAGTAATACGTATTCTTCTTTGCTAATATTAGACCCGTGTGTAAGCAAGGTCAATTCAAAAGTCTTGAAGGCTACTTTATAATATTTATACTCTATTTTCCGAATTAGTGACCATCTTTATAATCGTTACTCTTTTAATTCTAAGCTAATATTAAAGGATAGCTTTCTGTTTACGATAGCTTGATCGGCTCCTTTTTTAGTACCTCTTTTTTGATGTGTGTTTTTATATTCTTGAGAATCTTGCCATTGTTTGTATGATTCTTCGTTTTTCCAAATAGTTATGATTACATAATGTTCATTCGTACTGCATGGTTTTAAAAACAATAAACTTTCAAACCCTTGAGTATTTGTTAGGTTTATATCTCGATTTAGAAAAACACGCTCAAAATCTTCTTCAAAACCAGGATTTGCATATAAATGGTTAAACATGACATATCCATTTTGAGGTAAATTATTAATCTGTTCTAAAATAACATACTGATAACTTGCATTAAATTTATTGATTGTAACCTCATTGTTATTTTGAGTTAGATAAATACCATGCATTTCATTTTTCAACAAATAAATCACTCCTTTTTAATGAATAACATATCAAAATTGTTTGAACTTATCCATCACATAATCTCTGCTTTTTTTATGATTCACGATAGCCTCTGGATATTCTTTTCCAATTTCGATATGATAAATTTCTTGCAAATTGTCTTTATATTTAGTTGGATCATGAATATATTTACTTGCCACATCATTAAATATTTCTAGCTCTGTTTTAATAAAATACCCTTGGGCATCGAAGCGCTCACTTTGACGTATAGGATTAAACATTCTAAAATAAGGCACTGCATCTGTCCCAGTTGATGCCGACCATTGCCAACCATGTACATTAGATGCATTATCATAATCTATCAAATACTGTCTAAAATAGTCCTCCCCCCAAGTCCAATCGATAAATAAATTTTTAGTCAAAAATTGTGATACGACCATTCTTAAACGATTGTGCATGTATCCTGTACGATTTAATTTTATCATTGCAGCATCAACAATTGGATAGCCAGTTTGTCCTTTTTTCCATGCTTCAAAATGTGCTTTATTATAAGACCATTTCATGTTGCGATATTTCTCAGAAAAAGATTTAGTGGAAGCTTCTGGATATTGTGTCATTAATACATAATAAAATTCCCGGAATATAACCTCTCTAATAAAAGATTCATAACTAATTTCATTGCTGTCGTATCCTTCAATTAAGTCATTTATAATTTCATTAATATCAAGCAACCCATATGCTAAATATTTACCTAAACCACTTACAAAATCCAGTGATACATCATCAGTCAATTTATCATAATGAGCTATATCACCATTTAAAAATTCACCCCATGCTTTGCGCGCTAACTGTTCTATATCTTTACTATTTTTAAAATTTAAGTCACTTTGATTTGAACCCTTTTCAGCAATTTGGGCTAAATGCTTAAATTGATAATTTTTTTTAGGTGTATGTACTAAATCTTGACGATTTGCTTTATAGAAACTCGTAAATATTTTATAAGGCTGATTTTGTTTATTAAATGTCTTTGTTGGCTCAAAATAATGATTCACGCGCTGCCCAATTACTGTAATTTGATGATTTTCAAAAGCTTGTTTAACATGAGGATAATCGTATATGTCTTTGTGATAACTCATAATATCTTTTGCTACTAATACGTGAGATAACCCCAATGTATCAGCTAAGTCACCTAGCTTGTCATACGTAACAATATGGGGATGTATATCATACTTTTCTAAAGCATTTAGAAACCCTTTTACTACTTTATAATAATACTCACGCTTTACTGCTGATGCATCATTTAAATCTTCTAATGGTAAGATAAAATATAATTTATTTAGCTCGTTTTGATGCTTCTCTATATAATGAAAAAGTGGATTATCTTGTGTTCTAAAAACTCTGTTGAGTATGACTCCTAAATGCATTTGAACGCCTCCTGGATTATTTTTACATAGTAACTTTATAATTTCGCTAAAAAGAGCGCTAAAATCACTTTCTTATGAGCAGTTTTAAGCGCGGTTTATATCCGTTTATTAATATTTTTCATTTGTGTGACTAATAACTTTATCAGATCGATCCTTATCGCCTGCCTCCTAAAAGATAACCTGTTAAAAATATTTAAATACCTGTATATAATCTTTTTACTAGATTTTAAAAAGCTTGATACAAGTATTTTGGGTTCAGTTATCTACTAACAATATAAAAAATGAGTCTGGGAAATCATATTATGTCCCAGACTCTCGAAAAATTGTATCGCTATGAAATTAATTATTAAATATGAGTCACATTTCATAGTTTTTATAAATTCAAAGCGGGTGACCAGAATCGAACTGGCAACATCAGCTTGGAAGGCTGAGGTTATACCATTTAACTACACCCGCACAAATATTTCATTCGATTTATTACCTTTAAAAACAAATGAAATATTTACTATTTAGAATTATATAGTACCAAACCATAAATTTAAAATCAATATATCTAACAGCTAACCCTATATAAAAGCGAGTAAAATCCATTTCACTATCTTTTTATATTAGTTATATTTAAACAACTCATACCAACAAGAATCTTTAAAATAAAAAATACTATTTATACCAATTTATTATTTATACACATCTTAATATATGATTTATCGTCGTGATTGATTAAATCCCCTCTATAATGCTGCGGTTCATTGATACCGGTTAATAAAATAATACTTTCATCACTTTTAGTTTTCTCAACAATGTTTTTGATTGCTTCTTTTCTCGAACTCGCAATTATAATATTATTTAAATCATAATATTCCGGTAAATATTTAATCATCGTTGCAATAATATGGTTTTCATTTTCAAAACCTACTTGCTCAGAAGCTAAAATAATTTGATCAATATTATTAGGAATTAAATTCATTGTATCTCTTATTTTATCTAAACCGCGTAAGCCTATACCTGTAATCATTACTGTAAGCTTTTTTCTCTTTTTTGAAGAATATTTTATAGCTTCGCTAATTGATTCATTAATTGCTAATGGTGTATGTGCAAAATCTAATATAAATTCAAATTCTCTTATTTTAAATATTTCAAATCTATTATCAGGTGGTTTGATATACTTAACAACCTCTAAAATATTTTTTATATCAAAATTCAATTTATGTATTGCAAATATACTAATAGCAAGATTTATATAATTATGAATTCCATTCAATGCTATATTGATTTGATAAACATTTCCATCTATCCAAATAGATAACTTATTCTCCTCTATAGAATATTTATAATACATATCATTTTTTTGGTTATTAGAAAAATGATACCTATCATAACCTATTTTTCTGTATTCTTCACTATCATAATTGACAATACTTTTTTTACTTAGCGCATTCAGTTTTAATTTAGCTTCTAAATAATTTTCAAGTGTATGATGATACTCAAGATGTTCAGAGCTAAAATTAGTAAATATTGCTAGTTCGTTATATATAAAATTAACCCTTTTTTGGTCTAACGCAATAGATGTAGCTTCATATACAATGTAGTCATAATTTTTTTCTGCAAAATACTTTATAATTTCAGCAAATTCAATATGCATTGGTGTAGTTGGTGTAGAATGGTTAAAATTCATTTTGTTAAATTTAGAATCATAAACGCCTAATGTACCAACAACAGCTACTCGTTTATCTAGTTTTGATAATATTTTTCCTACCATATGACTTGTAGTTGTTTTACCATTAGTACCCGTTACTGCAATAAATTTTAAGCTTTCGATATATTTATCATAAAATAAATGTACTAATTTATTTATCGCTGATGCATAGTTAGATAAATATATAACTGGAATATCACACTTCATATCATCCAAACTATTTGCTTCCATATTCGTCAATATTAATATTGGATTTTTACTTATAGCTTTTTCTGCATAAATTTTAGAGCGATTAGACGCCTTTAATATAAAAACAGAAGAAGTTTTAATATTTTGGTACATGGTTGTAATATCAGTACACTCTTTATCTATATTGATTTTATAATTATTATTACTAACTAATATTTCTTGTTCAATTTGTGATATTACATCGAGTATTTTCATATTTTCTCCTTTTTAATAAATATAATATCCTTGAAAATTCAAAAAGAAAACTAGATTCAAATTTGAATTTAGTTTTCTTTATTCTATATAACGAGCCTATTTTTGTGCGCCTGTGTCTGGCATTTCTTTTGGCATATTCATTTCAAATTTTGATTTATTTTGCATTACGATTGCTTGACTTAAACCTTTAGCTGGCATAAACATATGCGCATATGCTTCTCTTACTTTCATTGTTGATGTTTTATAATCTCCTTTAGTGTAAGCATCAAATGAAGCTAACAACTGATTCACATGCATACCTAATCCTTCAGCTAACTCATCACTCTTTAATTGATTATCTGTAGCTTTAGATAGAAATGCGCCAAACTCTTTACTATAATTATCTAAGTTGCTTTTTGCTTCTTTTTTAGCGTCTTCGTCTTTATTTTTTGAAGCTTCTACGTAATCAACGAAATACCCAATATGCTCTGTCCACATTTTATCGAATTCCATACCCGCTTCTTTACCATACGCACCTTCTATTGCTTTTGATAAATCTTTTGTATTCATTTCTAACGCTTTTACTGAGGCTTTGTAATTTTTAGATCCATCATACCCATTTTGCATCGCATCGGCTGCTAAGATGGCATGTTCACTCATTAAATAATTTAAATCTGATCTTAAGTCGGCTGCTTTTGTTGTTGCACTTGTATGATGATAATCTTCAGGAAATTGTTGTGTTATAGCATTTGATAATCCTTTACTAACCATATACATGTGATGAATGGATTCTCTTTCGTATTTGTAAGCTTTGTCATAGTCCCCATTTACTGAGGCATCAAATGCGCTTACTAATTGATTCACGTGCATTTGTAAACCTTCTGATAAACCTTTCGCTTCTAATTTTTCATCTGTTGCTGATGCTAAAAATTGAGAGAAGTGCTCTCTATAATTATCTAAGTTCTTTAATGCTTCTTGTCGTGCATTTTCATCATTATCATTTGTAGCATTCACATAATCTACAAAGTACCCAATATGTTCTGCCCACATTTTCTCAAACTCGTTACCTGCTTCTTGGCCATATACATCACCGATAGCTTTAGATAAATCTTTAGTATTCATATTTAGTGATTTTACTGATGCATCAAAATCTTTAGACCCTTCTGCACCTTTTCTCATTGTATCAGTAGCTAAATACGCATGTTCACTTAGCAACATATCTAAATTACTTCTTAATTCAACTGCTTTACTATCTGTTTTTGCAACAGATTCATGTGACGCATCATGTGCTTGTGCAATTTGCGATACACTTGTTCCAGCTCCTAACAATGAAACCGATAATGACATGGCTAATACTTTCTGTGAAATATTCATCCAATCACTCCTTTGTTTTTTTGTTCATATGGTATACGCAATAAATAAAAAAAGAGATCACATTAATTAATGTAATCTCTAAAAATATCTAACCTTTTTCACCAGCCATAATAATATCACCTTCAGGAGCCTGATTATTTGGTGATGGTTCTAAAGTAATTGCTATTTTATCTTGCTTATCTAATTCGATATCACTTAAATCAAAGATAACTATTCCAGAATTTTTACTGGAAACAAAAGTACCTGCTCGATATGGCTTTTCTCCTTTAAGAATCCAAACTTGATATGCTTCATTGCCTTTCGTTTCTTGTAAATTTTGTGCTTGTACTACTAATTGTCTTTCTTTTTTATTTTTAGCTATAAACGCTTCGCCTTGAACTTGATCTTTTTCAGTAGATTTTAATTTTATTATTTGTGCACTGCTTTTATTTATTAAATGATGGTCTTTATTCTTACTTCCATGATCTTTTGTATTAAACTGATATAAATTGCCTACTATAGATATTAATAATAATGCGGCCATACTAATGAGAGATACGTTTTTAATGATATTTCGCTTTGTATTTAAAGGTCTATGCTGACTGTTATCATTATATTCTTGAGCTGAAGTATCTTCATTATTTTCATCATTTAGAATATTATTCATTATTCTACTTTTCATATCTTTAGGAGGAACAATATTTTCAACATGGTAAGGAAGAGATTCATTTAATATATTCAGTTCATCTAGTTCTTCTTGACAATTTTTACAAGTTTTTAAATGTTCTTCAAATTTTTGTTTTTCATCTTTACTTAATTGATCATTGAAATAATCATATAATTTTTCACATTCCATATTATTTCCTCTCTCCCTTCTTGTTTATTTTTAATTTGTGCTTTAAATGTTGAATAGATAATCTTAGCCTACTCTTTACAGTTCCTAAAGGTATTTCAAGCGTCTTCGATATTTCTTTATGATTGAAACCTTTAAAATAAAATAAATACACAATAGCTTGTTGCTTTGCGTCTAACTCATCTATACATCCTTTAATCTGTTCAGCTTCTTCTTTAGTTATGAGTTCTGATTCAGGTACATTATCCGTCTTTATATTATCCCTTTCTTCATCATATTCATAAGACGTTGTTTTCCTCTTACGTATATAATCAATTGCTAAGTTTCGTGAAATCGTAATAAGCCATGTCGACATCTTACCTTTACTACTATCAAATTTAGCTTTTTGATTCCAAATTTTCATAAATACATCTTGAAGTACTTCTTCACTCGATTGCTTATCTTGAGTGATTTTATAAATAAAACTGTATAGCAGCGATTCGTAACGGTCATATAATGTTTCTAAGCTATCTGTATCTTTAGATACTATTTTATCGTATAATTCTATATCCGACTCTCGCATTGTTTTACCCCCCGACATTTACTATTATATGTTAGTAAATGTCATATGCATACTTTCAACCATTTATTAATTTTGTATAAACTACTAATCTATTTGGTGTACTTCCTAGTGAAGTATTATATTCTCCTTCACAAGTAATCAAATTTAAATGTCTATTACTAGAATATCCAAATATTTTATCTACTGGCGCTTCTCTTAATTTATATAATTTTTTATCATATACTTTAAATACTAATTTCTTATTATTTCTATCACTAACCTCAACTTTATCACCTTTTTGAAGTTTATGAAGATTTGTAAATACACCTGGATTCACACCATCATCAACATGTCCCGCAATCACAGCATTACCAAGTTCACCAACTTTAAAACCATCTTTAAACCAACTAGGCGTATCAATATCTTTTGGTACTGCCATTTCATTCTTTTGATTAGTTCCAGTGTGATCTAATTCGTGATTTACATTTATTCTTTTAATATTTATTTTCAAAGGTACGATACCTTTTTGATATGTTTCGAATGCCTTTGATTCTACAGTTTGAACATTTTTCTCTTCGCTTGTTTTTTTATCTACATGATTCATTTGATTATGACATCCACTGAGTATTAAAACTGTCATTAATACCGTTATCATTTTACGCATAGCCATCACATCCTTTTATATATATACGTATATTTTTATGAATAAGATCACTCTATGTATCGATATCTAGACATACTTGGATATTCTATTTATTTTTATAAGTTTATATTTTTCTAAAAAAAGGTATATATACTTCATACAGTTAATATAAATAGGAGTGATATGATGGGTAAAGTAGAAAAATTAGAAGAATTTGTTGAAGTCGTCAAAAAAGAAAGTGGTGTAGACTTTAAGAATTTCTACTCTTCAGAAAAACAATTAAAAAGTTTATTAGGTTTTAACAAGAATTTAAGACCACAGTTCTTAAAAGACTTAAATGATGAACATATATCATTTATTTATTCTGTCGTATCTAGTGACAGTTCTGAAAACGAAAAAGTTGATACTATGAATCATAATATTAAATATGAACTAGAAAATATGTCGGCAAATGATATCATTAATCATTATGAAGCGTTTAAAAGAAATAATAAATAGATAATTGAAAAGCTCTGATGCAAGTGTATTTTGGGTTTAGCTATCCAATGCATTATACAAAAGAAATCTGGGAGTAATATTATATCCCAGATTTAATGACTAATTATTTAACTGATAACTACTTTATAAGTAGTTCTACTATTAATTAATATACCAGCAACTATTAATATCTTTATAATATGCCTTTCTTTTGATTGATACTATTGACTATTTCCATCCATACTGTGAGTATTACTTAAAATATTTTTTGTTTTCGAAGCATTAGCTTTATATGTAAAAACACGTATTTTTTTTAATCTACTAAAATTTTGCTCAAACGATATATTACTATGAGTTTTAAGCACAGTGGAGAAATCTTTCTTGAATAATAACACCCCTTTAAGATTTAATGATATTAAATGTATTTGATTCCATTTCGGAAATTTTGATTTATGATATATGATATTTCTTGTCTCAAGTGCTATAAATTCATTACACCAGCTTCTCTTATGAATGATTTCTGTCATGGCTGGTATATTATTTTGTATCATAATACTTTGAAATTCTTCTAAATATTTATCTGCAACATCCACATGTTCAACAATATTTAAATTACATTTTAAAGGCTTCAAGCTTTTCACATGAGCATTAGGGGTTAATTCCATGCATTCACGACGTATAGTTACATTCTTTGTTAAAGGTATTGTATTTATGATATCTCTATTATATTTAGACAAATCAATTACACATAATAAATTCCATTTATCTCCTCTACTATTAAAAAATAAATTAGATGTATAAAAAGTATATGTTTCTATATTTATATCATTTAATTTTTTTGAGAAGATTCTTTGATATTTCTTTTTTTCAGATTTACTATTAAAAATCAAAGTATCTATAAGATACATAAAAATCACTCCTATATTTTTTAATTAATATATTCAATTATGTTATGTCTTATATATTACACTCACACCTATTTTACTAACCACTTTTATTTAGGTATATATTAATATGCCAATGTCACTTTATTAATCTTTTTAACTTCTCCTACTAATCTAATTTTAGAAACCCTTATCACCATTTATCGTTGCAAACTTTTAACACGTTATCATTATTATAAACTTTATATTCAAACATATATATATATTCTATTTTTAAAAGTTATTTATTTGAAATTAACTTTTAAAAGGCATATTATTAAATTAAATACTATAAGGAGGTTTTATAAATGAAAGCAGCAGTTTGGTATGGTCAAAAGGATGTACGTGTTGAAGAACGAACTACGAAAGAATTACAAAGTAATCAGGTTAAAGTTAAAGTTTCTTGGGCTGGTATATGTGGTACAGACTTACACGAATACTTAGAAGGTCCTATATTTATTTCAACCGATAAACCGGACCCGTTCCTTGGACAAAAAGCGCCTGTAACATTAGGTCATGAATTTGCAGGTGTAGTAGAGGATATTGGTTCAAAAGTTACTAAATTCAATAAAGGCGATCGAGTTGTTGTTAATCCTACAGTTTCTAATCATGAAAAAGAAGAAAATATTGACCTTTATGATGGTTATTCATTTATAGGCCTAGGTTCAGATGGTGGATTTGCAGAATTTACAAATGTCCCAGAAGAGAATGTGTATAAACTGCCAAATAATGTTTCTGATAAAGAAGGTGCCCTTGTTGAACCAACAGCTGTAGCAGTTCAAGCAATTAAAGAAGGAAATGTCCTTTTCGGTGATACTGTTGCTATTTTTGGAGCTGGACCAATCGGATTATTGACAACTATAGCTGCTAAAGCTGCAGGTGCTAGTAAAATATTTGTTTTTGATTTATCTGAAGAAAGATTGAAAAAGGCGAAAGAAGTAGGCGCTACTCATACTATAAATTCTGGTGAATCAAACCCAGTTGATGTTATTAATAAACATACTGATAATGGTGTTAATGTGTCATTTGAGGTAGCAGGTGTAGCACCTACATTTAAATCTGCCATTGATGTTACTAAACCAAGAGGCACTGTTGTTATTGTTTCTATATTTGGACATTCAATTGAATGGAATCCAATGCAGTTAACAAACACTGGCGTAAAACTTACATCGACTATTGCTTATACACCTTCTACATTTCAACAAACAATAGACTTAATTAATGAAGGGAATTTAAAAGTTAAAGACGTCATAACTGATGAAATTGAGTTAACTGATATTGTAGAATCAGGTTTTGAACAACTTGTAAACGATAAATCACAAGCAAAAATTCTCGTTAAATTATAGTACAGTTTATAAAAAATAATTGCTAAAAGCCACTTTTAAAGCGAACATTACACATGTAGTCTTTGAAAGTGGCTTTTTTATTGATCTCCAAAAATAGAAATATTTTCTATTTTAATATACTGATATAGATATAACATGCTATTTTAGTTATATATTAGACTTTATAAATATACTGATATAACAAAATGGGATTGAATTGATTTTGAACATGGGTTATGATAGCGGTATTGATATTTATAGTACATGTCATGTACTAATGGATAAGGAGTTATGATTTTGAAGAAACCATTTGAAATTTTTATTGAAGATATTAAAAATATCAGACGTGTGCCGTTTGTGATTATATTATTATTGGGTCTTTCTATTTTGCCCTCATTCTATGCGTGGTTTAATTTAAGTTCTACGTGGGATCCTTACAACAATACGCAAGGTATTAAAATTGCGGTCGTAAATGAGGATAAGGGTGCTAAGGTTGAAGGCAAAGATATTAATGTTGGTGACCAATTAGTTGAACAATTGAAGAAGAATGATAAGTTCGGCTGGGAATTTGTGAATCGTAAGAAGGCTGACGATGGTGTTGAAAAAGGTGATTATTATGCCTCTATATATTTACATAAGACTTTTTCTGATGAAGTCACAAGTATCTATCATAAGAAACCAAAGAAAGCCGTTATTGATTACAAAGTAAATGAGAAATTAAATGCGATTGCACCTAAAATGACAAACGCTGGTGCATCATCCATTGTAGATTCTTTAAATAAAGAATTTGGCGAGAATGCAACGCAAGCATTATTAAAAGAAGCGAATCAAGTTGGTTTAGATCTTGAAAATGAATTACCTACTTTAAGCAAAATTAAAAATGCTGTATATACTGCTGAAGATAATCTTCCTAAAATAGAAGAATTCAAAGAGAAAGTCATTGAAATTGATGAACATCAAGATGACATTACGAAGTATAAAGATGAATTCGAAGCGCTAGGAAATTACAAAGGCGACATTAATGAAGGCGTAACAAAAATTAATGAAGTAAACAGTAAAATGGGTGACATTAATCAAGCTGCTCAATTAATTACGAAGCTTAATGCCAAAATGCCTGAAATCGAAAGTGCTTTAGCAAAAGCGAATAAAGTACAACAACAATTTCCTAAAATCAATAAAGGTGTGCCTCAAGGTATTGAAGCAACTGAAAAAGCATTAGCAGCTATCAATAAAGCAGAGCAATACTTACCTGAATTAAATCGTAAATTAGATCAGTATGAAGCAGATGCTAAAAAAGCTCAGGAAAAAACTGAAAAAGCGAACGAAAAACTGAAAGCTGATCAAGATAAAGAAAAGAAAGACACTAAGGATAACAAAGCAAAACCTGAACAAAGCACAGAAGAACCTCAACAGTCGTCAGAAGAAGAAAACAAAGCAGACAATCAGACTGACCAAAATGCTGAAGAACAAGAAAGTGATAAAGAACAAGCAGACACTTCTAAAGAAGAAACACAAGAAAAAGCATCAACTGAAGATCAAGAGAAAGATAATGATATCGTAACAACGCAACAAGCTTACGATGAAGAAGATACTCATAAAGAAGAGAATAACCAAGCTTCTAAAAACGTATTAACTGATCAAGAATTAAATGAAATGAAATCTGCACTGAGCGAATCTTTAACAGCCCTCGCAGACTATAGTAACGAACAAGCAACTATGAATAAAAAAGATTTAGAAAGCATGCAAGCCATCAATCAAAGTATCTTAATGAGCCAAGACAGTAAACAACTTGCAGACACTGTGAAAAACAATCAATCACGATTACAACAAGGTGTCGCTTTTAATAATTCAATGATTGATATTTTAAATGAACTTCAGAAATCTGAAGGTATTAATACTTCATCAGCTATTTCACAATTTGAATCAGCTAACAAAGATTTACAAAGTGTTATAAATGGCCAAAGCAATCTGATTAATGCTTTAAATAATGGTAAATCTGGCAAAGAAGAAGTATTAGCCTTAGATAAATTAATTGATTCTAATCTCGTATCTTTAGACAATTTATTGAAATATACAAGCAGTGATTTTAAGACGACTTTAATGGAAGGCGTTAATCAAATTGATCAAGCGTTAACTAAAGGTATAGATGATATCTCGAAGATTAGAAGTTCTATGAACATGATTGATAATGTGATTCAAACTGGGAAAAGTTCCTTACAAAATGGTCATGATTTATTAGTCAGCATCAACAATGAATTACCTGAACTTGAAAGAAAGTTTAATAACATTAATGAAGTAGCTCAAACAAACTTCCCTAAATTTAAAGAGCAAGTTGGTAAAGGTGCTTATTACGTTGAAAATGAACTACCAAATGTTCAATCAGAAGTTAAAAAGCTCGCACAGTTCTCAAATAACGATTTACCAACAATGATTGATAAATATGACCGTGCTGTTCAATTAATAGATGACAACTTACCAGAAGCTCAAAAGGAAATTCATGACTTAGCAGAATTTGCACGAAATAATTTACCAGGTATTGAAGAAGATATTAAGAAAGCTGCGAAGAAAGTAAGAGAAATAGATAAAGATGATACAGTTCACGAGCTGATTAAATTATTGAAAAATGATTTAAAGAAACAAGCTGATATTATTGCACATCCAATAGAATTAAAAGAAGAATCGTTATTTAGTGTGCCAAACTATGGAACAGCAAGTACACCATTCTATACATCTTTAGCAATTTGGGTAGGTGCTTTACTATTATCTAACTTATTAACAACAGATATTAAAAATCCAGAAATTAAGCAGAAATATTCATTGAGAGAAACATTCGTTGGAAAGAGCTTTATATTCATTATTATAGGTGTCATACAGTCCATTATCGTGTCACTAGGAGATATGTTTATTTTAGGCGCAGCAATCGATAATAGATTATTATTTATACTATTATCCGTACTCGTTTCAATCGTGTTTATATGTATCGTCTATACATTAGTGTCCCTATTCGGTAACGTAGGTAAAGCATTAGCAATTGTTATTATGGTATTACAAATAGCAGGTGGAGGTGGAACATTCCCGATACAAGTCACACCAAAATTCTTCCAAGCCATACATCCATATTTGCCATTTACTTATGCCGTAGATGCTTTAAGAGAAGCGGTCGGAGGCGTCGTACCAGAAATACTCATATACAATCTCATTTGTCTTGTATTATTCGGCGTTGTCATATTCACAATAGGATTTATCGTTAAACCAATACTCGACCCATGGAAAAAGAAAACAATCAAACGCGCCGAAGACAGTTACTTAATGGAATAATTAAATTATGTATAAAAATAATCGCCCAATCCGTAGTAGTGAGCTACAGGATCGGGCGGTTTTTGGTTGAGTTAAATTGCTGTTTGAATACATAACTGTATACTCTCTTCTCATAATAAGACCCCCTACCTTCTTAATTTTAACAATATTTCTCTTCATAGAAGTTGTCCAATTAAGTGTAGACGGTCCAACCTTATACTTAATAATGCAGAGTACTAAAACATTTTGTTTTATAAATTTATTGCTATTTTTTATTAATAGGACTATTATCTTTATATCTTATAATGCAGGTGATAAAAAATGAATAATATATTCAAAGTTACTATGATTTATATGACTCTATTTTTAACGACTACAATCATAGGTTCAATATTACTCTACTTGCCAGTTACTGGACGAAAACCTATTGATTTTGTGGATGCTTTTTTTATCGCTACAAGTGCATTTACAGTTACAGGGCTTTCAACTGTTGATATACCTAACCAGTTTAATGAATTAGGATATTTAGTAATACTTCTACTGATTCAAATTGGTGGGTTAGGAATTGTTACTTTAATGATCTTTATAATGATTTTCACTAGAAAAAACATTACGTACAAAAATAGAGAACTATTAAAGTATACGTGGAGTCTTGATAATGATTCAGGATTACTAAATATAACTATACGTCTTGTATTATTCAGCTTTATTATCGAGATTTTGGGTGCTATTTTTTTATCCCTTGTTTTCATTCCAGATCACGGTATTGTTAGAGGTGGATTCATCAGTATATTTACTTCTGTATCATCATTCAATAACGCTGGTTTTTCTTTATTTTCAGATAGTCTGATGAGTTACAGTGATAACTTAATTGTTAACGTCATTGTTCCATTATTAATTGTAATTGGCGGTATAGGTTATATTGTTTTATTAGATTTGTGGAAAGCTAATCGCTTGAGTAAATTAAGTCTACATTCAAAAATCGTATTAACTACTACAGCTATATTAATCATGATTGGATCACTTTCATTTTGGTTATTAGAAGCAAATAATGTATTAAAAAACGATAATTGGATTGTTCAAATCTTTAAATCCGTTTTCCAATCAATATCAACTAGAACTGCTGGATTCAATACCGTTGACATAGGTCAATTACACGACCCTACACTTTTTATATTTGATTTATTAATGTTTATTGGTGCCGCACCTATGAGTACCGGTGGTGGTATAAAAGTTACGACCTTTGCTATCATTATCGTATATTTATATACTTTATTAAAAGGTCAGACACATCCACATATATTTAAGAAAAGTATTATGACGGAACAAATAAATAAAGCAATAACTGTATGTTTTTTATCAAGTTCTTTGATTTTCATCTCAACATTGAGTATTTTAATTCAAAATCCAAAACTTGATACAACAAAGGTATTATTTGAAACGATTTCAGCTTTTGCGACGGTTGGACTTTCAACTGGCATAACCGCTGATTTGAATTCTATGTCTAAAGTTATACTCATATTGCTAATGATAGTTGGTAAAATAGGCGTACTCATTATCATTTCGATATTCGTACATCCCAAAAAAGAGTTATATTATTACTCAACCGAAAAGATTCATTTATAATTCTAAAAAAAATAATCGCCCGATCCGTAGCAGTGAGCTACAGGAACGGGCGGTTTTTGGTTATTCTAACTACTCATATAATATGAACAAAATGCATGGATAACGTTATCATACATTATAGAATAACTTGATTTCTTGAAAACCTTTTAAAAATTCTTCCTCGCTATAATTATTTTCTATAGCATAAAGCAACATGTTCCATAATCCACCGACATTAAAAGATAAAGATAACATCATATATTCATCGTTTAAATTATGCTGAAATTTTTCTCTTGTTGATTGATGTACATTTAAAATATGACGATTAAACTCGTTTAGTAAGAACAGTTGCATATTTTGTTTCTGAAGCATTAATATAAATGACTTGTATTTTATCCAAAATTGATAAAAAAAGACTACAACATCATCCATATTCACTTTTCCAAGCTCATTAAGTTCATGAATATATATTTGAACGAGTTGATTAGATTTCCAACGTAATAAATCATCCTTTGATTTAAACTTCCTATAAAAAGTAGAACGATTGACCCTTGCCTCCTGACAAATCTGCAATATTGTTACTTTTTCATAATCATCATTTTCTAACAGCATAACTAAAGCTTTATATAGTTTTTCTTCAGTCTTTTTCCTCATTTTAAACACCTCTGCAACAGATTAACAAATGTGTTGTATTTACTTAAATTTGTTTGTAGGGCATAAATTTAATCTATACAATTAATTATACATTAATTAGTAATCTCGAAGGAGGCGTTAATATGTTATCTAAATTTATGTCTAAAATTGCGAGCTTTTAAAAAATGGATAACCGCTTCAACTACTTTAAAATCAATCAAAAATACATGGCATTAATACTCGATTTAGAAAGAGTAGTAAATAAAACATCCATTGATAAAGACTTACGAGAACTTATTAAACTCAGATGCTCCCAGATTAATGGTTGCACTTACTGTCAAAATTTACATCAAAAGAAAAGCGAAAAATTTAAAATAGACCCAAATAAAATACAAGATCTCGCTAATTTTAACGAAAGTAAACTATATAACGAAAAAGAAAAAGCAGCATTACAACTAGCTGAAAAATTAACTTACTTGAATTCAAAAATAAACGATAAAGATTATGAAACAGTATTAAAGTATTATACAAAAGAAGAATACTTTGAGATCGTTATGATAATCAATCAAGTCAACCTTTGGAATAAAATCTCAATAGCATCAGGAAATAAATAGAACTATTAAAATCTTCTTTACCGATCAACTTGTAATTTATATTTTATTCCCTCACCATAGGGCTTATACCGTTGATTAAACGCTGGTTTTTTATCTATAGAATTAGTAATCTAGTTGAGATGAAAGTTCCATTCTTCATTATCTTTGAAATAAAAAAATTCACTTAAATTATTTTCTTGAAATATACTTAACATCTCTTCCATGTCTAATGATAATTGTAAATTAGTAAGATTTGAAATTTGTTCCCACCTAACTTGTCCTTCATCAGAACTAACTAATTCACCAGAATAATTATTTGTTCTATATAAAAATATTACATATCTTATCTCATCATCCATCCAATTTTTTACTCCACATAATTCAAGGTTACTTATATCTAAACCCGTTTCTTCTTTGATTTCTCTGATTGTTGAATTAATGAATGATTCTCCATGCTCAACTTTTCCACCTGGAAAAGAAATACCTGGCCAATCATCTTTTTTACGATCAATTACCACTACTCTTTCGGCATAATATATCATACACATATTATAAAAAATGACTTTCTCCATTTACAAATCACCTCTATATCCAAAGATTATTTGAGTATATTAAAATTATAAATATTAAACATATCCTCTACACTCGTAAATACATGAATTACGAATAAATTTGATGCTATAATGACTTGTAAAACTTTATTATATGGATAAGGAATATGGAAACATTTGATTTCCCATTGCTCCATACTTGTTGATTCTGTAATGACGTTAGTTAGAGTAATTAAATTTTCATAAAATTTATTTAAATCCTGTACTTCCACAACAATTATTTGATATATAGATTTAGTCCCGATTTCTACTTTATTGCTTAATACTTTCATCGTTTCTTCATTTGGATTCATATCGCTAAAAAATAAGTCATTAAAATCTTTGTCGGTTATTATTACTATGAGCTAAGACTCTATTTCAAATTATTATATTAATCATGCTTATTTTTTTCGAATTTATCTATAATATTTTCTAAGGTTAAAATCAACTCATCATAACTATATATATCTACTACATTTTTGTACGCATTTTTTATGAGTCTATAATCTTCTAATTGTTGTTGATTAAAGTTGTTTGTTCGACCTAAAATAACTATACCTTTAGGGCTTCTAATAAAAATCTCAACTTCTTTATCTTCTCTTTCTTTAATTGATTTTTTAAGTTTTTTTATAACTTTATTACTTTCAGTATTTATATAATACAAATATTTTTCAACTTGCATCAAAGCACTACTTAAATTTTTTGAAGGAGGATAATTCCCTCTAGATTTTGTATTATTTAATATATTAATTCCATGTGCCTTTTTGATTTCAATAATATCTATATTATTATTATTATCTAACAAGACAAAATCAACTCTTTTTCTCTTATCGCTATCTCTAATCACTTCATATTCACTGAAGACATTTATATATTTCGGGAAAATTAAAGTTAATATATCCACAATCTCTTTTTGCCAATCTAATTCAAGAGTTTGCTCGTTTTTTAATAGATATTTTAGCCTGTTTAAAATTAATTTATATTTATCTACTTCATATTCAGATAAAACGTCGCTTAACATTTTTATATTTTTATTAGATTTGTTATCAAATTCTTTTAATTTCCTTTTTTTTCTATTTAAAAATTCTTCATATATACCGATATAATCATCTTTAACGTTAAATACTTCTGAAATAATTTGACTTATTTTATAATTACTATACTTGTCTAGCTCGGTAGTTTTAGGGAAATTTTTAATTAATTCCTTGTATTCAAAATCTGATATAGCTGTTAAATTGTCATACTCTTTTTCATATTTCTTAGAAATTACTTTAAAATCTTCGTTTATTATATTATCTATCTTTTTAAGAATTGAAATATTCCTATAAGCTATAAAATGGTCTTTTTTAAAATTAAAGCTTTCATCGAAATAAAAATTATTTTCTAAGTTAAACATCTCTGAATCTAATTTATAATAACCATTATCTAACGATCCTATTTTAAAACATACACATTCTTCATCATCGCAATCAACTATCGAGTCATATGTTATGCAGAAAGTATTTTTTAACCTGTATGATCCATTGGTTTCTAGCTGTTTAAATAAAATACTTTCAAATTCGGGATAGTCATATGTATAATAAACTGCTAATAACATATCATTAGTTTTTTCAAATAATAAAGTTTTACTCATTCTATTACCTCCATATCGCTAAAAATTGGAGAAATATTTCTTTTTCAATATTTCTTTTAAAACATTATTATTTTGAATCAATGCTACTGCATCTTTATGATAGTCTTTATACCCTTCTCTACTAGGTACTCTCATTAGTATTTCTTTTTTTAAATTACATATTTTTAATAAGTTTTCATATTCTTTATTCTTTAGTATTACTTCTAATTTTAGTTTTTCAGCGTTATAAATTTTATCTAAATCTATTGAATCAAATATCATTTTGAAACTAGCATATAATTCATTAAATTCTTTGCAATTTTGCAGTTTTTTAGAAGACAATAAGTTTTCAACTCTAGATTTAACTATATCTAATAGAATTTTTTCTTTTCTTTCATCACAAATTTGTAATATTCTATTTTTCCATTGCTCAATATCAATTCCCTTATCTAAAACTGATATTACTTTATTCAATTCTTCTAGTACTTCTTTTGATAATAACAACATTTCTATTTCATTGAACGGCAATACATTAATATTATTCTCTTTATATTTATTTATTTCCTCTTCTGTTTTACCATCCCTATCAATAAGACCTTTAGCTTTTATATTTAGATTAGATATATTATTAATTGCTTTTGTATAATTAATTACATTCAAGTGTCCACCAACTGCAATTACTTTATCATCGAAAAATATAGCTTCATATAATTGCTTATCAATACTATCACTTTCACCTTCACAAAAGATTATATTTTCTTTACTTCCTAGGACTTCAATTAATAATTCTTCAGGAATTTCATCCTCTTCAAGGATTTCATAATCCCATACATTTGGATAAATAAATGACTTACTCCAAATCAATTTAGAATTAATTCTTGAAACTGCAAATTTGGGATCGTGTGTAATATAAACAAAGGTTGAGTCACTTTTTATAACTTCTAGCTTATCCCATAATAATTTACAAACCTGTGAATTTAAATGATTTTCAGGTTCATCCACTATTATATATCCATCGTTTTCATTGGCTAAAACACTTGCAACAAAATAAAAAACTTGTCTCTCTCCATCACTCATTTGATTAAAATCATATATCTCATTATCCTCGCTCAAACACTTAATAATATGTTTATCTAAAATAATATTTTTCTTTATTAGAGAATTACATAAATCTATGACGGTTTCTAATTTTGTTTTTTCTTCTTTTGATTTTATAGTATCACCTTTTTTACTATAATGATCAATAATTAAATAATTCATTAAGTTATAAAATGAGTGATTAAATTCATCAGAATTAAATGGAGTTTCAATTGTTACCATTTTAGAATCTTCTTGATAAGTATTTACATCAAAATAATCATCACTATTTTCAAATGCAACATAATTTTGCTGTGATAAATATAAAATATGATGTGAAGGAATTATGTTAATACTTTGATTTATATTATCTAACTTTAATCTACGAGATAATGTACTTTTACCTGATCCATTTGCACCAATAATTACAACATTTGTATTTAATTCTGAGAAATCTTTAAGTATGTAAAGATTATTAATAAAATTGTTTATACTCTCTAGTAAATAAATCATATTATTTTCAAAATACACAAAATCATATATCAATTCTTCATCTTTGTTTAATGGTGCTCTTCCACCACCATAACCTATATATTCTCTTTGTACTTTTATATTTTCATATATAATTTCATTATTTTTGATTTTAGAAGAATTTCGTTTGATATTTTCATAATTATTGAATTGATGTTCAAAATTGATTCTTTCTTCATTTATGTAATTAATAAAGTTTTCATTATATTTTGATGAGAACTCTAAATCAATTAATTTTTCGATTTCTTTATCAAATTCATTTAAAATATCACTTATTTTCAAAAAATTTATATACTTATTCATCTCTTCTATATTTTCTAAAGACAAGACATACTCAGAAACAAACTCTCTATAACCAAATAGTATTTCTTTTATTTCGTTGATTAATTTGTATACTTTATCCATTTGCTTACTCCTTTATTTTCACTTATGATAACTTTCCCCTAATTAGTGATTTTGCTAAAATAAAGTCCAATTTAAAATTTAAATAAATAGACCTCATCATATTTTTAGTAAAATAATAAAAATTTTAAACTGCTAATACTATCTATTATAATGGTTTGGTTTTATAAACAATGTTACAATAAGTATATTATTAGATGGAATAGAGAGGTTAATAATGGTTATTTTTAATTCGAATCAATCTTATGTGATCCATGAAAAAAACAATTCAATACAAATTATCAAAAATAATTGTCAAAAATCATATAGTATTTTAGAGAAAGATGGTAATTTAAACAATAATTATTTCTGTGTTATGAACCATTTATATGTAAATAGCAATAGACAAAATAATTTTAAAGAAAAATTTTTAAATAGATTCAAAAGACTAAATACGGTAACTGGTTATAAAGCTTTAAGGTTTTTAGAACCACACAATGAAAATGAGCACTATATAATATTAACTTTATGGTTAGATAGGCAAGATTTTTATAACTGGCAACATTCTAATCAATACAAAGCAACCCATTTAAACAGAGGCACAAATAAAGGGGTTGACCAACATATAGTAAATAGAAATTTATCTTATAATATACGTTTTGAATTAGCTAATAATTAATGAAATATTTGTTACAAATATATAGGATAGATAAATTATAGGAGTTGATTTTGTGAATATTAATAAGCATTTAAAAGATACTGGATGGACTGAAGAAGAGATTCACAAAAGATTAGATTCAATTTCTGAAGATATTGAAGATATTGAAAGTAATGAAGAATTTAAACTTTCAAATGAAAATGATTTAAAAATTGAAGAATAAAAACACTCCTATCTTTTATTTATGGAGTGTTTTTCAAATTAATATTTATTTATAGATTTAAATTTTTCTAAAACATATTTTCTGCTTTCATTATGATTTACGATTGAATTAGGATAGTCTTTATCAAATTCAATATTATATTTTTCATAAAGCTCACTCCGATATAGAGTAGGATTATGTATAAAATGTGTCGGTACTTCTTTAAATAATTCAATTTCAGATTTAATAAAATAGCCATTAGAATCAAATTTTTCACTTTGTCGGATAGGATTAAACATTCTAAAATAAGGCACTGCATCTGTCCCAGTTGATGCCGACCACTGCCATCCATGTACATTAGATGCATTATCATAATCTATCAAATTCTGTCTAAAGTAATTCTCACCCCAAGTCCAATCAATAAATAAATTTTTCGTTAAAAATTGAGATACGATCATTCTCAAGCGATTATGCATATACCCTGTACGATTCAACTTTTTCATTGCAGCATCAACGATTGGATAGCCAGTTTGTCCTTTTTTCCATGCTTCAAAATGTGCTTTATTATAAGACCATTTCATGTTGCGATATTTCTCAGAAAAAGATTTAGTGGCAGCTTCTGGATATTGTGTCATTAACACATAATAAAATTCACGGAATATAACCTCTCTTATAAAACCTTCATAATTTGTTTCATCACTATCGTAACCTTCAAGTAAATCATTTATAATTTCACGAATATCAAGTAGACCATATGCTAAATATTTACCTAATCCACTTACAAAATCCTGCGATACATCGTCAATCAATTTATCATAATGAGCTATGTCACCATTTAAAAATTCACCCCATCTTTTGCGCGCTAACTGTTCTAAATCTTTATTATTTTTAAAATTTAAGTCACTTTGATTTAAACCCTTTTCAGCAATTTGGGCCAAGTGCTTAAATTGATAATTTTTTTCAGGTGTATGTACTAAATCTTTACGATTTGCTTTATAAAAACTAGTAAACACTTTATAAGGCTGTTGCTGTTTATTAAAAGTCTTTGTTGGCTCAAAATAATGATTCACGCGCTGTCCAATTACTGTAACTTGGTGATTTTCAAAAGCCTTTTTTACATGAGGATAGTCATATATTTCTTTGTGATAACTCATAATATCTTTTGCTACTAATACGTGAGATAACGCCAATGTTTCGGCTAATTCACCTAGCTTTTCATATGTGACAATATGAGGTTGTATATCATGCTTATCTAAAGCATTTACAAATCCTTTTACAACTTTATGGTAATAGTCACGTTTTACTTCTGATGCGTCAGTTAAATCTTCTAAAGGTAAGATAAAATACAATTTATCTATCTCATTTTGATGCTTCACTATATATTGAAAAAGTGGATTATATTTCGTTCTAAAAACTCTGTTAAGTATGACTCCTAAATGCATTTTATTGCCTCCCATTTTGTTTTGTACAAATTCACTTTATAATTGTCCTTTAACTTAAGATTGTGTTTTCAATCATATACCCGTTTTAACTTTTGTATAATTCCCTAAAAAATAAAATAAATTTTTATACCTTACATATTATAGGCAACTTCAGGGTATATTATTATCAGAGGTGATTAAATTATGAATAACGAACAATTACAAAATGAAATTGAAAATATATTAAATACATCAAAAATAGGTGTCCTATCTACTGCACATAACAATACACCTAATAGTAGATACATGGTATTTTATAATTATGGACACACACTTTATACTAAGACAAGTATAGAGTCTAAAAAAATTGCTGAATTTAAAGATAATCCCAAAGCTCATGTACTTATAGGTTACGATGAAACGAATAATCATAGTTTTCTGGAAATTGATGCGACTGTTGAAATACTGAAAGATCAAGAGACTATTGATTGGATTTGGAACAAACAAGATAAGTCCTTTTTTGACTCTAAGGATGATCCAAACTTGTGTGTAATTAGAGTAATACCAAAATCCATAAAAATTATGAACGATAAAATATTAGACACACCACAAACCATTACGTTCGATTAGTTAAAAAGGCGCTTAAAATCACATTATTAAAAAGTGATTTTAAGCGTTTTATATACCATTATTAATATCTTCTAACATAGCATCAACTGTAATTTTAGCACTCGTCAGTACAATTGGCACTCCTGCTCCTGGATGAACACTAGCTCCAGCAAAATACAAATTTTTGTAATCTCTGCTCACATTAGGCGGTCTGTAATAGTTACTTTGCGCTAAAGTAGGCATTAAACCAAAGGCTGCTCCAAATTTAGCATTATAATCTCCTTCAAAATCCTTAGGCGTATAAATAATTTCTGTCACAACTTGCTTTTTCAAATCTTCTAACGCTTTAATCGTAGAAAGCTTATTGTAAATAATATCCTTCACTTGTGTGATTGTTGACTCATCAGACCAATCCGTATCACCTGTTTTCAATTCTGAAACGGGCATCAGCACATAAATACCTGTTTGACCTTCTGGCGCTAAAGATTGATCTTCCACGCTAGGAGCGTATACATATATTGATGGATCTTGGGATATTTCCCCGGAAAATATTTCATTGATATTATTATCAAAATCCTTTGAAAATATAACATTATGTAACAAGATATCTTCAGATAAATCTTTATCAACCCCTATGTACATTAAAAAGGCTGAGCAAGAGTAGTCCATATTATCAATTTTCTGTGTCGTATACTTCTTAGGATGATGTTCATTTTTAATTAAAGATGAAGTAGCATATGGAAAATCAGCAGTACAAATTATTTTGTCATACTTTTCTATATGTCCGTTTATTTTTAGTCCCTCCGCACGCTTATACCTACTATCAATGATAATTTCTTCAACGTTTGCGTTGGTATGAATTTGAGTACCTAATTCTTCATTTAGCGTTTGAAGCGCTCTGACAAAGCTATACATACCACCTTTTATAAAGTGAACACCAAACATTAACTCTATCATGGGTATAATTGAATACAATGACGGGCTTCGTTTAGGGTCGATACCTATATATAAAGTTTGAAACGCTAAAATCTTTTGGATTTTTTCATTATCAACATATTTTTCAATTAAATTATCTGCTTTATCAAATGTTTTGAGTTTCATACCTTGATATATAGTAAAAGGATTATAAAAATCCGTAGGTTTCCTAAACGTACGTTCTAGAAAATATTTTCGTGCTATTTCGTATCTTTCGTATATATCTGTTAAAAAGGACATAAAACCATGTGTAGAGTTAGGTTCAATACCTTCAAGCATCTCTCTTAATTGAGCAAGATCTGTAGGAACGCGAATTTGATCTGTTTCACTAAAATAAACATCATATATATGTGATAATTGTTTAATTACCAAGTAATCATTCATATTTTTTTGAGCGTAATTAAAAACGTCTCGATAAATCTCAGGCATCATAACGATGGTTGGTCCCATATCAAATGTAAAGCCATCTTGCTTGATCTGATTCATCCTGCCACCTATTTGTTGGTTCTTTTCATATAAATCTACTTGGTGACCGTTTGCAGCTAATCTTGTAGCTGCAGCTAAACCTGAAACACCGCCGCCTATAACTGCAATCTTCATAATGTTTCACTCCTATTATATTTCGCACTAAGTTCACGATAAATTTTCATTTTTTTCAATTTGCTTACATATACTTTCTTATGCAACGTATAGTTTGCCTTCCTTACTTCCACAAGTATTTCATGATAAGCTATCGCAGCTAATTCGATAATGTAACGTACCTCTTCGTCAAAATAATTAATACCGTTTAATGCAATATCATATAACCTAACTGCCTCTGTAGCGTAACTTTCCCACAGTTCTATATAATTTCGCGTAACTCCTTCATAATATATAGAATGTAGATTAACTCGATATTGAGCTAATTTTTCTACACTTAGATAAATTCTTCCATTTTGAAAATCTTCGCCGACATCTCTTAAAATATTAGTTATTTGCATTGCCTTACCTAAAGCAATCGCAGCTTCTTCAGCTTGCTCGAAATTATTTTCATTTGATGAATTTAATATAGGAATTAACAATTCACCGACAGTACCTGCCACACCATAGCAATAGTCATATAAATCTGAATCAGTTTTCATTTCTTTTAAAACTAAATCTTCCTTCACATATTGAATTAAAGATTCAAAAGGTTTTTTAGGTATTGAATATGTATTCAATGTATTACTTAAAGCATTCATAATAGCTGCATCACTTTGATACGCTTGAATATGATCACAATCGCTATAAATCACATCTAAATCTCTAGATATGCCGTCTAATTGCTCAAGGTCTTTGTATTTATCAATACTGTCATCTATAATTCTGCAAACTGCATAAATAGCCCAAATTGCTTTTTTCCTTTTTAAATCCAAAAAATCAAAGGCATATGAGAACGTTTTTGAATGTTCTTTCATTATATTGTGACAATGGTTATAATCTCTCTCTAATTGATTCATTTATTGGCCTCCTCAGTAAGCATAGAACTTCTTGACATTTGTATAAAAAACTAAGCTATAAATCTATTCTACGGCCTTTCCAATATATACGTTTGAATACATTGATATCTAACCATGATTTAAAAAATATCACGACAAAGCATATGAAGAGCAGTGGATGACATAAACTCGCAACGATATTAAAATTTCCTGTTCTTCGAATAAATATATGAAATTGTATCGCATATATAAAATATAGAGTAATAGCTAATAATATATATAACGAGCCTAAATTAATTGAAAAAATTATCGCTAAAACTGTTGTAAGTGAACCAAATAGCCATAAAAATACAAACGTAAGCGTAGACTTTTTAGTTACTTGAGAGCCAAGTGCAAAGTGTTTACTCCAACCCTCTAATAGCGCTTTATATCCTTGAGAATACATTCTAAAATTCACTACACCTTGGCCTTCATGCAAACTAACTGGCAAACCTTGCTGATTATATGCTTTACTTATTGCAAAACCTTCAATGATTTGATTTTTAGCTTTCAAATGTCCTTGTGTCAATTTATAATCTTGCTTATTTGTCACAAGGACTGGTCCAAACGCGCCTTGCTCATTATTTGCTGATTTCGTGATTGAAAATTGATTCATACCTACGATTGTCATTAAATTAAAAATCGCCGATATATTTTCGTATAGCTTTTTTATCTTGTGATAAGGTTGTATTGATAACAAACCTTTACCACCTTGTAAATCATATTGATTGGCTATATTTTGAATACTATCATCACAAGCAAACTGAACATCAGCATCAACAAACATCAATAAATCATGCGTTGCATATTTGCTACCTTGCCAACAAGCATGTGACTTACCTTGCCATGTAGTATCATTTTCAACAGTATATACGCTCGCACCGTAATATCTAGCAACAACTTGTGTCTCATCAGTTGAACCATCATCCATAACAATTACTTCTATTTCTTGCTCTTTACTTATACTGTTAATTAATTTAGGTAAGTTCTCCGCTTCATTTCTAGCAGGTACAATAACACTGACGGCTGTCTGACCTCTTTCTTTTCCTGAGTTATTTATAATCGCTCGACGCGCATACATACACATTCCACTTATTAGTGATAGCATCGTCAATACTATTGCTATTATATAAAATATCATTTAATCTCCACTACTTTCTCCATTAAGAATAGCTTCTGCTACTTGCATACCACTCAAAGTGACCATAGGCATACCAGCGCCAGGATTTACAGAACCACCTACAAAGTACAAATTTTTGAAGTACTGACTTTTTTTAGGAAATTTAAAACCTTTATTTTTCTTCTTATTGGATACTACGCCATATATAGCTCCTTTATTAGAATTGTATGTATTTTCAATGTCATGTGGCGTCCATATGTCCTCATATACAATATGCTTTCTCAAATCTTTCAAGCCCATGGACTCTAATTTATCCAATATACGTTCTCGGAATTGCAGATATTCTGCTTCACTAAATGACTTATTCTGAATGTATGGTATGTGTGGCAATATTTTTATATTCTCGTGTCCTTCTGGCGCCTGTGTCTTATCTGTTTTATTTGTATTCACTACATAAATAGTCGGATCTTCAGGCAAAACATACTGGTGAAAAACTTGATCATAATTAACTTTAGAATTACTTGAAAAGAAAAAGTTATGATGTTGAAGCTCTGGATAACTTTTGTCCACACCAAGATGCATGACATAACCTGAACTAGCTGGCTCAAATTTACGTTCCAATTTGTTTATTTGATTTGCATCAAAATTCAATAAATATTTATAAACAGGGATTACTTCCATATTAGATATAATGTAATCTGCATATATTTCCTCATTATTTTCTATTGTAATCCCTGTCACCTTATTTTGACTATTATAATTGATACGTTTTACAGGGGTGTTAAAATGTATGCCCACACCTAATTTTCTCGCTAATTGTTCCATCGCTTCCGCTAAATTATGAATGCCACCATCTACGTACCACAAACCTTCCTCATGTTGCATTTGAGGTAATAAACTCAATACAGCCGGAGCATCATAAGATGAGGAGCCTACATATTTTATGAAATAACCTAGCATTTCTCTTAAATATGGGTTATCCACCCTTTTATTAATGGCCTGTTGCATTGTATGAAAATAATCGAATTGCTTTAAAGCTGAAAACGGACCATGATAACGAATAATTGCAAACATCGTATCTAATCCCTTATCAAAGTAGCTTTTTTCAGCAACTTGATGTATCTTTTGTGCGTAACTAAAAAACGAAGAAAGTTGCTCTATATCTTTATTTGTTAACGATTCATTATTTGTTAATATATCTTCCATGGATTCATATAAATCTAAAATTTGGCCATCTGGATAAACGTTTCTAATCTGTAAACTTAACTTACGAATACTAACATAATCTTCTAGCCTTTCATCACATCGTTGAAATAAGCGTTGAAATACTTTAGGCATGGTTAAAATTGATGGACCGAGATCAAATCCATAGTCATCTATGTCCAACCTATTTACCTTTCCACCGATATGCTTATTTTGTTCATATAAATCCACTTGATAGCCTGCTTGAGCCATACAAATTGCGCTAGCAATCCCTCCCAAGCCACCTCCTATGACAACCACTTTCTTATTTCCCATTTAATCACCTTTTCTTTTTTGTAATTTATTATAAATACGTATTAACTTAGGGCGATTATAGCGCTGAACAATCATACAAGGCACATTAGCTATAATGACATATACGAAATTAATAATTTTAACGCTTTTTGACGCTTTAAAAAACGCAATAACAGGAAATATGGATAGCAAATGAACCATCTCTGCACGTCTAGTTTCTAATATAAATCGCTGTATATCATTCATATTTTTAGATATATCGAAAGTCGCTTTACTACTGATATTAGGGTTAAGATTTTGACCGTCTGGCAAATGATCTTTCCAATATTGCACTTTAACTAATTGTTGCCATAATTGACCCTCTTGTTCAAAATTCCAACTTCGAAAATACTTATTATCCTTTTCTAAGAACTTATAACTAATACGAGTACCAAGTTGAGCTATAATCATTTGAACTATAAACCAATATAGCGCAATATATATAATCTTTTTCATCAATTTAATTCTCAGATTTCTCTGTATAGCTTGGGTTATCTTTATTTAAATACCAATTACCAGCTGTTAAATAAGTAGCAAAAGCGCTCCAAAGCATATATGGAACTAGTAAAATGCCAGCAACTTTTTTTACATTGAAAAATTTCACAGTTGTTGTAACTACTGCGCCCAGTAATACAACACTCTCTATCAACGCACTAAAGCGTAATTTATATTTGAAGTATAATATCGACCATAGATAATTCAGGCTTAATTGCGTGTAATAAGCACCTTTTAAATCCTTACTAGTAGATTTATTAGTCACTAATGCATAAGCTACGCCCATCGTTGTATAAAATATTGGCCACACAATTGGAAAGACATAGCCGGGGGGTGAAAAAGGTGGTCTAACATTATTTTTATAATCTTTTCTCGCGTTTTTCACTGCAAATTTACCTATAAATTTACCACCGATAATTGGTGTTATCACTTTTATGATTGTTTTTATTGTTTCAATTACATTCATATTTATTCTCCTTTTTTAGAGTAACTTGCTTTTATCTCTAGAGGTTGCACATCTCTATTAGTCATGTTATTCTTCTATCAAAAACATTTTCAATATATAATTTAAAGTCTATTCCCATTTAAATATTAATATAGTATTTTATGTAAAAAATAGGCTGATTTTATTTAAATTTATCTTTTTTTGATATATAATATATTTAGGTTGAATGTTTTATATTTGTTATCTATTCAACACATATTTAGAAAATCCTTTTCACCTCACTGATTAGTGGGGTGTTATTTTATTGAAAACTGTTTTTTTAAATTAAAACACTTTAAATAGATTTTTTATATTAAAGTCCGCTAAATAAGTAATTTTCATTTATTTAGTTTTATAAAAAGCGAGCAAGGAATTAATCCTTCAACTCGCTTTCACTTATTATGACAAGAGCTCTAGTCTCTTAATCCTATATTACCTTTTAATAACAACTTTAAACATAGTATTAGCTTAATTTTTTTTATATTTGATCAAAACGTAAGATACTATTCCGCATATAGTCCAATAAAATTTTAAAAATTGTTTTATAAAAAACCTTAAAATTTTTAAGAATGTAATATAGATTTTCATGTATATACCCCCTTGAATATTTACTATGATTCAAAGATATTAAATCTTATCTAAATTCAATTTATTAACTTTATATTCTATTGATTTTAGATGTATATTGTATAAAGTCATAACGTATAAGTGTATTCTTGCTTGCGTTAGTTTATAAATAATCCATGGAAGTGTAGGTTCATATTCATGAATAGCTACTATACATTCATTTTTATTTAGTACTCTACGAAACTCCATTCTCGCTCTACCTTTATTTTTATTTTTTGAAAATCCTCCCCCAGTTATATAGAGAAGTTGCCTATTTACATCTGAACGGGAGTCCGACTTTTCTAATATTAATATAGGGTTCTTTATAGGAAAAAGTGAAATCATGTATCTACCGTTAATGTATTTAGTAGAGATTATTTTATTATTAAGATTATTTAACCATTCCATATAATCATTTGCTATATCTTCTATAGTCATATGAGTAGGTATTCGAAACCTTTGAACAGATTTCACATTTTTTATCGTTTTACTTTTGTTTTTCTTTTTCTTACTCGATGATTCATTTTTTAATGCTAATTTAACACTTTCTTTAAATGTAGTTTTCCCATCGGATATCCCTTCTATATAATTCTTATTATCCATTCTCATATTATGAACTAAACTGTCCATAAGAGGATACACAATTTCTTTCTTTTCACCGCTAATAAGTCTTATCCAGTATTTAGAGAGAATCAAAGGTATAATCGGCAAATTAAACATTGGCATTTTTTTATTTAAAACACTAGCCGTTTGCTTAAATAAATCCTTATATGTCAACTCATCTGGACCACCAACATCAATTGATTCATTTAGTTTAGGCCTTCTTGATACGACTTTAGTAATTGAATTTATGACATCATCAATATAGATAGGATGTGTAATATTATTTGCCCATTTAGGTAACAACAATAATGGTAATCGTTGTGTCAATTTTTTTAAAATTGGATATGAAGAGCCGTTCGATCCAACTATTAAACCTGCTCTAAGTGTACTGACTGGCACTCCATATGAACCAAGTACTTTTTCACATTCTAATCGACTCTCTAAATGTCGAGAAAGATTATCCTCTTTTGGTATTAGACCACTCATATAAATAATGTGCTTAACACCTTCTTTTTTAGCAGCTCTTCCAAAATTATCAGCTAATAAAAAATCCATATCTTCAAATTTAGCTTGTGTAAGCTTAGAATTCGGCATCATTGAATGGACTAAGTAAATAGCAATATCAATATCTTTCATAACATTTTCAACATCAATTAATGAAAATATATCTGCTTTCTTCCAAGTTACATTCTTCTCATCTACTTTATTTTCTATATTTCTTGAAATAGCAATTATTTCATTTTCAACTTTTAATTTTTTCATCAAATTACTTCCAATGTATCCAGAAGCACCTGTTAATAATATACGCGCCATAACATTCATTCCTTTCAACTTTTAAATGATAGTTCTTACTTTAAATAGTTTGGGTTATTCTTATTAAATCATTGATTTTCTACATATTTATTTTTTTCTCTTTTTCATACTATAGAGTAAATACCCTTTTTAAATATTCGCTAACAAATATTTAGGTAATAGCATTTAAGCTTATAAATTAATTAAAACGATTCCATTTTTTAACTTAATGTCAGTTTCAGCTTTACTCAAACAAATAAAATTTATAATGATTCGTTAGAGCTAAAAGATTTTCACTATTACTGCACATAGTGATTGGAATAGTATCTAATTTAATCATTATTTTTTAAATTAACTTTATAATACCTGAGATATATTATGCTTATCATTAACTAACTTTATGCGTTTTTTCTAATTTTAAATAATTATATTATTTTATTTTTTTATAATAAATTTATTGTGTATCTATTTGTGTTCAGCCATATCTTCGGATACAAGATTTTCTTGAATATATTATGGAACTCTTTTTATATTTCTTTAGTTATCTCATTTTTCTAATAGATATATACAATGGTTTTGTTAATCAAGTTGTGGTGCGGCATATTTTCTGATTTTCAAACTCTATTTAGCCACTAGAACATATTACATAGACAAAAGTCAATATAGATGATAGTCTATGTAATGTCTAGGAGGTATATTTATGTCTTATAAAGAACTATCATCAATATTCAAAATTTTCTCTGATCCAAGTAGATTGGAAATACTAGATTTATTATCTTGTGGTGAGTTATGTGCTTGTGAGTTGTTAGAACACTTTCAGTTCTCACAACCTACCCTCAGTCATCACATGAAGTCATTAATAGATAACAATTTAGTTACTACTCGAAAAAATGGTAATAAACACATGTATCAACTTAATCACGCTATTTTAGATGATATTACTCAAAATTTAAAAGTTATTAATACATCTAATCAACGTTGCCTGTGTAAAAGTATGAAATCAGGTGAATGTTAATGACAATTTTTGCTATTGCTATTTTTCTTTTAACTTTAACCTTTGTAATTTGGCAACCAAAAGGTTTAGATATTGGTATTACAGCTTTAATTGGAGCTGTCGTTGCGATTATTATAGGGGTCGTAAGTTTTTCAGATGTAATAGAAGTAACAGGCATTGTTTGGAATGCTACTTTAACCTTTGTAGCTGTTATTCTTATTTCATTAATATTAGATGAAATTGGATTTTTTGAATGGTCCGCGATACATATGGTCAAAGCGTCAAACGGTAACGGCTTAAAAATGTTTGTTTTTATTATGTTATTAGGGTCAGTTGTAGCAGCATTTTTCGCCAATGATGGTGCAGCTTTAATCTTAACGCCCATTGTATTAGCGATGGTAAGGAATCTAGGATTTAATAAAAAAATGATTTTCCCCTTTATTATTGCCTGTGGTTTTATTGCAGATACTACATCACTGCCCTTAATTGTAAGTAACTTAGTTAATATTGTTTCTGCAGATTACTTTGATATTGGATTTGTTGATTATTTTAGTCGAATGATTATTCCTAATATATTCTCTCTGATTGCTAGTATCCTTGTTTTATGGTTATATTTCAGAAAATCTATACCTAAAAGGTTCGATACAGAAAATCTTTCAGACCCTAAAAATGCAATTAAAGACCCTAAATTATTTAAGCTTTCATGGATTGTATTAGCATTACTACTTGTGGGTTATCTTGTTAGTGAGTTTATTCAAATACCTGTGTCAATCATTGCTGGTATTATTGCTCTTATCTTTGTAATATTAGCTCGTAAATCTAAAGCAGTTCATACAAAACAAGTCATTAAAGGAGCACCATGGAATATTGTTGTATTCTCTATTGGTATGTACCTTGTTGTGTTTGGACTAAAAAATGTAGGTATTACAACGATTCTTGGGGATATCCTAACAAATATTTCAAGTTATGGGTTGTTCAGCAGTATTATGGGTATGGGCTTTATAGCTGCTTTCTTATCTTCAATCATGAACAACATGCCAACTGTTTTAATAGATGCAATAGCGATTGGTCAATCCAGTGCTACAGGTATATTAAAAGAAGGTATGATTTATGCGAATGTCATAGGTTCTGATTTAGGACCTAAAATAACACCGATTGGTTCTTTAGCAACATTATTGTGGCTACATGTCTTAACACAAAAAGGTGTGAAGATTTCGTGGGGAACATACTTTAAAACTGGAATTATCATTACTATTCCAGTCCTATTTGTAACACTCTTAGGTTTATACCTTACACTAATCATATTTTAAGAAAAGAGGCTTTAATTATGGATAAGAAAACAATTTATTTTATATGTACAGGAAACTCTTGTCGTAGCCAAATGGCTGAAGGTTGGGGAAAGGAAATATTGGGTGAAGATTGGAATGTCTATTCTGCTGGTATTGAAACGCATGGTGTTAATCCTAAAGCAATAGAAGCTATGAAAGAAGTAGATATTGATATATCAAACCATACCTCCGACTTGATTGATAATAATATTTTAAAACAATCAGAATTGGTCGTAACGTTATGTAGTGATGCAGACGATAATTGTCCTATTTTACCACCAAACGTTAAAAAAGAGCATTGGGGTTTTGAGGATCCAGCAGGTAAAGAATGGTCAGAATTTCAACGTGTTAGAGACGAGATTAAATTAGCTATAGAAAAGTTTAAATTGAGATAATAATAAACACCTCTTATTAACTAAATAAGGGGTGTTTTGCCATTTAAAAAACAAAATTTGTGCCATATAACTCCAAAAATGACAGCCGAATAAAAACTTACAGGTGAGGAAATCGCAAAAAAACAGGGAGTGTAAAAAGTGTTGGTTAAAACTCAAACCAACTACTTTTTACGGATACCAAGCTAAATACTATGCATAGTGTTAAAATACACTTAATAAAACTTGGAGGTTTGTTATGGCTAGAAAAAAACGAGATCCTAAATCTGTCGAACTTGCTAATAAAATTATTGCTGAGTATGCACCTGAATCTGTTGAAGATATGGAAAATGCACTAAAAGATGTTTTTGGACCTATGTTTGAAGCTATGTTACAAGGTGAAATGAATAACCACTTAGGATATTCTTCGAATGATAAATCTGACAAAACTACTGAAAATAGACGCAATGGATATGGGAATAAAATACTTAATACCACTAAAGGTAACATTGAAATCAATGTCCCAAGAGATAGAGATGCCTCATTTGAACCACAGTTAATAAAGAAACGTCAGCGTGATGTTTCTGAAATCGAAGATAAAGTAATTTCTATGTATGCCAAGGGCATGTCACAACGTGATATTTCTTCAACAATAGAAGATATCTATGGTTTCTCTGTATCTCATGAAATGATCTCTGATATTACTGATGCTGTTATTCCTGAAATGGAAGAATGGCAAGCTAGACCGTTGGAAAAGTGCTATACATTTATATTTGTGGATTGTTTATATACTAAAATTAGAACTGATTATGAAATTAAAGAATATGCAGTATACACTATTCTAGGGTACACGATTGATGGAAAGAAACAAATACTTGGTTTATGGCTTAATGAAACAGAAAGCAAGCATAAGTGGATGCAAATATTTGATGAAATAAAGGCTCGTGGTGTCGAAGACATCTTCTTTTTATCTATGGATGGTGTTTCTGGCTTAGAATCCGGAGTTAAGGCTATTTTTCCTAAAACAATTGTTCAAAGATGTATTGTACATTTAGTTAGAAATTCTATTAAATACGTACCAAGTAAAGACTATAAAGCTTTTACTTCTTTATTAAGAAAGGTTTATGGGGCAACATCACTTAAAGCTTGTCATACTGCTTTTGAAGCATTTAAACAACAATGGTCTCAATATCCTGGTGCGGTTGAAGTTTGGAAACGTAACTTCACTCACGTTGAACAGCTGTTTGATTATGGTAGTAATATTCGTAAAATCATGTATACAACTAACGCGGTAGAAAGTATTCATTCTAGTTACCGAAAGGTTACAAAAAAAGGTGCATTCCCAAATGAGAATGCACTCTTAAAATTACTCTTTATTCGAACGAAAGAACTTCAAAAGAAATGGTCCACTGGTTAAATTCCAAACTGGTCTATGGTTATGAACCAGCTTCTTTTACATGATCAAATTAAGGATAGAGTTATTAAGTATCCTTGAATAACTTACACACTTAATTTAACAAAGCCCCTTTTTTTAATGAGATAAACTATCTCCTCTAACAATATCCAATAATTTAATAGTCGAGAACAAAAGTTTTTATAGTCTATTCTGGTTTAAATACAACCTTTATGTTGTTATCCTTCTTCTGATCAAATACTTTGTAAGCTTCGTCTGCCTCTTCAAGTGGGAAAGTATGTGTAATAATTTCTGTAGGATCAAATACTTCATCTTTAATCATCTCGTAAAGTTTAGGCATTAGATGAATAACAGGAGCCTGTCCACTTGTTACTGTAATATCACGGTTAAATATTAAATCTATAGGGAAATTATCAGCAGGTGATCCATATATACCGGTAAGCTGTATTGTCCCAAACTTTCTTACTGATTCAGTAGCAGTAAGTATAGGACTTATTGTTCCACGTTGTTGAGAATGCTCAGATAGCTCTTGTTCTGGACTCGATTGCTGTCCATCCATTCCTACACAATCAATAACAACATCTGCGCCACCTCGCGTTTTTTCTTTAAGAAGTTTACCTATTTCTTGTTCTTCATCAAAGTTATACACTTCAGCACCATTGTACTTTTTAGCGTGATTGAGACGATGCTGTACATTGTCAATCGCAATCACTCTCTCTGCACCTTTTAGTTTCGCAAACTTCTGCGCCATTAAACCGATAGGACCACAACCTAATACAATAACTGTATCTCCGGGTTTAACGCCTGAGTGTTCTACACTCCAGTAAGCAGTAGGTACAACGTCTGATAAGAATAAAACTTGCTCATCTTTTAGATTGTTATCGGGAACCTTAAACGAAGAAAAGTCAGCATGAGGTACTCTTAAGTATTCTGCCTGTCCGCCCCAGTGATTACCATGAAGATTACCAAAACCGAATAGTCCACCATTATCTAACTTCCAGTTCGCTGGTGTTTCATTAGAATTGTCACACTGAGATTCCATGTCGTTATTGCAGTAGAAACAATCCCCGCACCCAATATTAAAAGGTATTACCACACGATCTCCTTTCTTTAGTTTTTTTACATCTTTTCCTATCTCTTCAACAATACCCATCGGTTCATGTCCAATGACAAAACCAGGTTCCATGAATAAATCACCTTGATGATATAAATGTAAATCTGAACCACAAATCCCAGATGCTGTTATCTTTATAATTGCATCAGTTGATTCAATAATCTTAGCATCTTCAACTTTTTCCATCTTCATCTTCTTATGTCCTTGATAAGTGACTGCTTTCATAAAATAACACTCCATTCTAAATATTATTTAAAAGCATGCTAAACTATACCTTTTACCTTATAAACATAAACCTTTATAGAATCCATCATCTTACTAAGAATATCTTCATTTGTATTAATGATAACTATTTTATATAAAACTAAAGAGAAGACTGATAGTCTCCTCTTTAAAAAATGATTATTTTAATAAATTTACAGATTCACGGTTAAAGTCTTCTAAATCATCAGGTGTACGTGAAGTGACGATATTATCAGAAACTACAACTGATTCATCTACTACTGTTGCACCAGCGTTTTCTAAATCTTTACGAACTGATAAGAAACTCGTTAATTTTTTACCTTTTAATAAGTCTGTATCGATTAATAGCTGTGGTCCATGACAAATCGCAAATACAGGCTTTTCATTTTGAACGAAATGTTTTGTAAATTCCCCAAAACGACCTTCTTCATCTCCACGTAACATATCTGGTGAGAATCCCCCTGGGATAAGTAATGCGTCAAAATCTTCAGGTTTTATATCGCTAATCGCTCTATCTACTGTTACTTCAGTATCTTCAGACTTACCTTTTACTGTACCTGTTTCTTTTCCTATTACAGTAATGTCATGTCCTTCGTTTTTTAAAGCCTCAACTGGACTTGTATATTCAACGTCTTCAAAATAATTATCTAGTACAACAGCAATTTTTTTTGCCATAAATAAATTCCTCCTAAAGTTATCAATAGTAATATATATACCCACTCCATAATCATTAAAACATATAAAGCTCCTAACAGTCTTATTTCAGGATTGAGAGATGGCTAAACACTTAGTAGTCAGTTGATCTATTATATATATTGATAAAAGTGAGGTAGTAAACTCATTAGTTGTTATAACCTATATTATAATTTAACAAGAATTTTGGATTGTGATTTATCATTTACAAGTTGTTTAAACCCTGATTCTACAATATCATTTAACTCAATTTCATCAGTGATGACATCTTTTACTTTTAAATTACCTTCATTAATCAAATCTATCGTTTGTTGAAATGTAGTAGGTGTATAAGCAATTGTTGAAGTAAGTTTTACACCTGTATTCGTTAATTGCATTGGGTTCCATTCAATAGGATGGCCGAATATAGAAACTATAACAACAATACCTCTTGCTTTAGTAACATCTATTGCTGATTTAAGTGTTTGGGCTACACCAGCTATCTCAAATGATACATCAACGCCGTTATCAGTGTATTTACTAATAATATCACTTGGATCTGATTCACTAGAATTTATAGTATGAGTGGCGCCTACTGCTTTAGCTTTATTAAGTCGTTCTTCTGATAAATCGAAAACAAATATTTTGCTAGCACCAGCTGCTTTGGCCGCTATTATTGTTAATAAACCAATTGGTCCAGCACCAAAAATAGCAACTGTATCGCCAAATAGAACTTCCCCTTCTTTAATTGCTTGAACTGCAACAGCTGTAGGTTCTACGAGAGCCCCTTCTTTATCTGAAACATTATCGGGTAATTCATAAACATTCTCTTCTGGGACATTTGTGAATTCTGCAAACCCACCATCAGAACCTAAGCCTATAAATGAATAACCATCATAAAGATCAATATTTTCTTCTTTTTTACGATTTGAAACTGTAGGGTTAATGACAACACGATCGCCTTTATTAAATTTTGTAACTTTAGAACCAATATCATCTACTATGCCTGCAAATTCGTGTCCTAATGTAACAGGAGCTTTTTGACCAAGAAATGGGTCTGGCTTATCTGTTGAAATAAATATAGGACCTTCTAAGTATTCATGTAAATCTGTACCACAAATTCCAGCCCAAGTCACTTTAACTTTGACTTCGTTGTCTTTTAAATCTTTAGATTTTCGCTCTTCAACTCGTACATCTTTCTTACCATACCAAACTGCTGCTCTCATTAATAAAACCTCCTTAGTTAATCTAATTTAATAGTATGCTCTTTTAAAGTGGTTTTCAAATAAATACCTTTTAATACTGTACTTCTAAATTATTTTATTTAAATTAGACTAATAAAATAGAATACCTAAAATAATACCTATTAAAACAATAGACCAAGAAGGAAATTTAAAATACATTAATAATACGAACAATAGACTACCTAAAGCAAAATCTAATTCTGATTTAATCGTTGACGTCCAAATTGGATTATAAAAAGCAGCAATAAGAATGCCGACTACGCCCGAACTTATACCTTTTAAAAAGCCTTCAGCATATATATTAGACTTAATATTATCCCAGAATGGCAAAATTCCAAATAGCAAAAGAAACGCAGGTAGAAAAATAGCAATAGTAGCAAAAATTCCCCCTGAAATTCCTTCTATAGACATACCAATATAGGAAGCAAACGTAAATAATGGACCGGGCACAGCTTGAGCAGCAGCATAACCAGTTAGGAAGTTATCTGGTGATATCAAACCTGATGGTACAAACTCATTTTTCAATAAAGGTAAGACAACATGTCCTCCCCCAAAAACTAAAGAACCCGATCTATAAAAACTATCAAACATTTTTAACCATAGATTATTGGTTATTGAACTAGCTATAGGTAATATAGTTAAGAGTAAAAAGAATAATGATAAAGAAACTAAACCTAATTTTTTAGGTAAGTTAAATGTTTTGTTTTTTATTTTATTTCTAGATGTTGTATCTTTTCTTAGAAAGATAAGACCATATACACCAGTTATTAATAGTGCAATAACTTGTATATAAAGATTATTTATTACTAATGCTAATATAAGTACAAATAATGCCAACGTAATAGTGGTTTTAGTATTTGTTAATTTTTTCCCCATACCAATAATAGCTTGAGCTACAATAGCAACAGCTACTAGTTTTAAACCTTGTATCCAAGTGAAATTCGCATCACTATTTGTAAATAGCATTGAAAATATCATTAGCATAATTACAGAAGGAAGAGTAAATCCTATAAATGAGATAATACCTCCTATGATTCCTCCTCTCATAGTTCCAATACCAATGCCTACTTGGCTACTTGCAGGACCAGGTAAAAACTGGCATAGTGCTACCAAATCAGAGTACTCTTTTTCATCAAGCCACTTTCTTTTCTTCACATACTCATCATAAAAATAACCTAAATGGGCAGTAGGTCCACCGAATGATAATAAACCAAGTTTTAATGCTACCAAAAAAATGTTTGTATATTTATTCATAAAGGGCTCCTTATATTTCGTTTGTTAACTCTTTTAATTTTCCATTTTTAGTTTTAATCATACATTTGTGTAAATTCTTTATGTGTGCTACAGAAAAACTAGTTAGATAATCTTCATTAATTTTACTCTCCCTTGTCTTCTAAATTATTAAGATAACGGTATATTGAGTGGTTTGGCTTATCACTTAAATATATTTAGAGACATTTAAATCATAATAATTATTGATGATTTTCTAATTTATAACTTTATTTTTAAAACCTGAATTACTAAAATGATAACGCAATTATACATCATTTATTTTATATTATTAACTATAGCTTGTATTATATAGGTAGAGTAGAAATAAGTTATTATAAGGAGGAATTTAATGTTAAATATTTTACAAGCAATTGGTTCAATTGGAACATTTATTATGGCGATTTTATATTTCGTTTCAGTAATGATACAAATAAGACAAATCAAGATTTCTTTTATACCATTCTTGACTTTCGATCAGATTATTATTGAACAAACTCAACGTTTGAAATTAAAGAATTTAACTGAATCTGATACTGACTATGTAAATACTGCTTTTAAACTACAAAATTTAGGTGGTGGGACTGCTAAAAATATTGATATAAAAGTTTATTTAGATGAAAATGAAAATGAAATTTTACAAGAAAAACATATAAATATTTTGCCTAGTAATAAATTTTATTTAATGCCTATTAATAAAAAGGCGTTTGAAGAGTTTGAAGATACAATTAAGAATAATGGCTATACAACTAATATGTATATAAATATAAAATATTTTAGCCAAATCTCTAAAAAGCAAAATAGTATCACATATAGAGTAAATATTGAGGAGTTTGTTAATTTAGATGATAAAGATTTGTATGAAATGACATTTGAGACTTTTAATTCATAAACCATAGTGAATTTCAAACGATAAGTATTTAATATTTCTGCAAAAACGAGTGAAATATCATACTAAGAAGAACAAATCATGAAAATTAGTAAACCACTTCAAGAAACAGGTTGGACTGAAGATGAGATTCATAAAAGACTAGATTCTATTATTGAAGAAGATAATGTCGATGTGACAGAGATTGAAGATATAGACGAAATAATAGAGGAATAAAAAAGCCCCATAACGGGGCTTTTTTATTAAAACATAATTGGAAAAATGATAGTACATAATCTAACATCTAGTATTCATTTAAAAGTTTTTTTCATACAAAAACCACTCTAGTTATTAGGAAGAGATCTAGAGTGGTAAAGCGAAATAAATCATTTAACTACAAGGAAAGATAAATTGGATGTTAAGCCCTTCCTCGTATAACCAAACTACCAAACAATTCTAAATATAGCAATATAAAATTGAAAAACTTACCCTATCATTAAAAATGATAGGGTAAGTTAATGGATTATTGTATATGAAAATTAAGTACATAAAATGTACTCATATATAGTAATACTACATCATTATATATTAATCAATAAAAAAACCTCCACATCATGGCATTGTGTAGAGGTTAAGTGTTTTAGGGTAACACAGTTTCATCTAACTACTATATCATTTCTTTATCCTATAAACAATAACACCTCACTAATTAGTGAGGTGAAAAAGGTATTACCAAATATGAGTTTAAATCTAAAACAGAGATATAGGTTTAAACTATATTAAGTATATCACTTTGGACACTCTAATCAAAATAAAAATCTACTCAAATAATCGAGTAGATTCTCCGCATAATTGTGTTTAATATGTCTACATACACATTAACATATAAATTCTTTTAAATATATACTCCGCTAGTAATGAACATGTTTCTAAAATCATTGAACTTTGTCATTTATTAAACAAACACACCCCACATTAGTGAGGTGTATGATAGAGACTTATTTATAATTTGATTAAATCAGGGGAAGTAACCAAATCTAATAAGATTATAGCATAATTTATAATGAAAAATAACTCTACCTAAATTACTTCTATATATTGTTCATTATGTTTGATTATCAAGGAGAAACTCGTTACAAAATCACAAAAAAATTAGCTTTTTTCTAAAGCTAAAAATAGACCTAATATTACCAAAATAGCACCACTAATTTTTTGCTGTAAAAGCATAGCAATTTTACTTTTAGCAAAATAACTAATTATCGAACTCGCTAAGAAAGATAAAATAAGATCAAATATAAATCCTGAAAAGGCAAAGCAAAAGCCTAAAAATACAAATTGAATAAAGATATTACCTGTATTTTCATTAACAAATTGAGGTAAAAACGTTAAAAAGAACAATGCAACTTTTGGATTGAAAACATTTGTAATAGCTCCCTGTATAAACGCTGATTTACCAGAAACAGGTACTTGTTCAATATTAGTATCAAAAAAACTTTTCTCTCTAAACCTCTTAACACCTAAATAAATAAGATAAACAGCCCCAATATATTTAACGATTTGAAATGCTAACGATGAAGCCATCAAAATAGAAGATATACCCAAAGCAGCTAAAAAGATATGAAACATTACGCCTAGTAGTATCCCTAAAGTTGTTAAAAATCCTAATCTCCTACCTCCTGAAATACTCCTACTTAAAATAAAAAACATATCTGGACCAGGAGCTATAATAATAATTACAACAGCAATCATAAATGCTGAAAATTGTGCTAATTCAATACCTAAAAATTCCACAATAACACTCCTTAAATTTATTACTTTATTCCAATTGCTTTATTGACATTGAGCCTCGGAACCCTTAACATCAATAAATTTTCTCTGTATAAATACGTGATCTATTTATTTTTCTTTTCTCCAAAATAGTAAGATAAAAACTACAACAAAAATCCCGATCCACATCAAGACAAGAAGGAACTCGTTTCAAAAACCCTCCTGATTTTTAGAGAAAAACTCTCTTATTTCATCGTCTTTAATAAAATAATATGCCATCTTTCCATCTTTATAAAAATCAAGTACGTCATTTTTATATAAAAGCCTTAAATGATGTGAAGTTGAAGCAACACTCATTTTCAATATCAAAGAAATATCGCAAACACACAACTCATCTTCTTTAATCAAAGATAATATGATTTTCAATTTCTTCTCATCACAAATTTTTTCTAAAATGGTAAGTAATTTCTTAGATTTATCATCTTCTAAAAAATTTAAAGCATTGTTAACTTTATCCTCATGTACACAGATCACATCACAAGCATTTTCATAACTCATATAAAATCACACCCTAAATTAAAATATAAAACCTAAAATTGTTTGAATAGTATCATTTTCAATAATAATAAATAAACCTAAAGCTATATAAATAACAGCCATAATCCAACGACTAAATTTCTCAACAATTTCCCCAACTCCTAGAATATTAGCTAATTTTTGTGCGGTAAATACTAAGAAGAAAATTAAAATTAAAAAGACAAACAAAGTAATTAATAAATTAGCAACACTTAATGTCAAAAAATACGGAACAAATAAACCAATATTATCAGCACCACAACTTGCTATCGTTACTATAGCAACAATACCAATTAATTTTGATAGCCCCTTCTCATTTAATTCTTTTTTAGCTCTTTTTTCTCCTTCACAATCATCATAAATTACTACTTTAATACCTAAATAAATCGGTATTAATCCTAATAATCCTAATATCCATTTTTCAGGAACATAATTTAATACATAAGCTAAAAACAAACTAACTAATATTAAAATAATAGAACCCAAATACTGACCAATATAAATATCTCGATATTCTTTCCTAGTCTTTGCTCTAGCAAAAAATATTAATAAAATCACTAATAAATCTACTGCAGTGGCAATATAAAGAATAGCAGCAGTTACAATAGTCTGAATCACAATTACACCTCATTCAAAAATATTTTTGAATATATTGTAACTTATATTTTCAAATAATTATAGATGCTTTATTCCAATTGCTTTATTGACGTTGAGCCTCGGGACCCTTAACAATCCCAAAACTTGTTGAATGGTCGGCTAAATAGCTCACGTTATGCCGACATTCGTCTACAAGTTTAGTTAAGGATTCTTCTCAACTTCAATAAATTTTCTCGGCATAAATGCATGTTCTTTCTTTGTCTGCTCTGTAGATCTAATATAAATGTCTATTGCCACTAATCATAATCAAAAACCCAAGCAAAACGCTTTGATTTTTAAAGAAAACGAGTAAATTAATAGAATAAGTAATAAAAAAGGAGAAGATAAAATGAAATATTTAATAACAAGCGCAACTGGAGATTTAGCAAATATAGCGACAAAAGAACTTGTTGAAATAGTAGGAGTAGACAATGTATCCGTTACTGTTCGTTCCCTTGATAAAGCACAATCTTTAGTTGATTTAGGAGTAGAAATACGACAAGCAGATTATTTTAATTTAGAATCATTGATTAAAGCTTTTGAAGGCATTGATAAAGTTTTATTTATATCTTCTGGAAATTTAGAAAGGCGACAAGAACAACATGAAAATGTAGTAAAAGCATTAAAAGAGTCAAACGTAAGTTTTGTTGCTTATACTTCAGCATCTAATGCAACAGAATCTGAATCTATAATCGCTCCTGACCACAAACTAACAGAAACATTAATTTCAGAATCAGGTATCGAACACGCATTTTTAAGAAACAACTGGTATCTTGAAAACGAATTTCTTTTATTAGAAGCTGCAAAAAAAGGAGAAGACTTCAAACATTCAGCTGGTAATGGAAAAGTAGGATGGGCTCTTAAAAAAATTATGCAATTGCAGCTGCACGTATAATATCAGAATTAGCACCTAAGCAAGAAATATATGAATTAGGTGGTACACCTATTACCTATGAAGAATTAGGAAAAATATTAGATTTAAATATTAATCTGATAAATGTAAACGAAAAGGAAAACAAAAAAATCTTAGAAGAATCTAATCTACCTAGTGACCTTATCGATTTTACTTTAGCTATACAAAAAGACATAAAAGAAAATCATTTAAATTTATATAGCAATGACTTAGAAAAGGTACTTAATCAAAAACAAACACCATTACAAGAAATACTAGATAAAAAACAGTAATAACAGAAAATATATACAATCAAAAAGAGGGATGTATATGAAATTTAGAAGTATTCAAAATAAAGACTATACTGCTTGTGCTAAAAATTTAGTTTCAGCTTATGAGGGAGATCCATGGTATAACAAATGGACTGAAAAAGAAGCATTACTTAGAATTGAAGCCACAATGAGCGGATTTAATTCTATAAGGTTTACTTCTAGTATAGTGAAAGAAATATTATTTACTTTACATATTAATTTTTATATCTTTGTTTTAATAATCTGATAAGTATTAAAACAGATGACGTACAATTACTATTTATATTTAACCTAGCATAGTAGAGAATAACCTTTTTCCACGAAATAATTACAAATGCTATTGAGGTTGAACACTATAATGATGAAGGTGAGACGATTATTAATTTGATTTATAGATACGTAACTTTTATAACCCTAAAATTATAATTTCTTAGCGTTAATAAATGAACTTTTGTAAATTGAATTTACATCCTTATTATAATTTATAGTATATTTCTAATCGGTAAATATTTTTTGTTGATTCATTTATGAATTCTTTCAGTTTATTCTATTTGGATGCTCTACTTAAAAAAATATATATCTAAATACATAAATTTAATATTTTTTAAGAGTAGACACATTGTTATATTTATATACTTTTATTCCATATTTTATTATCCGCATTAATTTTATATGCCTTTAAAATACATATTCCTTATATGGTTTAAATAAATTATTGACAACGCTTTCATATATCGATATAATTTATTTAATTTTAATCAACAACGTTGATTGTTTATCTCATATGTATTTTATTTTACATATAGTAAATTTTTTTCATCGTTATTGAAAGCGTTTACAATTTTATAAGTTATGAAAGGATGATTACTTTGGATAATATTGGAGTGGTATTTAGTAAGATTTTTGGATTTATTCCACGTATAATTATCAATATTTTTATATAGTTTATATTAAAAATAATTAATAGAGGTGATATTAATGAAGGTAAGTCAAAATAGATATAGTATTCGTAAATTTAGTGTAGGACTAGCATCTACCTTAGTAACGTCATTATTATTCATGGGAGGTCTCACTGCACAAGCAGCAGAAACAAAACATGAAGTGGGGAATTCTCATACAGCAACAGTACAATCTATTGGGTATAATCATCAAAGCACCCATATAGAAAAGGTTTCATCAACAGAATCATCAACTACTGAGTCACAAAATAATAATGATGAAATTGATAATTCGTTAAGCATACATAATAAAAATAAACCAATTGAGAGAGAGAACGACACCAAAGATACAATCTCAATTAATGAAATGACTAATCCTGAACAAAATTTAACTACAGAGCCATTGACGGTTAAAACGCAGCAAGTAGCTGAAACAAATTCTAAAGCAAACTCCCAAAATCAATCATCTCAAGAAGCTACATCATCAGATAATGAAAACAACAATTCTCAAAAGCCTGAAATATCAAAAGAAGAAATTACAAGAGGCCAATTAACTGCATCATCTGGTACTAAAAATACAATATCTCAAAAGTATACACCTTCAGTTGAAACAAAAGAACATGCATCTATTACTAAAGTTCAAACACCAAAACAAGACGACGTACCTAAAAAAGATGATACATCTACTGAATTAAAAAGAAATAAAATTAATAAAGCGTCATCAAATGAAACTAACGCAAATGCTGAAATACTAGCAGACAGAACAAAGAAAACACTAAATAAGACTGAAAAAGAAGATATCAAAACATCAATGACATCACGTGCAGACATGAATACTGAAGACATTTCAGATAATAGTATAGCCAATGAAAAACTCGCAAACAAAGACGCTAAAAATCAAAAAGATGAACAAACCGATTTAGATACACTAAAAAATAATACAGTTCCCACAGTAAATAATCAAAATAGAACACAATCTTCATCAACAACTAAAGATCAGACTAATAAAGTTGCTAAACAAACCCAGTACAAAAATCAAGATCCTATTATTCTTGTTCATGGTTTTAATGGCTTTACTGATGATATTAACCCCAATGTCTTATCACACTATTGGGGTGGAGACAAACTAAATATCCGACAATATTTGGAGGAAAATGGATATAATTCTTATGAAGCAAGTATTAGTGCATTTGGTAGTAACTATGATAGAGCGGTAGAGCTTTATTATTACATTAAAGGTGGTACTGTAGATTATGGTGCTGCTCATGCTGAAAGATATGGACATGAACGTTATGGCAAAACATATGAAGGCGTTTATCAAGATTGGCAACCTGACCAAAAAGTACATCTAGTGGGACATAGTATGGGCGGTCAAACTATTCGTCAATTAGAAGAATTATTAAGAAATGGTAGTAAAGAAGAAATTGCATATCAAAAGACACATGGTGGCGATATTTCTCCTTTATTACAAGGGGGGCACGATAATATGGTTTCCTCAATTACGACATTAGGTACACCACATAATGGTACACACGCCTCTGATAAATTGGGTAATGAGCCCATTGTTCGTCAAATTGCGTTTGATCTAGGTAAAAAACTTGGTAATAAATACTCTCGTGTAGACTTCGGTCTATCTCAATGGGGTTTAATACAACAACCTGGAGAATCTTATTTATCATACCTTTCACGAGCTAAAACTTCTAAACTATGGCAAACAAAAGATAATGCTTTTTACGATTTAACACGTGATGGTGCCACAGATCTTAATCGTAAAACATCACTCAATCCTAATATCGTATACAAAACGTATACAGGTGAAGCAACACACCCTACATTATCGGGTAAATATAAAGCGGACTATAATCTTTTCTTACCATTCACAGCTACGGCAAATGTCATTGGTAAAGCACCAGAGAAAGAATGGAGAGAAAACGATGGACTTGTTTCTGTAATTTCATCTCAACATCCATTTAATCAAGCTTATACAGAAGCAACAGATGTTAATCAAAAAGGTATCTGGCAAGTAACACCAACAAAACACGACTGGGATCATGTCGATTTTGTGGGTCAAGATAGTAAAGATACAAATCGTAATCAAAAAGAACTACAACAATTCTGGTACGATTTAGCTGATGATTTAGTTCAAAGTGAAACACTCACTTCAACTCAAAACGATTAAATTTAAACATGTATAAAAAGAAAGGTGGTTGTATCTTATGTCTGGAGATATCTTTCAATTATTTTCCTCATTTTTTAAAGTCATAAATTCATTATTCTTTTAATTAAACATACAAAAAGCACCACCCAATGAATAGGAATGTTCACATATCATTGGGTGGTGCTTTTTAATGTCAAGTTTTATAAGATAGTGCTTAATTAAAGGGACATATAAGTTACATTTCAATTATGTAGTAGTAATTTCAAAAGTAGTAGAAAACTTAATCTAAATGGTTAAAAAAATTAAGCAAGAACAAAAAACAAGGTAATGACTTAGATTTAAGTGTTAAGGACATTGGTTTTTTTATGCTGCATTAGTTTTATATGAAACAGTTAAGCAGTTAATGGGTGATAAAGAATTAAGAGACATTCAACATATATTAACTATAACTATTAGTTACAGAATACTGGTTGTGTATGGCTGGGTAGACTAAAACGGTTATAATATACCTTATACCTAAAATTACAGAGTACTAAAACTATCTTATTTGCCATCTCTCGATGAGTTCCCCTTATCAATAGTTCTGCTAAAATTATACACTATAATAATTATAAAACCACCGAAACAATTGTCCAAAATATAATTTATATAATGTTGTATAAAACAACAATATTTTTTTATAAATTTCTTATTTAACCTTTATTTAATTGTCATATTTTGGTAAAATTATTTTATAAAAGATACTTTACTTATATTAACAATAGAAAGAGGGATTGTTTTTATGGTTATTAAAGAAGAAACTCAATTTAAAATTGAATTTAGAAACACTATTCTCAATTTAAATGAAAATGTTGATTCACTAGTTAAAAAAACAACTAATAATTGTGGATATTCAGTTAAGGTATGTAAATTGATATATTTTATTAAATTTCATGATGGATTAAACTTAAATGAATTAAGCATAAAATTTAATGATGATAAAGGGAACTTAAGTAGATTAATTGATAAATTAATAAATTTAGGATTTCTAGAGAAAAAAAAGGAAATTGATGACAAAAGAAAAACGTATATATTTATAACTAAGAAAGGGGAGAATATGATTAATGATGTACAAGAAGAATGTTCAAAAATTATAGATGAACTTTTAATCATCTATAATGATAAAGAAAAAGCTAATTTTATACATTTGATGAAAAGGCTTGATGCTCATATTACTAATTTATTGAGGGATTAAGTGATTTCATTTAATTTAAAAGGAAAAAATATTTAAATTATATCAATAAACCTCCACAATGTTTTTTTACAATTATTTTTCAACAACTTAGATTCTAATTATTAATTACATTTTAATATTTAATACCAGGACTGGAATCAATCCTAGTATTAAATATTATATTATATTAATTTGATAGTATGAAATATATACCATAGTCTTCCTATAATTATTTAAATAAGAAGGTTTATACGAGTAATACTTATAATTTAAATATAAATATTAGTTTTTTTAGTGCTAAATACTTTTTGATATTGAACATACTTTGATAAATAGTGTTCAATATCATCAATCCTTACTCTGTACCCATGATGCTTAATGAAGAAAGAATTCACAATGCGTGCTGGATTTTTAAAGTACATTGCAATTTCAGGATAAAAGTAGCCTATTCTTTCATAATCAGCTCTTAAATGTATTGTATTAATGAATTTTTCTTCATCTAAATAAGTTTCAACAAGTTCAGCATATCCTGTCTTTTTAGCTTTTTCGACTAAGTGATAAGTCGCCATTAACATTTCTAAAAATGTTGGGAATGTCGTTTCCCTTTGTTGCATATAATCTAAATAACTCGATACGTTCTGAATGCCAAATTTATAATATTTCTCTTGTGGATCAATTTGTACTAATTCATTTGTACAATATCCTAACCAGTGATCATGATATTTCCAATATTTTTTCTCTATAAACATTTCGAATAACATTTTGACAGTATTCACCCATTCTTCATTATGATCAATTTGATAAAGTCTTAATAATGCTAAAGCAGCTTCACCATCATAATATACAATTCTGAATTGTTCTTTAGTCGTTAAATCAGGATAATTTAATACATGAATCGTTTGTTGTTGATCATCAATCATCGTCAATATCCCTTTAGCAACTTTCTGTGCAGCTTCTAAATATTGATTTTTCTCAGGTACGTGCTTTAAATATTCACAAATCGCGAAGATAAATGCAGCATTTTGACCTAATTTTATTTCATTCACACCTTCAGTATCATCAAAAATATATCCCGCACCATCAACTTCAAATAAATAATGTTTGATTAAATAATCAATCGCCTTTTCTACAATCGTCACATCTTCATTTAAATAACTCAGACCTTCTATTAATGCATATGTTGATGATGAATGACGTAAATTATTATAAAATCCTATTTCTTTATCGAAATGTGGAAAATAACCATAAATATACTTTCCGTTATCTTGAATTTGATTTTTCAAAAAATGAGTACTTGTCTCAATTAATCGATCAATTTCTTCATTAATATTATCAATTTTTCTTAGACCTTTACGATATCCCTTTTCTTCTAATTCAATAAGTTGATCTTTTTCAATAAAATAGCTTTTCGTGTAGAACTTATAAACATCTTCATTTTCATAATTACGATGTGTGAAATATTTTCTTATTCTTTTATACTTTTTAATATAGTTGTTAATGTTCTTCTCAGACATGAAAAGCTCTTTACTATTAGGTTCTGGTCTTATAAATGCATTGTTATTAATTTCTTCAGGTAAGAATTCTAACTCCCAATTATTATCTAATGAAAAGCCATATTCTACATAATTTCTACGTGTATGAGTTAAATCATGCTTTAATTGTTCATATTTAATTTTTTCAATTGATGTAACGAAATCTATTTTGATCCATTCGGCTTTTTTACCAGTATTTTTTCGAAATGCTTCTATATATTTTTTAATATTTCGGTCATCATTATGTGATTTAAACATTTTTACTAAAGCCTTTTGGGAAGGATGACCAATACTAACAAAAATTTTTTCTGCATCTGAATGACTATTGAATAAATTCTTTAGTTGATTAGATATATCCATTCATTACATACCTTTCTGTATTAACTTTTATAAAAACTAGCCTAAATCTATTTTATTAATGAAAATTATGACACTATCCTAAAAATCATAGAGGCTGGGACAAAAAATTTGCCCCAGCCATAAAATTTCATTTATATAATTCTAGTTATTTTCTTTGTTGTCTTTTTTGCGACGACCAAGTAAGAATAATGATCCAATTCCAGCAAATAAACCGCCGAATAAAGCACCGTTATTTATTGGTTGTTCACCAGTGTCTGGTAATTTCTTATCATTATTTGATTTATCATGATCATCTGTAGTTGCAGCTTTTGCAATGCCGTTTCCATCATTGTTGTTTGAATCAGTTGAACCCATTCCCATATCTGAATCGCTGTCTGCTTCTTCACCGACTGTTACTGGTACTTTAATGTGATCTGTTGTGCCATCTGGATATGTTACTGTCACATCTACTTCTGTTGTACCTGGTGTTTTACCATCCG
>NZ_JAJNHW010000006.1:0-141705 GCF_022386695.1 Mammaliicoccus sp. D-M19 | reverse complement strand
TGTTCCCATGCCGAACACAGAAGTTAAGCTCTTTAGCGCCGATGGTAGTTGGGCTTACGTTCCGCGAGAGTAGGACGTTGCCGGGCAAGTATTTATAAATGGATGCGATGAGCCGCACTCGAGACCTGTTAGGTCTCTTTTTTATGTTTAAACTTAGTTAAAATAAAGTAGAAGATAAAGGTCATATACTGTACTTATTAAATAAATTTATATTATAGGATCTATAACTAAAAAACATCTCATTTCTCTGCTTATAACAGGAAGAAATGAGATGTTTTAATGTGATTTTGACTTATATTAGTAGTGAATAAAGCATTTTATTCTTATTAATATAGATGTATTTAGGATCAAATTCGCTAACGTTCTTATAAAGTTGGTCTAAATCATTATGATCTTTAAGTTGAATACCTATAATAACAGAACCTGTATTTTGGCTCGATTTTTTTAAGTATTCAAATTTTGTAATATCATCATTTGGTCCAAGCACTTCGTTAACAAATTCTCTTAATGCACCTGGTCTTTGTGGGAAGTTAACAATAAAGTAATGTTTCATATCTTCAAATAAAAGTGAGCGTTCCTCAATTTCTTTCATTCGGTTAATATCATTGTTACCACCACTGACAATACAAATAACATTTTTACCTTTAATTTCATTTTTATAATGATTAAGTGCAGTGACGCTTAGTGCGCCAGCTGGTTCTGCAATAATAGCTTGTTTAGAGTACATATCTAGAATTGTACTACATACTTCACCTTCATCTACAGCAACAAAGTCATCAACAACATTTTTTGAAATTTCGAATGTTAATTGTCCAACTTTTCCTACTGAAGCGCCATCTACAAATTTATCGATATCTGTTAATGTAACAATTTTATTAGCTTTAACAGATTGAGCCATACTGCTTGCTCCAAGTGGTTCTACACCAATGACTTGTGTAGTAGGCGTTGTATCTTTAAGATATGTGCCTACTCCTGAAATTAAGCCACCGCCACCGATTGCAGCAAAGCAATAATCAAATCTGATGTTTTCTTCTTCTGCATAATCTACTATTTCTTTAGCAATCGTACCTTGACCAGCAATTGTATTGATATTATCGAATGGATCAATAAAGCTTAATCCAAATTGTTCAGTATAATCTAATGCATGTTTTAAGCAATCATCAAAAGTATCGCCAATTAATTCTATTTGTACAAATTCACCACCGAAAAATTTAACTTGATTAATTTTTTGAGCTGGTGTTGTTACTGGCATAAATATAACAGCTTTGATTTCAAGTTGTTTAGCTGTGAATGCGATTCCTTGTGCATGATTACCTGCGCTCGCACAACTAACGCCATTTGCTCGTTCTTCGAATGTTAACTGATTAATTGCATAGTACGCACCTCTTAATTTAAAGGAACGTACCCATTGCAAATCTTCTCTTTTTAAATATACATTACAGTCAAACTTCTGTGATAAATACATATCTTTTTCTAAAGGTGTTTGTTTTACTGTATCTTTTAATTTTAAAAATGCTTCTTCTATATCTTCAGCACTTAAACGTGTTTTTAAGGTCATTCTACCACTCCCAATTAGTTGTGCATTTTTTCATATTGGTTGATCTGTTCTTCATAAGTTAATGTAATAGCAATATCATCTAAACCGTTAATCAATTTATTCTTCCATGTAGCGTCTATATCAAAATGATATTTTGCTTCAGGTGTAATGATTAGTTGATCAGGTAAATCAATCGTTATTTCACTATGTTGAGCTATTGCTTCTCTGTCTTCTTTATTTTCAATAGCAATAGGTAACATACCATTTTTAGTACAGTTCATATAAAATATATCACTGAAACTACCTGCTATAATAATTAAGAATCCAAAGTCTTTTAATGCCCATGCAGCGTGTTCTCTTGATGAACCACAACCAAAATTATCACCTGAAATGAGAATACTTGCACCTTTATATTCTGGTTTATTTAAGTTGAAATCTGGATTATCAGAGCCATCTTCTAAATAACGCCATTCGTCGAATAAGAAGGGGCCAAAACCAGTTTTAGAAATTCTTTTCAAAAAAGCTTTTGGAATGATTTGATCCGTATCAATATTATCATTGAGTAGGGGAACTGTTTTACCATTAAAAATATTAATTGGTTCCATTTAAATGACCACCTTTCTAGTATCTACAAATCTACCGTTAATAGCTGCTGCTGCTGCCATTGCTGGAGATACGAGATGCGTTCTTGCACCTTTACCTTGACGACCTTCAAAGTTACGGTTACTAGTTGAGGCACAGTGAACACCGTTAGGGACTTGGTCAGGGTTCATTCCTAGACACATTGAACATCCAGGTTCACGCCAATCAAATCCTGCTTCTTTGAAAATTTTATCTAGACCAAGCGCCTCTGCTTGAAGTTTAACACTTCTAGATCCAGGAACGACAATTGCTGTAATGTCTTGATGGACTTTATGACCATCTACAATTTTACTTGCTTCAATAAGATCTGAAAGTCTTGCATTTGTACATGAACCAAGGAAAACATAGCCTAGAGGAATATCTCTAGCAGTTTGACCTGGTTGAAGGCCCATGTAATTATAGGCTCTTTCATCATTTAAATCCTTAATTTCTGGGAATGGTGTATTAAAACTAACACCCATTTCAGGACTTGTACCCCAAGTGACTTGTGGTTCAAGGTCACTTACGTCTACAGTAATCACTTTATCGTAAGTAGCATCTTCGTCTGAATATAAAGTCTTCCAATCTTCAATAGCTGCTTCAAAGTTCTCTGGTTGATATTTACGTCCTCTTACATATTCAAAAGTTGTTTCATCTGGCTTCATCATGCCATATTTAGCACCAGCTTCGATAGCCATATTACAAATTGTCATTCGCTCATCCATTGTCATATTAGAAATAGCTTCACCAGCGAATTCTAAAGCGTAACCAGTACCAAAATCAACGCCGTGTTGATTGATTAAGTATAGGATAATATCTTTAGCATAAACACCAGTTGGCAATGTACCATCAACTTGAATTTTCAAGTTCTTTGGTTTAGTTTGCCATAGTGTTTGAGTTGCAAAAACATGTTCTACTTCACTTGTACCTATACCAAAAGCAATAGCTCCAAATGCACCATGCGTTGCAGTATGTGAATCTCCACATACGATAGTTTTACCTGGTTGTGTTAAACCTGTTTCTGGGCCAACCATATGCACGATACCTTGTTCATCTGAACCCATATCAAATAACTTTACACCAAATGCTTCACAGTTTTTTTGCAAAGCACTAATTTGTTTATTAGCAATTTCATCTCTAATATTGAATATATCAATTGTAGGTACATTATGATCCAATGTTCCAAACGTTCGATCGGGACGTCTTACTTTCCTATTTTGTAATCTTAAGCCTTCGAATGCTTGAGGAGATGTAACTTCATGAATAAGGTGTAAGTCGATGTATAATAATTGGGGTTCACCTTCTTTACCAGCTATTATATGTCGATTCCATACTTTATCAAATAATGTTTGAGACATGTCGTTTTCCTCCTTCTAAATATTATTTTTGATTGCTTCGAAGACTTCAGATGTACTGTTATTTCCACCTAAATCTTTAGTTGCAATACCTTTCTTGATTGTGCTAAATACGATATCTTCTAAATACTGAGCGCATTCAGGTTGATGTAAACTTTCTCTAATACACATTGCTAATGATAGTAACATACCACTAGGGTTTGCTTTATTTTGACCAGCTATATCAGGTGCAGAACCATGTATTGGTTCATATAAACTTGGTCCATTCTCACCAAAACTTGCAGAAGGTGAAAGACCAAGTGATCCTGGAATAACTGAAGCTTCATCACTTAGAATATCTCCAAATAAATTTTCAGTTACAATAACATCAAACTGTTTAGGATTTGTAATTAAATGCATGCTACATGCGTCTACTAAGAGATGATTAAGTGTGACATCTGGATAATCTTTAGAAACTTGTTCTAATGTTTGTCTCCAAAGTTTTGAAGAGCTAAGTACATTTTCTTTATCTACTGATGTAACGATTTTATTTCGTTTAGTAGCTAACTGAAATGCAACATGTGCGATTCTTGTAATTTCTTCTTTAGTATATGCAAGAGTGTCAATCGCTTTTTCATCATCAAAATATTTCGGTTCTCCAAAATACAAACCACCCGTTAATTCACGTACAATAATAAAATCAGTACCTTTTACGAGTTCTTCTTTTAATGGTGATAAATGTGCAGTGGATTCAGTAACAATTGTTGGTCTAATGTTAGCAAATAAATTTAATGCTTTTCTAATACCTAATAGGCCGTGTTCTGGTCTGTTTTTTGGATCAGTCCATTTAGGACCACCAACGGCTCCTAATAATATTGCATCACTGTTTTGACAAGCAGTTAAAGTTTCTGGAGGTAAAGGCTCGCCATGTTTATCAATGGCGATACCTCCAAAATCTTTAGTGTCTATTTCATAATCAAAATTAAATTTCTTTGATAATAATTCTAGTATTTCAATACTACCTTCTAAAATTTCTGGACCGATTCCATCACCGGGTAGGGCAGTGATTTTGTATGTCATGACTTTACGCCTTCTTTCAATTTGTTCTCACTGTGTTTAGCATGTGCTTCAACATATGCCTTACAAGAAGCATATAGAATATCGTAGTCAATACCGATACCTGTGTATACTTCATCTTCAAATTCTACTTGAACGTGTACTTCAGCTTGAGCATCCGTACCTTCTGTAATAGATTCAATTCGATATTGTTGTAATTCAGGCGTATAATCAAAAATTCTATCAATTGCATTATAAATTGATGTAATTGAACCTGAACCAATAGATGAGTCTTTATAAGTATTTCCTTCTTTATCTTCAATAACGACAACAGCGCTTTGTAAGCCATTTGATACAAATTGAAGTTGAAGTGCATTTACTTTATAGTATGCATTTTCTTCATGTTCACTACCTTGAAGGATAGCGTGTATATCTCGATCAGTTACTTGTTTTTTCTTATCTGCGACTGATTTGAATTGTTTAAATACTTCCACTTGTTCATCTGGTGAGAGATTATATCCAAGTTCTACTAACTTTTCACTAAATGCGTGTTTACCAGATAGTTTACCAAGTGGTAATGAATTTTTAACAACACCGACAAGTTGAGGTGTCATAATTTCATAAGTTTCAGGGTTTTTCAAAATACCATCTTGATGAATACCAGATTCATGACTGAATGCATTTTGACCAACGATTGCTTTATTTCTAGGGACTCGAAGACCTGAATATCTACTTACCATGTCACTTGTGCTCTTAGTTTCAGCTAAATTGATATTAGTAGATAGGTTGTAATGATCTTGTCTAACGTGTAGTGCAAGTGCAATTTCTTCAAGAGCAGTATTGCCAGCACGTTCGCCGATTCCATTGATTGCACCTTCAACTCTTCTTGCACCATTTTCAAAAGCAGATAGGGCATTTGCTACAGCAAGACCTAAATCATCATGACAATGAGAACTATATATCACTTCATGATCACTTTGAATTGTTTCAATAAGTGTCTTAAAGATTTGACCATATTCTGTAGGATAAGAATAACCAACCGTATCTGGAATATTGATAATGTCTGCACCAGCATCAACTGCTGTTTGTACTGCTTTAATTAAAAATGGTAAAGGTGTTCTTGTAGCATCTTCAGGTGAAAATTGAACTTTTTCAAATAATGTTTTTGCATAAGTTACATTTTCTGTTATAGATGCTAATACTTGTTCTTCAGTCATTTTCAATTTATATTCCAAGTGGATAGGGCTAGTTGCTAAGAAAACATGAATTTGTCTATGCTGTGCTTCTTTTGTTGATTCATGTACAGCATCGATATCTGACTTTTTACATCTAGCTAACCCACAAACTGCAGTTGTTGTTAATGCTTTAGCAATACTTTCTACTGATTTAAAACTACCTTCACTAGAAGCGGGGAAGCCAGCTTCTATTACATCGACTCCCCATTTTTCTAGTTGTTTAGCAATTTTGAGACGTTCATCAAATGAAAAGCTGACGCCTGGTGTTTGTTCTCCATCTCTTAGTGTTGTATCAAATATTTGAATATGGTCTGACATAATAATCCTCTCCTTAAATTCTAGTACTTTTATTTAGTTTGAATACTTTTAGCTTTAACGAATGGCATCATGTCACGTAATTCTCTACCTACTGATTCGATTTGATGTCCTTGTTGTTCTTTACGCATTCTTAGGAATTCTTCAAAGCCATTTTCGTTATCTTTAATGAAGCGATCACTGAAAGCTCCTGTTTGAATATCTTTAAGTACTTCTTTCATATTATCTTTAACATCAGGTGTGATAACACGTTCACCAGATACATAATCACCAAATTCTGCAGTGTTTGAAATAGAATAACGCATGTTTTCCATTCCGCCTTCATACATTAAATCAACGATTAATTTCATTTCATGTAATACTTCGAAGTAAGCAATTTCTGGTTGATAGCCAGCTTCAACTAATGTTTCGAAACCTGATTGGATAAGTTTCGTTACACCACCACAAAGAACTGCTTGTTCACCAAATAAATCAGTTTCAGTTTCTTCTTCAAAGCTTGTGCCGATAACACCAGCTCTAGTAGCACCGATACCTTTTGCATAACTTAATGCTAATTGAGTTGCGTTACCTGTAGCATCTTGGTATACAGCGTATAGTGCAGGCACAGCACTTCCTTCAGTAAATGTACGTCTAACTAGGTGACCTGGTCCTTTTGGTGCAACTAAGAATACATCTACGTTTGCTGGTGGTTGAATAACTTTAAAGTGAATATTAAATCCATGAGCAAATACTAAAGCATTTCCTTCATCTAAGTTAGGTTCAATTTCTTCTTTATAAACTTGTCCTTGAATTTCATCTGGTAATAGAATCATTACAACGTCAGATTGTTTTACCGCTTCATCTACTGGATATACTTCAAAACCATCTTCTTTAGCTTGATCAAATGATTTACCTGGACGAATACCAATTACAACATCATATCCGTTATCTTTTAAGTTCTGAGCATGTGCATGCCCTTGTGAACCATATCCAACTACTGCGATTTTCTTACCTTGTAATGCGTCCTCTGTTACCGTGTTGTCATAAAATACTTTAGTCATAATAAATGCCTCCATTAATTTGTTTTATTTTGTATTATAGTAATCCTGCAGAACCTGTTCGTGACACTTGTGTCACAGGATATATTTTTAAATCATCCAATAGATTTTCTATTGTTTGATGGGTTCCAATTGCTTGAATATAAATATAATCTTCTAAATCTTTTAAAATGGTTAATTGATCTTCATAAGGCTTAATGATTTTTTCGAATGTTTGATAATCGTCAGGATGACCTAACTTGATTAAAATAAGTTCTCTATTAAAAAGGTTGTTATCTGTAATATCTAGGGCAGATATTACATTTACTTGCTTTTCTAACTGCTTAATAATTGTTTCTGTACTACTTTCATCTGAAACATCCACAATAAATGTAATATTTGTGATGCCCTCTGTTTCAGTAGGCGTTGCAGAAAGAGAAACAATGTTGTATTGTCTCCTTACAAAAATGCTTGTAAGTCGGTTGAGTGTACCCGCTCTATCGAGTACTTGAGTCTTAATTGTTCTTTTCATTATTCAACGCCCTCCATTTTGTAGTTTGGTTGTCCACTTGGAACCATTGGAAGTACTGGTTCAGAAGGGGAAATTCTAATTTCGATTAAGGCTGGGCCTTTATGAGCGAATGCTTCATCAAGTGTAGATTCTAATTTATCGTTAGAATCGATCATGAAACCTTTAACACCATAGCTTTCAGAAAGCTTCATAAAGTCAGGCTGCCCAGCAAATACTGAATGAGAAAAACGTTGGCTATAAAATTTATCTTGCCATTGTTTAACCATACCTAAAGCACCATTGTTGATTAGTACGATTTTGATGTCATTATCAAATTCATTTAAAATGGCCATTTCTTGGTTAGTCATTTGGAACCCACCGTCACCAACAAATGCAACTACTGTCTTGTCAGGGTGTGCAAACTTGGCACCCATTGCTGCTGGGATACCGAAGCCCATTGTACCGAGACCACCGCTTGTAATAATTTGCCCATGTGTTTTAAATGGATAATATTGTGCAACCCACATTTGATGTTGACCTACATCTGTAGCAACAAGTGCATCTCCGTTTGTAATCTTTCCGATATACTCAATTGCTTGTTGTGGCTTAATAAAGTCATCAGTTGGTTTGTCATATCTAAATGGATATGTTGCTTTATTAGATAGACAATGTTCATACCATTCATGATGGATAAGCTCATGTGCTTCGTATTCTAAAAGTGCTTCTAATGTTTGTTTTGCATCGGCAATAATACCTAAATCTGTAGGAATGATTTTGTTAATTTCACATGGATCGATATCTACATGAATAACTTTAGCGTCTTTCGCAAATTCATCTGGGTTGCTTGCTAGACGATCATCAAATCGACTTCCAAAGTTAATTAACAAATCACATTCCGTTAATGCCATGTTACTTGCATATGATCCATGCATACCGCCCATTCCTAAGAATAATGGGTCAGAGTAGGGGATAGAACCTAATCCTAGCAAAGTGTTTACAACAGGAATTTTGTATTTATTAGCAAATGCTGTAAGTTCCTTTGAAGCTTCAGCATGGTTTACACCAGCTCCAGCAAGTATAATAGGCTTCTTTGCTAAACGAATCATTTGAATAATTTGTTCAATCTCTTTATCTTCTGGTGTTAAGTTTATGTGATATCCCGGTAAATTAAGTTCTCTTGGAGAAACTTCAACTGTTTCTAGAACACCGATATCTTTAGGAAAATCAATGACAACCGGACCTTTACGACCAGTTGAAGCAATATGAAATGCTTCATCAATAATCTTTGGAATATCTTTTACATCAGTTATTTGATAATTATGCTTTGTAATAGGTGTTGTCATAGAGAGTAAATCAGCTTCTTGGAAAGCGTCTTTACCAATACCTGGTCTGTGTACTTGTCCTGTAAGTACAACTAGTGGAATTGAGTCACTCATAGCATCAGCTATTCCAGTAATAGTGTTAGTTGCGCCAGGCCCGCTTGTAACGACTACAACACCAGGTTTACCTGTAACTCTTGCATATCCTTCAGCTGCGTGAACTGCACCTTGCTCGTGTCTCGTGAGAATATGAGGCACTTTACCTTCATAAAAGGCATCATATAAAGGTAAGACAGCGCCACCAGGATATCCAAAGATGTAATCGACTTCTTGATCGATAAAGGATTGGACAAGTAATTCTGCCCCCGTGTAAGTTATTGTCTTTTCTTTAGTTGCTTCATCTGGTTCTTTGTATGATTTAGTAGTTAGTGCCATGCAAATCACTCCTTAAATTAGTTCGTCCGGTACTTTCAAGATGCCTCCTGTATTTGCACTTGTTACAAGGGCAGTGTATCTTGCAAGATAACCAGTCTTAACTTTAGCTTTAAATGGTTCAATGTTTTGTTTTCTAGCATGTAATTCTGCTTCAGAAACATTTACATCTAATGTACGATTCGTTAAATCAATGATGATTTCATCACCGTCTTGGATGAGTCCTATAGGTCCACCCGCGGCAGCTTCTGGTGAAATATGTCCGACAGCGATACCTCTTGTTGCACCTGAGAATCGACCATCTGTAATTAATGCAACATCTTTACCTAAACCTCTACCGACGATAGATGAAGTAGGTGCTAACATTTCCGGCATTCCAGGTCCACCTTTAGGGCCTTCATAACGAATGACAACAACGTGACCTTCTCTAACAGTATGGTTATCAATTGCTTCAACCGCTTCATCATGTGAACTAAAGCAAATCGCTTTACCAACAAATTTCTTGATTGATGGATCAACACCACCAACTTTAATAGCTGCACCATCTGGCGCGATATTTCCAAATAACATTGATAAGCCACCAGTTTCAGAGAATGGATTATCTCTTGTATGGATAACTTCTGTATTTTTAATTTCACGATGTTCGTTATTTTCTCTTAATGTTTTACCAGTGACTGTAATACGGTCAGGATGTAAAACATTATCGAGTTTGAGTAATTCACCGATGATGGCTGGTACACCGCCTGCTTCATGTACGTCATGCATTGAGTATGAAGAACTTGGTGCAATTTTAGATAGGTAAGGTGTACGTTTAGCTATTTCATTTACTCTATTTAAGTCATATTCGATACCAGCTTCATTTGCTAAAGCTAAAGTATGAAGGACAGTATTTGTAGAACCACCCATTGCCATATCTAAAGCAAATGCATCATCAATTGCATCTTTAGTAATGATGTCTTTAGGTTTAATGTCTTTTTTAACTAAGTCCATTAGTTTAAAGGCTGCTTCTCTAATTAATTCTCTTCTTTCTTCTCCTACAGCAATAGCTGTTCCGTTATAAGGTAATGCTAATCCTAAGACTTCCATTAAGCAGTTCATTGAATTTGCTGTAAACATGCCTGCACATGAACCGCAAGTAGGGCATGCGTTCTTTTCCATATCTAAGAATTCTTCTTTCGTCATTGAACCACCTTTGAATGATCCAACTGCTTCAAACATTGAAGATAAAGTTAATGCTTTACCAGTTGCAGATAAACCAGCTTTCATTGGTCCACCTGAACAGAAGATTGCAGGTACGTTTGTTCTAACAGATGCTAGTAACATTCCTGGTGTAATCTTGTCACAGTTTGGCATGTAGAATACGCCGTCAAACCAGTGTGCGTTAATAACAGTTTCAGCTGCGTCAGCAATAACTTCTCTACTTGGTAATGAGTAGCGCATCCCGATGTGACCCATTGCTATACCATCGTCAACACCGATTGTATTGAATTCAAATGGAATACCACCTGCTTCTCTAATCGCTTCTTTTGCGATATCTGCCAATTCCCTTAAATGAACATGTCCTGGGACAATATCAATGTAAGAATTGCAAATCGCAATAAATGGTTTATTCATATCCGTTGGGCTCTTGATTTGTCCTGTTGCATGTAATAGGCTTCTTGCAGGTGCTTGGTGATCACCTTTTTTGATCATGTCACTTCTCATAATTACACTCCTCTAGAAAAATAAAAAAGCAACGTCCCAATAAATATGGGACGTTGCTTCGAGTCCCATTCAAGTAGAAATAGGACTTAAACCATACAGTAAATTGAAGCTTACTGTTGTTCGAGTCCTTCTGAGCGTAATAAAATCACTAATATGCTGTATTCGATTGTCGGTTTATTTGCCGTCATTGTGAAATTCATTACAACTCGTCCTTTCTTCTCAAATGTGAACCATATTTTTAGTTAAGATTTTTGAATAGTTAAAAAATTTATGTACTAAATTTAACGCATATCAGAATACATGTCAACAGAAGATTTAGATTTTTCTAAAAATTTAGATAATGTAAGCGCTTTACTGATAAATAAACCATTCATTACCCAATTAAATAAATATTTGTTATAATAGTTCAGTTAGTTTAAGTAAAGAAAAGGTAGGTGCCAAATTAGTGATTATTCAAGTTGACTCATTAGAAAAAACGCAGCAAATTGCTGAAAAATTAGCTCAAGTTGTAACTGAAAATGATATTATTTTGTTGAATGGAGATTTAGGAGCGGGTAAAACCACTTTTAGTCAATATTTCGGAAAGGCTTTAGGCGTTAAAAGAACCATTAATTCACCTACCTTTAATATAATAAAGTCCTACAAAGGAAGATTGCCTTTTCATCATATGGATTGTTATAGATTAGAAGATAGTGATGAAGACTTAGGATTTGATGAATACTTTAATGATAATGGTGTTACGATTATTGAATGGAGTGAATTCATTCAAGAATATTTACCAAAAGAGCGTTTAGAAATCAACATTAAGTATATAGACGCAGATAAAAGGGTGTTTGAAATAATTTCTAAAGGTGAACATTATAAACAGATAAAGGAAGTGCTAAATGATGACAACATTACTAATTGATACATCTAATCAACCATTAGCAGTAGCACTTGTTAAAGACGGAAATGTATTAATCAATTATCAGTCCAACATAAAAAAGAACCATTCCTTACAATTAATGCCTGTTATTGAATCATTAATGGATGAAGCGCAATTAACACCTCAATCATTATCTGAAATAGTGGTTGCTAATGGTCCTGGTTCTTATACAGGATTAAGAATTGGTATTACAACAGCAAAGACGATGGCATATACTTTGGATATTCCATTATATGAAGTTTCATCTTTAAAGGCATTAGCAGCAACATGTGACAACGGAAATAATCTTATTGTACCTTTATTTGATGCTAGAAGAGACCATGTATTTGCTGGTGTTTATCAATATAAAGATGATAAATTAGAAACAATCAAAGACGATAGTTATATATCTATTGAAGCATTGAATCAATTTTTAAAATCACGAAATTATCCATATATATTTATTGGTCACGATGTATTAAAGTTACAAGATAAGTTAGAAGGTAGAAGTCTTTCGAAATTACCTGATGCTTCAATAATGTATAACATTAAAGAACAACCTGTGTTAAAAGTTCATGAACTAAAACCAAGATATCTAAAATTATCAGAGGCGGAACAAAATTGGAAAAACAATCAAACGAAGCATTAGAAATCAGAAAAATGTCAATTGAAGATGTCCCTCAAGTATATGAAATAGAACATCATAGTTTTACACAAAGTTCATGGTCTATAGACGCATTCTATCATGAGTTAGAGAAAAATGAATTTGCGCATTATTTTGTAGTATCTATTGGTGAAGAAATTATCGCGTATTGCGGATTGTGGCTAGTCATTGATCAAGCACAAATAACGACTATTTCTGTTGCTGAGCAATATAGAGGTAATGGCATAGGTCAAATGCTATTAGAATATGCGATGACTTTTGCAAGTGCAACTTGTACAACGATGAGCTTAGAAGTAAGAGTGGATAATGAAGCGGCTAGACATGTTTATGAGAAAGCTGGCTTTACATATGGTGGCGTTAGGAAAAATTATTATGGCGATGGAGAGGATGCTAAAGTGATGTGGGTGAGTCTAAAAAATGTCTGAATCAATTATATTAAGTATAGAAACAAGCTGTGATGAAACTGCAGCAAGTGTCATAAAAAACGGCAATGAAATTATTAGTAATGAAGTTGTTACACAAATGATGACACATAAAAAATTTGGCGGTGTAGTACCAGAAGTAGCGAGTCGTCAACACGTTGAAGTGATGACAACAGTGATTGATGAAGCTTTGAAAAATGCGAATATGCAAATGGATGACATTGACGCAATAGCCGTAACAGAAGGTCCAGGATTAATTGGTGCCTTACTTGTCGGTGTTGCAAGTGCCAAAGCCTTAGCATTTAGTCATCAAAAACCACTTATACCAGTTCATCATATTGCAGGGCATATTTATGCTAATCATCTCGTTAAACCATTAGAATTTCCATTAATTGCGCTTATCGTTTCAGGTGGACATACAGAACTGATTTACATGAAAAATCATTTAGATTTTGAAGTTATAGGTGAAACACGTGATGATGCAGTTGGTGAGGCATATGACAAAGTTGCTAGAACAATAGGTTTACCATATCCAGGAGGTCCAGAAGTTGATAGACTTGCACAAATCGGTCAAGATACTTTGAATTTCCCTAGAGTTTGGTTAGAAAAAGACAGTTATGATTTCAGTTTCAGTGGTTTGAAAAGTGCAGTTATTAATACATTGCATAATAAAAAGCAAAAAAATGATGAAATCATAAAAGAAGATGTTGCGACTAGTTTCCAAAATAGTGTAGTTGAAGTACTTGTCGGTAAAACAATGGCCGCAGTTAAAGATTATGATGTTCAACACTTAATTGTGGCAGGTGGTGTAGCTGCGAATAAAGGTTTACGTCATGCACTTGAAGAAGAAACTGGTAAATTAGGAATAGATCTTAGTATTCCACCATTAAATTTATGTACAGATAATGCTGCTATGATAGGGTCAGTAGCTCATTTCTTATATGAAAATAATCGCTTTTCAAATATGAAATTAAACGGTAAAAGTTCTCTAGATATTGAAGCATTTTAATATACAATAATTTGTAATATTGCACTATAGACGTTATACTCAATGTGATATAAAAAGATTGAGGAGGCGTTGTAAAGTGGAAGTGAATACTTATTTTAATTTTAAAAATAGTATTGAAGCATTAAAGTTCTACGAAGAAAAATTAGGTGCAACGGATATTATGAGAGTTCCGGGTAACCATGAAATGTTTAAAGATGCACCTGATGAATTTAAATTGCCCGAATCTTTTACAATGAACGCGAGTTTTAACTTATTAGGGAAGACATTTTTATGTAGTGACACTTGGCAAAATAAAGATATCAATAACGAAGGCGCTCAAGCATGTTTTCAGTTTAATTATAACGATGAAGAAGATAGAGCAGCTGTCATCGAATTGTTTAAGAAAGCAGAAGAAGCGGGTTGTAAAATTGATATGCCTTTAAACGAGGTAGAGTGGTCACCACTCTTTGGTTCATTCCAAGATCCATTTGGTGTAACTTGGATGGTAAATTCATATACAGAATAGAATAGGGAGCGGGACAGAAATCTAATTTGTATAAAAAGATTTCGTAGTCCCGCCCCGGCAAGGATGACTAGAGTTGAAAAAGCTTGGTACAAGCGCATTTCAATTCAGTCATCTACTGCCAAGATACTACAAAAGACTGAGACATTACATTATGTCCCAGTCTTTTCTATTTACGTGCATATTTGCCTTCACTATTCGTGTAGTCAGTATAATCTTTTATACGCTGATCATATTCTTCTTTAGTTATAATTTTATGTTTCAATAGTTCCTTAGCTTTCGTTGTATAATTTTCAATGTTAGATTGTTTCATAAATCATCATCCCTTCTGTAGCATACACAAGACCAATTAATCAATGAAATTTAACTCTAAGCACATTATTAACTTCAAAATAAAAGTAGTATTTATAACTAAAGTTTTTAAAACAAGAAAATTGGTTATGTAAATTATAAGACGAATTGAATATTAAATCTAGCCTAATTGATAAATATATTAATATTTTAGTCATTTCAACATTTTGAATTTAAAATATTTACAAAAAATACATGAAGGTCACGTATTTATCATAAAGTCAATACAGAACATTTGTACTTGTGCACAAGTTAACCACATTTTGTGGATAACATTAGTATAAGTTTATAAATAATTGTGGATAAGTTACTTGGTTTAGATTGATTTTTTACATTTTACCTGTGTATAACTAGGATAACTTTGTGGATTACTTGAAAAATAAGACTTTTTGATGTGTATAAAGATGTGTTTAATTATTACAGAAAAAACGACTGAGGTGTAAAATTTACCTCAGTCGCTTTTTGTTAATTTAACTTACTTTCAAGTTTTTCCCATTTTTCCATGTTTTCTTCGAGCAAACGTTCTGCTTCAACTCGTAAGTTATTGATTTCATTGCTTTTTTCAATATCATTAAATATCTCTGGTAACGTAAGTTGATGCTCATAGCCAGAGATTTGTTCTTCATATGTGGAAATATTATTTTCAATTTCTTCTAACTGTCTTTCAAGTTTACGTTTTTCCTTTTTTAGTTGCTTTTGATTTGCGTAATATTGATCGTCTTTAGGCGTTTCAGTAGATTTGATGTCTTCTTGTTCATAACGACTAATAGCTTCACGTTGTTCAAGTTTTTCTAAATAATATTGGTAATCGCCTCTAAATAATTCATTTCCATTTTGTGTGATGTGGAAAATATTATTTGCTAGTTCGTTAATAAAATAACGGTCATGTGATACAAAGAGTAGTGTACCTTCAAAATTTTGCAAAGCTTGTTCCAACATTTCTTTAGAATCGATATCTAAGTGGTTGGTAGGTTCATCTAATATGAGTACATTGTTTTTTTCTAACATGAGTAAAGCGAGTTGAAGTCTGGCTTTTTCTCCACCAGATAAATCATTAATGACTTTTTTTACTTCTTCTTGAGTAAATAAAAATCTACCTAAAATTGTTCTTATATCTTTCTCAGGCATATGTGCATATTGATTCCAAACATAGTCTAAGATTGTCATATTAGAAGTGAATTCTGCTTGTTTTTGGTCGTAATAACCAATTTGAATATTAGAACCATAAACAATATTACCGCCTAAAGCAGGTATTTTTTGAGCTATTGTTTTAATCAACGTAGATTTACCAATACCATTTGGACCAATTATCGCAATTCGATCATGTCGTTTAACTTCTAAGTTGATAGTTGGTGTAATGCTTTTAGAATAACCAATATCCAAATTTTGAACTTTAAGTACATCTTCACCAGTAGCTCTAGTTATTTCAAAATTTATTTGTGCACTTTTAGCATCAAGTCTCGGCTTTTCGATTCTTTCCATTCTTTCTAATACTTTACGACGACTTTTTGCCATGCCGCTTGTTGAAGCACGTGTAATATTTTTTTCGACAAATGTTTCTAACTTTTTAATTTCACTTTGTTGTCTTTCATATTCAGCCATGACTTTTTCGTAATGTGCATCTCGTTCTTTTAAGAATTTACTATAATTACCGACATACTTTTTAACAGAACCTAAAGCGACATCATATACTTGATTGACTATTTTATCTAAGAAGTATCTGTCGTGACTGATGATAACAATTGCACCTTTAAAGTGAGTTAAATAATTTTCTAGCCATTCAGTTGTTTCCATATCTAAATGGTTCGTAGGTTCATCGAGTAACAGTAAATCAGGTTCACTTAATAACATTTGAGCCATAGATAATCTTGTTTTTTGGCCGCCGCTAAATGATTGAATTTGTCTATCAAAGTCAGATTCTTTAAAGTCTAAACCTGTTAATACGGTCTTAATTTTGCTTTCGTAATTATAGCCATCCATTAATTCATATTGATTAGATAACGCTTCGTATTGTGACAATTTTTCTTTATATATATCTTGGTCATACTCATCAGCATGAATACTTAACCAATCTGTTAAAGTTTTCATTTTATCTTCAATATTGATAACGTCTTTAAATGGTTTTTTCATTTCATTCATAACAGTGTCATTAGAATCTAATGTCATTTGTTGAGTAAGGTATCCCATCGTAACCTGTTTACCTTTAGAAATATTTCCTTCATCATATGATTCAACACCAGCAATGATTTTCATTAATGTTGTTTTTCCCGCGCCATTTCTACCGACAATAGCGATTCTTTCACCGGTTTTTACTTCGAAATCTACATCAGAGAATATAACTTCTCCATCATAAGATTTCTCTAATTTATTTATTTGTAAAAGTATCATGTTTACACCTCTCTATTAGTTATTATTTTACATGAAAACGAGTGATAATTGTATGTAAATCACATACAATATTTATATAGTTATTTTACGTGAAGTTTGTTATAATTAAGCCATTAGATGTGAACGCAATCACATTATTTTATATTGGAAAAGGTGAGGATTTTGGCAAAGAATGATGTGAAGATCCCTAAAGCAACTTTGAAACGTTTGCCTCTTTATTATAGATTTGTTAGCACATTGCATAATTCTGGCGTAGATCGTGTTTCATCGAAAGAATTAAGTGAAGGACTTAAAATTGATTCAGCTACCATTCGTCGAGATTTTTCGTATTTTGGTGAATTAGGTAAAAAAGGTTATGGTTACAATATTAGTTATTTACTTAAATTTTTTAGAACAACGCTTGAACAAGATGATATGACTAAAGTCGCAATCGTTGGTGTTGGTAATTTAGGTACTGCACTTGTGAATTATAACTTTACTGTAAATGATAGAATGCAAATAGTAGCTGCTTTTGATCAATCAGAAGATATCATTGGAAGTATGGTTGGTAAATTAACTGTGGATAGTATGGATGATTTTGAAAAGGTAGTTGAAGAAGTAGGTATACAAGTTGTAATATTAACAGTACCACAACAAGCAGCTCAAAAAGTTGCGGATCGTATAACATCTTCGGGTATTACTGGTATTTTGAATTTTACACCTCAAAGAATTAATGTACCTGAGAAAGTGCAGGTTCATCATATAGATTTAGGAATTGAATTACAATCTTTAATCTTCTTTATGAAGAATCAATAGGAGGGTATCAAATGGAAGCTTTAATGTTTATTAACACACTTGGTATTTCAGGACCAGTCAGTTTATTATTTATAGGGGTAGTTGCATTAATTATATTTGGACCAAAGAAATTACCACAATTCGGTAGAGCAATGGGTTCAACTTTAAAAGAATTTAAAGATGCGACTGATGGCATGACAAACTTTGATGAGAAGAAAAGCACTCCAGAAGATAGCAAAGATAAAGAAGTTAAATAGAATTTTATTTAACAGATGTTCCCATGAATGTGGCGGGTTTCCTGCCACATCTTTTTTAGATTGGAGGTAAGACGGTGGATAAAGACAATTTAACATTTGTCGAACACTTAGAAGAACTTCGTGGACGTATTATGATCATTGCATATTTCCTTGTTGGTGGTCTCATCGTTGGCTTTTTCGTAGCTAAACCAGTTATTTTTTATATAACAAATGATGATTTTACACAAACATTAGAACTCAATGCATTTAGAATAACGGATCCATTAACGATATACATAACAATGATAATTGTGATTGCATTTATCATAGTATCGCCTGTAATTTTATACGAATTATGGGCATTTATATCTCCAGGTTTACATCCGAAAGAACAAAAAGTGACATTAAGTTATATACCATTTAGTTTGATTTTATTTGTAGGTGGTTTATTATTCTCATACTTTGTGATTTTTCCGTATTTAATTTCGTTCACAATGGGATTAGCTGATGATATGGGGATCAAGCAAACAATCGGGATTAAAGAATACTTTAGTGAAATGTTTAAATTTACAATACCATTCGGTTTTGTCTTTCAATTACCAATTTTATTACTATTTTTAACGCGATTAGGTATCGTTACACCGATGTTTTTAAAGAAAAATAGAAAATATGCGTATTTTATTTTACTTGTTGTGGCTGCGTTAATCGCACCACCTGACTTTATGACACATATGTTGTTTACATTACCAATGATTTTACTTTATGAAATCAGCATTATTATTTCAAAAATAGGCTATAAAAAATATTTAAAAGCAGAGCAAAAATTAATGGAAGAAGAACTGGGGATGGATCAAGAGGATAAAGAGCAGCTGTAGCTTAATGCTATAGCTGTTTTTTTATTGAATTGTCTGATATTTGTAATCAAATGTTAACTTGAATATGTGTTGTATATGATATATTATTATTCCTATCATTGTAATAGGAATAAGGAGTTGTTTATATGGTTTGGATGATTATAAGTGGCCTTATAGTCGGAATATTACTTGGCTTTGTTATGCAAAGAACACGTTTTTGTTTAACAGGCGGGTTTAGAGATATGTATGTACAGAAAAATAATAAAATGTTTTATGCTTTATTAATCGCGATCTCTATTCAAAGCATTGGATTATTTACACTAGTAGGATTAGGCGTATTTAAGTTAGAAGCAGCAACATTTCCATTAGTAGGTACGATATTTGGATCATTTGTATTTGGTATCGGAATTATCCTAGCTGGTGGATGTGCGACTGGTACATGGTACAGAGCAGGCGAAGGCTTAATTGGAAGCTGGATAGCCTTAGTATTATACGGTGTAACTGCAGCAATTATGAAATCTGGACCATTAAATCCTGTTCAAGAAAAAATTAATTCATATAGTGTCGTTAACTCTAATATGGCAGAAACACTTAATGTACCTGTATGGGTATTGATTGCTATTTTAGTTATTGTTACAGTTTATTTTGTGACAAAAACACTAAAAAAACCAAAAGTAGCAATTCCTCAATTAAAACAAAAATATACAGGCATTCGTCATATCTTATTTGAAAAAAGATATCACCCATTTGCAGCTGCAATAGCAGTAGGAATAATAGCATTAATTGCTTGGCCAATGAGTGCTTCAACAGGAAGAATTGCTGGCCTTGGTATTACAACACCTTCAGCAAATATCGTGCAATACTTAGTTACAGGTGATGCTTCATTAATAAACTGGGGCGTATTTTTAGTACTTGGTATATTTATCGGTTCATATATTGCTGCAAAAGGTTCAAGAGAATTCAAATGGAGAATGCCAGATACTAAAACAATAAGAAACAGTGTTATCGGTGGTGCTTGTATGGGTGTTGGTGCATCATTAGCAGGCGGATGTTCAATCGGTAATGGTTTAGTTTCAACTGCAGCAATGAGTTGGCAAGGTTGGGTTGCATTACCATCAATGATCGTTGGTGCATGGTTTATGAGTTATTTCATCTTTGTTAAACCTAGAAAAGCAAGACAAACTAAGACACAAGTAAGTACACAAAGTATTTAATAAAAGGAGTCAATATATATGGTACATGAATTAGGTACAGTAGGAATGGTATGTCCATTCCCATTAATAGAAGCACAAAATAAAATGGATGAATTACAAGTTGGCGAACAATTGAAAATTGATTTTGATTGTACGCAAGCGACAGAAGCACTCCCAAATTGGGCAGCAGAGAATGGTTATCCAGTTACGAATTATGAACAACTTGGAGATGCTTCATGGACGATAACGGTTGAAAAACAATAAATTACATTTAACCTAGAAACAAAGGCAAGTATCTTTGTTTCTAGGTTTTTTTGTTTAAAACTGTATTTTATTTATAAAGAATTGGAAACGGTTTTATGATAGAATAAATGACTGAGAGGTGTATACATGAAGACGATTAAAGATATTGCTAATATGGCGGGTGTTTCTAAAAGTACAGTTTCTAGATATTTAAATGGTGGCTCCATTAGTAAAAGTACAAAAGAAAAAATACATAGAGTAGTAGAAGAAACAGGATATAAACCGAATCAATTTGCTCAAAGTTTAAAGGCTAAGAGAACGGGGCTGATCGGTGCTATTGTACCAAGGTTAGATTCCTATGCAACGACTGAAACGTTAAAAGGAATTGAAACAACTTTACTTAAACAAAATGTTCAAACAATGATTGTGAATACAGATTTATCAAAAGATAGAGAAATCGATTCTATTTATATGTTAGCTAAGAGAAAAGTGGATGGCATTATTTTGATGGCAACTAACATTTCTGAAGAACATATGAAAGCAATTGAGTCAGTTGAATGCCCGATTGTTATTGTTGGTCAATCGCATGGATCACTTTTATCGATAGTTCATGATGATTTCCAAGCAGGTAATCAAGTAGCAGAATGGTTATTGAAACATCAAAAGCACAATATTACATATATCGGTGTTTCTGAACATGATATTGCAGTTGGTAAGACGAGAAAAGAAGGTTTGTTTATTCCACTAAAGGATCAAGGCATCAACCCAACATTTATTGAAAGTAGTTTCAGTATAAAAGATGCTCAGATATTAGGTAATGATATTAAGTTGAGAGAAGACGAAGTTATTGTCGCAGCTACTGATAATATAGCTTTAGGTATATACCATACACTTTTAAAAAGAGAAGTTGATATGCCAACGATTGTTGGATTTGGCGGAAATAAGATGACAGAAATTGTGGCACCTCATATTGGTACTGTAAAGTTTAACTATTATTTAGCTGGTGAGACAGCTGTTCATGTATTAAATAAAAGTATTAATCAAGAAACGGTAGAAAAATTAAATATTATCGGAACACAATTTGAATGGTTAAAAAAATAAGCCTTTCAAGTATGCTAAAATATATATTATGGAACCGGTCTAAATCGGATGTAAGGAGAATGATAATGGTAAATTGGACACGAGAAGAAAGATATAAAAAATTATCAGACATATCTGATGAAGCATACAATGAATTAATAGATAAAGTAAATGCGTCAAAATGGCGTCAAACTTTTCATATTCAACCAAAAACAGGGTTGTTAAATGATCCAAATGGTTTGGTTTATCATAATGGCGTTTATCATATATTTCATCAATGGTTTCCGCTTGGTGCCGTTCATGGTTTGAAGTATTGGTATCATTATACAAGTAAAGATTTACTAGAATTTAAAGATGAGGGAATCGCGTTGGCGCCTGATACAGAATATGATAGTCATGGTGTATATTCGGGTAGTGCATTTGATTATGATGGAAAGTTATATTTAATGTATACGGGAAATGTGCGTAATGAAAATTGGGATCGTAAATCTGTCCAAATGATTGCTGAACAATTAGAAGATGGCACTTTTAAAAAGTTTGATCAACCAGCTATTCCAAACAAGCCAGAAGGATATACTGAACATTTTAGAGACCCTAAAGTATGGTTTGAGAATGGAAAATACTATGCAATATTTGGCATTCAAAGAGAGAATGAAACAGGTACAGCTGTTATATATGAATCTGAAAATATTCAAGATTGGAACTTTAAAGGCGAAATTGAAACGCAATTACAAGATTTTGGTTATATGTGGGAATGCCCAGATTTATTTAAGTTAAATGATAAAGATGTATTTATCTTTTCGCCTCAAGGTATTGAAGCGAAAAATAACCAATTCGAGAACATCTATCAATCTGGTTATTTAATTGGTGATTTTGATTTAGATACGTTGAAGTTTGACCACCAAGAATTTGTTGAATTAGACCAAGGATTTGACTTTTACGCACCTCAAACGTTCTTAGATGAACATGGTGACAGAATATTAATTGGTTGGATGGGACTTCCTGAAATAGATTATGCTACAGATGAAGAAGGTTGGGCACATTGTTTAACTATTCCAAGAGTATTAACAATTGAAGATGATAAACTGAAACAAAGACCTATAAAAGCACTTGAAAAATTAAGAACAAATAAAGAAACTGCTGAAGGTTATGCTAATAAGCATTCAGTTAAACTTCACCCATATGAGGGTAAACAGTTTGAATTAATGATTGAGATTCTGGAGAATGAAGCTAGCGAAATATACTTTGATTTAAGAGTATCTAAGAAATGTTCAACGCAAATTATTTATAATACACGTTCTAAACAACTAACTTTAGATCGATTTGAAAGTGGTATTGTAAGTGAAGCGGTTGAGAAGACAACTCGGACAACAACTTTAGATAATGATTTAAAAGACCTGAGAATTTATAGTGATACATCTAGTCTAGAAATTTTTGTTAACGATGGTGAAAAAGTATTCACAACGAGAATATTCCCTGATGAAGATGCTGTTAATTTCAGAACTTCTACAGAGTCTGGCCAAGTTTACTTGAAGTTTACGAAATATGACTTACAACTAAATAATTAAACGAATCAAAAACGCTTGTTGTTCTGATACAACAAGCGTTTATTTTAATATCAGTAAATTGTAAGAAATATGAATAAGTTATTACAAAATATTAATTCTGTGTAACATATGGCGTTCAAGCATAGAAAACAAAGAAACATTCCTTTATACTTTAACTATTAATTAATGTAGAGGAGGGGAAGAATTTTTATGAAGATATTTAAAAATGCTATGATTTCAACATTACTATTATCTTCTATGGCATTTGGAGTAGCACACGGGAATAATACAGATGCGATAGAAAGCAATGAATCTAGTACAAAAGATACTTCTCCGAACACAACTCAAGAACAATCGAATCAAAATATAGAAGCACAGCAATCCAAAGAAACTGATTCTAATAGTGAACAAAATAGTAAAACAGAGGAAAGAAGTACTGAACCGAAGTCAGAAGAAAATTCAAGTACAGAGGAACAGTCATCAGAAGAACCAATTAGAGATAAAAAGTCTGAACAAAAATCAGATGAAAAGCCTAGTACAGAAGAACCAACAACGGAAGAGCCCAGTACTGAGCCGAAATCAGATCAGAAACCAAGTACAGAAGAACCTAAGACTGATGAAAAGCCAAGTACAGAGGAGCCTACAACAGAAGAACCAACAACAGAAGAGCCGAGCACTGAAGAACCAACAACAGAGGAACCAACAACAGAGGAACCAACAACAGAAGAGCCGAGCACTGAAGAACCAACAACAGAGGAACCAACAACAGAAGAACCAACAACAGAAGAGCCGAGCACTGAAGAACCTTCAAGCAATGATAGCAATCATCAAGATCAAGTACCATCACCGAATCAATCCAATAGTGGGAAACCATCTTCTGAAGAACCTAAAACTAATGAACCAAATACAAATAGAAATAATGATCAAAATGTAAATCAATATAAACCAACAATGCCAGCATATCCTAACACAAATGAAGTAGGGGATGGCTATTACAACAATCCGCAATACACTGATGAAAAAGCGCCTAAATTTATACCTGGCCATTCAGAAGCGTATTATAGTAAATTGGATGAAGATGTGTTAGAGCTTGTAACAAGTAAAGTTGGTAGTAGACCTGATTTAGCACAACCAAAATTTAAAAAGACTAATAAAACGACAGAAACAACATCTGTAGATGATGATGATACAAAAACAGAAACAACAAAAACAACGACAGAAAGTTTTGAAACAGCTTCTGAGCATAAAGATGTTTCTAAACCGCTTATCATTGGTATTTCAATCGCAATCGTACTTGTATTAGGATTCATCATATTATTCATAATGCGAAGATTTTCAAAGTCATAAATATAAATCAAGTAAAAGTGAGTCTGGGACAGAAATGTTCTAGACTCCTTTTCATATTTTTAGAAATAGGAGGCTGAACATTGCAAGTGGGGCGTGACAAGCAATGTTGAGGACCTTGTATTTATCAAGACAGGTGAAACAAGATAAATAGAGGCTCTGTATTTATCAAGACTGCCCAAACAAGATAAATACAAGCTTCGTATATTGCAAGACGCTCCAATCTAGCAACATAGAACCTCACTCTTACCTTGATTCTTCCATATAAAAAAGACTGGGACATAATGTAATGTCTCAGTCTCTTGTAGTATCTAGTCATCCTTATCGGGGCGGGATTTCTGCCCCGCTCTCACTTTTTATTAAAATTCACTTTGATCAATATTCTGAGTTGCTTTGTATAATGTTTCTATAATGGATTTTACAGTATCTTCTTCAAAAGGAGATTGTAACTGAACAGATGCCATAATATCAATAAATGATTGTGAACCGCCAATTTGACATATTTTTAAATAATCAGACCATGCTTGTTCTGGATCAGCTTCTTGTTTAATGAAAAATTGCATTGCACAAATTGTCGCTAATGTATAATCAATATAATAAAATGGTGATGCAAATATATGACCTTGTCTATGCCAAAATGCACCATTTTCAAGATGTTGAATATTGTCATAGTCTACGCTTGGGAAGTATTTATTTTCTAAATCTGACCAAGCTTTTCTGCGTTCTTCTGAAGAAATGTCTGGATTCTCATAAACAAAGTGTTGGAATTCATCCACTGCTACACCATATGGTAAGAATTTAATATTGTCTTCTAAGTGAGAGAGTTTAAATTTATCCGTATCTTGTTTGAAAAATAATGACATCCATGGATAAGTTAAATATTCCATGCTCATTGAATGAATTTCACATGCTTCTGAAGTAGGGAAGTAATATTCTGGCACAGAATACTTCAAGCTTTCAAATACTTGAAAAGCATGTCCGGCTTCATGTGTCATAACTTCAATATCGCCTTGCGTGCCATTAAAGTTGGCAAAGATGAATGGTGATTTGAAATCATTAATGATTGTGCAATAACCACCACTTTCTTTTCCTTTTTTAGCTTCTAAATCAAATAATTGTTTATCAATCATAAAATCTATAAAATGACCAGTTTCTTCAGAACGTTCATGGTACATTTTTTTAGCATTTTTCACGATTTCCTCTGTTGATATTTGTGGTTTTGGCGAACCAGTTTTAAAAGTAAAATTATTATCGTAAGCTTTTAAATTGTCCACGCCAATACGTTTTGCATGCTGTGATTTGATGTCTTCAGTAATAGGTACGACATGTTCTTTAACTTGCTCTCTAAAAATTTTAACATCATTTGCATCGTACCCAATTCTTTGCATTCTATCATAGCCGAGTTGAACAAAGTTCTCATATCCTAATTTTAAAGCTATTTCATGTCTAGTTTTTACGAGATCATCATAGATACGATCTAAATCCTCTAGATGCTCTGCAAAAAACTGTTCTCTAGCTGTAAAAGCATCTTTTCTAATTGCTCTATCTTCGTTGATTAAGTACTTACTGAATTGTGATAAGTTCAAATGTTCACCGTTATATTCAATATCTGCTGAAGCAATTAATTTATCATATTCGCTTACTAATTTATTTTCTTTAACAAGTAAGTCATTAATAGAAGGATTATATGTATTGAGAGCAACTTCTGCTAAAGAAAAAAGTTGTTGTCCAAAATGTGCAATTAAATCATTTTTAAATTTAGATTTTAATAAAGATTGATAGAATAAATGGTCTAAATGTTGTATTTTAGGCATTGTTTCATCAAAGAAATCTCTTTCTTTATTATAATATTCATCATTTGTATCGATAGATGCTCTTATGTAAGCTAGGTTATAATGCGTATCAGTATGGTTTCTAATCTTATTAATTTCATTAATCGCCTCAATTGCTTGATCGACCGTTTCTGCATTATCGAATTCATTTAATAATGATTTGGTTTGTTTTTCTTTTTCTTCAATATTGATTTGTTCATATTGATAATCTTTAAAAGTTAACGTCATGTTAAAACCTCCCTTAATAAATATATTATAACATTTCTTTGTTGTAATTTTATTGAAAATTGCGAAAATAAAGGTAAAAGCATATAATATGAGATGAAAAGAGGTGTATATAAATGGCTAAAAATAATGAACAATTATCTTTAGAAGTAGCAGCATTAACAAGGAAGACAAAAGAACTTGGAATTCCTATCATGATTGTATTTGAAGGTGTTCCCGCATCAGGTAAGACGAGACTATCAAATGAACTTCTTTTAACACTTGATGCTAAATACACACACTTTGTACCGATGAAATCACCTTCAGAGGACGATCTAAGATATCAATTTTTACAGAAGTATTGGAACAGTTTACCTTCAAAAGGTGATATCAATATTTATTTTAGAAGTTGGTATGCATATTATATAGAATATCAAGCAAACAAAATAAAACATTCTATATACAACAAATATCATGCATTACGAAGACAAATCCAAGACTTTGAATCGATGGTCCATGATGATGGCTATGAAATTATTAAGTTTTATATTGAGATTAGTGATAAGAAGAGAAAAGAACATTTAAAAGAAATGAAAGAAAATCCATTAACAAGTTGGAAAGCACAAGAATATGAAAGTGCCATTAATGATGACGTATATCATAAAGAAATGCATAAAATACTTAAAGCATCGCCTGATGAATGGGAAATCATTGATTATACGGAGAGAGAAGAAGCTATCAATTTAATGTATCAGCACATTATCAATCGTTTGAACAAAGCGATTAAACTACATAAAAAGAAAGACAAAGTAATTGATGGCGATTTTACAGAAGAGTTTAAAACAGACCTATTCGATCAATCAATAGATAAAGTAAGTAAAAAGACATATAAAGCTCTTATAGGCGACTTACAAGATAGACTAAAAGAATTGCAATTTGCATTATACGAAAGAAAAATTCCGTTAATATTAGTATACGAAGGCATGGATGCAGCCGGTAAAGGTGGCAATATTAAAAGAGTTAGAGAAAAATTAGATCCAACCGGTTATGAAGTAAATGCAATAAGTGCCCCAACAGATGTTGAGTTGAATCATCATTACTTATGGAGATTTGCTAAAGATATGCCTAGAAGCGGCCATATTGAAATATTCGATAGAAGTTGGTACGGAAGAGTATTAGTCGAAAGAGTAGAAGGATTTGCTACTAAGAAAGAATGGAAACGTGCCTATGAAGAAATCAATCAATTTGAGAAAATGTGGACAGACGAAGGTGCAATTATCTTGAAATTCTTCTTAACTTTAGATAAAGATGAACAATTAAGAAGATTTAAAGAAAGAGAAGATACACCAGAAAAACAATGGAAAATTACAGACGAAGATTGGCGAAATAGAGAAAAATGGGATCAATATATCGAAGCAAGTCACGATATGATTAAATTCACAAACACAGATCATGCACCATGGCTTGTCGTACCAGCTGACAACAAAAAATCAGCTAGAATCGAAGTTATTAAATACATTATTAAAAAATGTGAAGAAGTATTATGGGGCGTTAAACAATATTAGAATATGTTAGGGACATAATTGTGAGAAATGTCTCTAAGAAGTGTCCCTCTAATTACCAGAATTCAGAATAATGGAAGTTAGCCGCCCTCTAAACACAAAAAATAAGCATATCACTTAAGACTGAGTTCTTCAGTTCGGTGATATGCTTATTTTATTTTCGTTTAGCTATACATGCTCAAGATTGTATGATAAATCAGTTGTGAAATTTGAGATTGTTTCTCTAATTGTTCGTTTACTTGATCTTTAAATACAATTTGTCCCAAAACAACTATACCGTTCATTCCCATATGCGCAATCATTGGTACGATGATACGTTTCGTTAGTACATAAAGTCCACTAAATACAGTTCCCATTACAACATATATTAATGTATGTTCTGGATCTGAATGTGCTAATGAAAAGATAAAAGAACTGACTAATACTGCTACGATAAAGCTTAACCACTTAGGTGCTTTGATCATATTGTATATCTCTCCGAAAATTAATTTACGGAATATTAATTCTTCTAATATTGGACCTGCTAATACGATATAAATGATTAATATATGTGATTGTTGTGCAATCTTCATGAGATTTTGAGTATTGCCACTTTCTACTGGTTGATTAAATATATATGTATTAATCAAAGCGGCGATGATTTGTCCAAGCATGGCCATTATAATACCTGCAACACACCAGAAAATCACGTATACCCATGGTTCTTTCTTTTGTTGTTCTAATCGAGTTGGATTTTTAATATTTGAGTTCATATACCATAATAATAAAACAGTAATGATAGCTGTTGTTGCCATCCAAGTTAAGCTGATTTCTAATCTTGTGACTTTAGATAATCCTGAATCAGCGTATAAACTATTTGGAATAATTGCGATTGTTTGTACAACACCAAATAGTAATAGGGTAGCAATATTAACAGTTAATCGATTAAATTGCATTTTCAATTCCTCCAAAAATAAACATGTAAACATTGTACCTTATTTAGCAGAAAAAGAGAAAAATTTAAGTTATATTGCTTGTAATTTTGACCAAATTTGATTATTATAAAAATGTAGTTAGCACTTAAGTATAAAGAGTGCTAACATTATTAGCGCCAAGGAGGATTTTATAAATGTTAAAACCATTGGGAGATAGAATTATTATTGAGAAAACAGAAACAGAACAAACTACAGCTAGCGGAATTGTATTGACAGATTCAGCTAAAGAATCGTCCAACGAAGGAAAAGTTGTTGCTGTTGGACCAGGTAAGCGTCTAGAAGATGGTACAAGACTTACTGTAGATGTTGCTGTAGGTGATCAAGTTGTATATCAACAATACGCAGGAACAGAAGTTAAACGAGATAAAGAAACATATATTATCCTTTCAGAAGATGACATTTTAGCAGTTATTGAATAATTTAGATAATATTTTTGAAGATATTTTATGGAGGTTTTTATAAATGGCTAAAGAACTAAAATTTTCAGAAGACGCTAGACGTTCTATGCTTGCTGGTGTTGATAAATTAGCAAATGCAGTTAAAGTAACTTTAGGACCTAAAGGACGTAACGTCGTTTTAGATAAAAAATTCACTTCACCATTAATCACAAATGATGGTGTTACAATCGCTAAAGAAATTGAATTACAAGATCCATATGAGAATATGGGTGCTAAATTAGTTGCAGAAGTTGCAAACCAAACAAATGATGTTGCAGGTGACGGTACAACTACAGCAACTGTCTTAGCTCAAGCGATGATTCAAGAAGGTTTAAAAAACGTAACAAGTGGTGCAAATCCAGTTGGTATTCGTGAAGGTATTGATAAAGCAGTTAAAGTAGCTTTAGAAGAATTACACAATATCTCTCAACCAGTTGAGAAAAAAGAAGAAATTGCACAAGTTGGTTCTATTTCTGCTGCGGATGAAGAAATTGGTAAATTTATTTCAGAAGCAATGGAAAAAGTAGGTAATGACGGTGTTATTACAATTGAAGAATCTAAAGGATTCAGCACTGAATTAGAAGTTGTTGAAGGTATGCAATTTGATAGAGGATATACTTCACCATATATGGTGACAGATTCAGACAAGATGACTGCTGAATTAGAAAATCCTTACATCTTAATTACAGATAAAAAGATTTCTTCATTCCAAGATATTTTACCTATCTTAGAAAAAATCTTACAAACAAATAGACCAATTTTAATTGTTGCTGACGATGTTGATGGAGATGCATTAACAAACTTAGTATTAAACAGATTACGTGGTACATTTACAGCAGTAGCAGTTAAAGCGCCTGGATTTGGTGACCGTCGTAAAGCAATGTTAGATGACTTAGCAATTTTAACTGGTGGCCAAGTGATTACTGATGACTTAGGTTTAGACTTAAAAGAAACAACTCTAGATATGCTTGGTGAAGCAGGTAAAGTTCAAGTTACTAAGGACGACACTACAATTGTTGAAGGTCAAGGTGACTCAGTAAACATCGACGCTCGTGTTGGTCAAATTAAAGCTCAAATTGAAGAAACAACTTCAGACTTTGATCGTACGAAATTACAAGAACGCTTAGCTAAATTAGCAGGTGGCGTTGCAGTTATTAAAGTAGGTGCTGCAACTGAAACAGAATTAAAAGAACGTAAATTAAGAATTGAAGATGCTTTAAACTCTACACGTGCTGCAGTTGAAGAAGGTATAGTAGCAGGTGGTGGTACAGCATTAGTATCTATTTATAATAAAGTAGCTGAAGTTGAAGCAAAAGGCGATGTACAAACTGGTGTGAACATTGTGTTGAAAGCTCTTGAAGCACCATTACGTCAAATCGTTGAAAATGCTGGCTTAGAAGGATCAATTATAGTTGAAAAACTTAAAAATGCTGATGAAGGTATTGGTTACAATGCAGCAACAGATGAATGGGTAAATATGTTAGACGCAGGTATTGTCGATCCAACAAAAGTTACACGTTCAGCATTACAAAATGCAGCATCTGTAGCAGCAATGTTCTTAACTACTGAAGCAGTAGTAGCAGACATTCCAGAAGAAGAACCAGCAGCACCAGATATGGGCGGCATGGGCGGAATGCCAGGTATGATGTAATTCGGTAAATATAACCGACATTACAAATTAAGAGATATGTCTAATCCCCTTTCTAAATGGTATTAAACCATATGGAAAGGGGATTTTTATGTTAAAATAAATCTAATTTGTATTAAAGGAGTAGAAAATATGATTAGATCTGCTGTTAAAGAAGATGCGAAAAAATTAAGTGAGTTAATGTTTATGATTTGGCATGATATGGAACTACCTTTAGTTGTTCAAAATGATCAGGAAACTGTTTTAAGATTACTTGAACAAGCGAGTGTTGAGAGTGAATATAGAAACCATTATAAACATAGTCAGGTATATGAAGTCGATGGTGAAGTAGCAGGTTTTCTTAATTGCTATAGTGGTACTGACGAAAAACAACTTGAAGAAAATTGGTACAATATTGCATTTAAAGATTCTTTTAAATTAGAAGGAACGCCGTTACCTGAACAAGAAGCGGATAATGGTGATTTATATATTGATTCAGTTGCGGTCTTTTCAGAATATAGAGGTAGAGGTATTGCTTCTAAACTTATAGTAGATGCTTTTGAACGAGCTAAAGAAAGAGGATTTAAGCAAGTATCATTAAATTGTGAATTTGATAATGAAGGTGCAATGAAATTATATGAGAAACTTGGTTTCAAGCCATCATATGATCGAAAACTAAGTGGACATGACTACAAATATATGATTAAACATTTATAGTAAACTAAAAAAGTAACATCGGTTGAAAATATTAGCCGATGTTACTTTTATTTTTCTCAATATCAAGCAAGATTTCTTTTCGTTCTATGCCACTGGAATATCCACCAATTGAACCATCAGCAGCTATCACACGATGACAAGGTACAAGAATCGTAATAAAATTCTTACCATTTGCATTAGCGACAGCACGAAAAGCAGTAGGTTTACCAATATTTTCAGCTAACTGCTTATAAGATATCGTCTCGCCAAACGGAATATCACATAAAGCACGCCACACTTTTTGTTGAAAAGGTGTACCAAAATTAAAATGTATAGGTGTTGTAAAATTAGAAAGATTACCTTCAAAATAAAGATTCAATTCCTCTTCAAGCTTATCTAAAATATGATTACTTTCATCATTAATTTCTGAATTAAGTTGTTTACGCACAATTTGTAACTCTTCTTCTAACGAAGGTTTATTCGTAAAATGTAACATTAATAAGTACTCATTATTAGCAATTGCTAACATTTCACCAGCACTCGTTTGAATTAACTTTTGGTATAAAGCCATAATCATCACTCCTAATGAGAGTTTAACATATAAAAATTTGATTGACTTTAGATTACTAAATGATAATATAATAATTAAACAGATGAGTTTAGTCGGAATTAAGGGAGGCGTTTTTATGAAAAGATACATATTTTTAGCTTTGACACTTATTTTATCAGTTGTGGTAGCAGCTTGTGGAAATAATGATGACAAAGAAAAGAAGGAAATTACTATTGCTACATCACCAGGACCTTATAGTGAGTTATTTTTGAAAGGTATTAAACCTGAATTAGAGAAGAAAGGTTATACTGTTAAAGATAAAGACTTCACTGAATTACTACAAGCTGATGTTGCTTTGCAAGAAGGTAGTGTGGATGTTAACGTTGATCAACATAAAGCGTATATGGATACGTTTAATAAAGAAAGAGATGCTGATTTAACGAATATTACTAAAATACCAACAGTGCCTGCACAAATTTTCTCTAATAAAAATAAAGATCTTAAAGGCATTAAAGATGGAGATACAATAGCTATACCACAAGATCCATCAAATGCAGCTAGAGCTTATCGTTTATTAGAAAAAGCAGGTTGGATTAAATTAAATGCAGATAAAAATGATATTAAAATCACGAAGAAAAATATTTCTGATAATCCAATGAATCTTAACATCAAAACGATGGATTCTGCAAATATTCCTAGAATTTTAGACGAAGTTGATTATGCAGTTATACCAGGTTCAATTGTTTACGCTTCGAAAGTTGATCCAGCTAAAGGACTTCTAAAAGAAGATTTAGTAGAAGATTTATATTTACAAGTTGTTGTAGATAGTAAAAATAAAGATGCTAAATGGGTTAAAGATATAAAAGAGGCATATCAATCAAAAGGATTTAAGAAAGTATTAGATAAAGAAAATAAAGATGATTATTGGAAAATACCAAAGCAATCATAATATAAATATAGAGACTGGGACATTACCTTATGTTCCAGTCTCTATATTTTTTTACTTCTTTTTATTAGCCTTTTTTCGGTCGCCATTTCTACTTATAAATGCAGCTACTAAAAATAATATTGATGCGAATGTAAATTGAATGCCTGAGTTGCCGCTTATTTGAATGCCTATTCCAATAATTAAGCAGATTATAGCTAAACCAACGAGAACTTTTGTAATTGTAGACATATATTTTGCTCCTTTACTTTATTTATTATATCAATTATTTCTTTGTTATCCAAAAAGGGATGATTTTCTAAAATTAAATGATGAAATTTAGTGAACACACTTTTAATTTTCATTATTCTCGTCTAGTATAGAAGTATCATAACAATGAAAGAGGATGACTTTCTATGAACCCACTAGCATTAGAATTAAATGAACAACTGAAAAAAGAATATCCTGTTGTATTAGATATGCTTTCCGATTTAGGTAAATCTATTTATTATCCAAAGGGTATTTTATCACAATCTGGAGAAGCAAAAGGTACAAAGTATAATGCAACAATCGGTATGGCAACTACTGATGAAGGTATTATGTACACAGATGCTTTATATAACCAATTTGGTACCCAAGATCCAAGTGATATATTCCCATATGCACCGCCACAAGGTGATGAACGTTTACGTACATTATGGCAACATAAAATTTTAAAAGACAATCCTGATTTAAGTGCTGATGATATTTCTAAACCAGTCGTAACAAATGCATTAACACACGGATTATCTTTAGCTGGAGACTTATTTGTAGATGCACAAGATACAATTTTATTACCTGAACATAACTGGGGGAACTATAAATTAGCTTTTGGTGTAAGACATAGTGCGAACATTGAAACTTATAAAGCATTTGAAGAAGATGGCAGTTACACTTTAGAATATTTCAAACATGCTTTAGAACAATATAATAAAGAAAAAGTTATTCTCGTTTTAAACTTCCCAAATAATCCAACTGGCTATACACCAGTAGTTGAAGAAGTAAAAGAAATGGTTGAAGCTATTAAACAATTAGCTGATAAAGGTACGCAAGTAATTACTTTAGTTGATGATGCTTATTATGGATTATTCTTTGAAGATGTTTATAAACAATCTGTCTTTACAGCAATAACTGCGCTAAATCATGAAAATATTATGCCGGTTAAAATTGATGGGGCTACTAAAGAATACTTCTCATGGGGCTTCCGTGTTGGTTTCTTAACATTTGGTAGTCAAAATGATGTTGTTAAAGATGTATTAGTTGCTAAATTAAAAGGATTAATTAGAAGTAACTTATCAAGTTGTTCTTTACCAAGCCAAACTGCAATTATTCATGCAATGGAAGATCCTTCTTTCCAAGATCAAGTTGATCATAACGTGAATATTTTAAAAGAAAGATATGAAGTAACGAAAGAAGTCGCTTATCGTGATGAATTTAAATCATTATGGACGCCGTATGCATTTAATTCAGGTTACTTTATGGCACTTAAAGTGTTAGATGTAGACCCTGAGCAATTGAGATTACATTTAATTGAGAAGTATAGTATCGGTATTATTGCTTTAAATAAAACAGATATCCGTATTGCGTTTAGCTGTATTGAAAAATCTGATATAGAACATGTATTTGAATCTATTGCTAAAGCAATCAATGACTTAAAATAATAAAATTAAACAGAGTGTGTATATATGTCGTATATACACACTCTGTTTTTTTATGTCTAAAAACGCTAATTTATAAGCTTTTTGTTGAATATGTTTGACAAACATGTATATAATGTATATACTGTTTATACACAGTTAGAGAGAGGGAGGTTAAACATGAAGATTCTACTTCAAAATAATAGTAATCAACCAATTTATGAACAGATTAAAGAACAAATCAAAGCACAAATATTACAAGGTAAAGTAGAACAGGGTGCTTCATTACCTTCTATGAGAGAGTTAGCAAGTGATTTAGGTGTCAGTTTAATAACAACTAAACGTGCTTATGTTGATTTAGAACAAGAGCAATTTGTCACGACCATAAGAGGGAAGGGCACTTTTGTAAAATCACAAGACCCCTCAATCATGAAAGAAAAACAGTTTATTGTCATAGAGGATTTAGCAAGAGATTTAACTAAACAAGCAAAGTTAATCGGAATGGATGTTAAAGAACTCAATGAAATCGTTAATTTGATTTATGAGGAAGGTGAATAAAATGGACAATGCGATAGACGTTAAAAATCTAAATTTTAGTCATAAAAATCTTAAATTATCAGATGTTAATTTTGAAGTACGTAAAGGTTATGTAACGGGATTTATTGGTGCGAATGGTGCTGGTAAAACTACTATTATTCGTATAATTATGGGCCTTCTTAAAGAACAAAGTGGAGATTTAAAGATACTTGGAGAATATTTAAGTGAGAATCCAGTTGAAATTAAAAATAAAATCGGCTTTGTCTATTCTGAATTATATATGTATGAAAACTGGAATATTAAAACAATCGAGAAAGTTGTCAGTAAATATTATAAACAATGGGACCACGATGTATTTGAAGGTTATATTAAAGAATTTAAATTACCTTATAAACAAAAAATTAAGCAATTTTCAACAGGTATGAAAATGAAATTGTCATTAGCAATCGCATTAAGTCACCATGCTGAACTTTACATTCTAGATGAACCAACTGCAGGACTTGATCCAGTAGTACGTAATGAAGTGCTTGAAATTCTACAAAGAGAGTTAATTGATGAAGAAAAAACTATCTTCTTCTCTACACATATTATTTCAGATTTAGAGAAAATTGCTGATTATATCGTTTATTTGAAAAATGGATCAATTGTTATTAATGAAAGTGTAGAAGATTTAACAGATGGTTATCGAATCATTAAAGGAGACCAATCCATACTTGATGATGAATTAAGATCGCTATTAATCAGTGTGAAAGAAACGAATACAGGTTTCTCAGGATTAACAAGACAAAGCTCAGTATTTGTTGAGTTATTTGGAAATGAAGTAGTCGTTGAAACACCATCAATAGAGGATATTATGGTAAGAATTGAGAAAGATCAATTCGATAAGGAAGTGGTATAAATGAAAGCTGTTTTCTACCGGAACTTTCAATATGAGAAGGGGTATTACTTACTTTATTTAATCTGCTTCGGATTAGTATTTATAACGAAGTTTACTGTGTCTTTTCAAAATATAGAACTCATGAATGTATTAGCGGTATATTTTGTCGCAGTCGTTTCAGTTCACAGTATTAATCATGCGATATTTTTAAATAAACAAAGTAGTCAAATCTTTTATATGAGTTTACCAATTTCTAAAATTGATATTGTAAAAGGGCATTATTTATATAATTTATTAGTAACAGGTATTTCATTTATCATGATTATGGTCATAGCATTCGTAAAACAAGACACAATATTTTTACAAGCTGGGTTATTTATTGTAGCAACGAATTTATTTACTTTAAGCATCGTTTATCCAACATTTGCTCATTTAAATATTAATCAATTAGGGGCTTGGATATTAGTTGCTATGTATGGCATATTCACAATGTTTTACTTTGGTATATATTCGAATCGATCTCGCCAATTTGCTGATTTATTAGGTTGGAAAATATTTTTATACTATACACCAGCAATCATATTATTAATCGTTGCAATCATATGGTTGATTCAGTTTAGTAGAGCTATCAAACGAGCGAATCAAGATCAAATTACGGTTTATGGAGGTATAAAATGAAGGCAATATTATATAGAAACTTAGTTTTATCAAAATCATACCTATATTTAATGTTGGCTACAGCATTGTTATTACCATTAATAGTCGTATTACCAATTGATGGTTTTATTAAAATAGCTATTTTAGGCATACTCGTCGTTATGATCCATATTGTGTTCTTAGTGCCAATGTATTTTCTATTTAATAGAATCAATAAAAATCATTCTGAATATACATTTTTAAGTTTACCTGTTAAGCAATCAACAGTCGTTAATGCTCATTATTTAACAGGATTATTATTTATTTTATTCACACAATTACTACTTGGTTTATGTACAATTGTAGCATTTTTAATACAAGAAAAAGGCATGGAGGTTTCATACGACATTTCAGGAATGTGTTTAAGTATTGCAGGGAATTTGTTAACAATCAGCTTAATCTTGCCATTTGCTGAGTATAAAAGATTGATCAATATTCCTATTATATTTTGGATGATTATAGTCGGTGCAATTGTACCAAACTCAATACAGTTTATAGATTATGTGCTTAAATTCTTTTCCATACAATCGCACATATTTAAGACACATGATATGTCTATCTTTTTAGGATGCTCTATCATTCTATTTATCGTGAGTTATACCATTTCAATCATTAAAGCGCGAAAGCATGCAATTACAATTTAAAGGAGAGGTGAATAATCGTGAAATTAAAAAATATACAAAAGTATTACGGTAAGCAACATATCCTCAAAAATATTGACTTTGATTTTGGGGAAAGCCAAATTGTCGGACTAATAGGTAAAAATGGTGTAGGTAAAACAACATTAATGAAAATTATGAACCAGAATATTATGAAGTATGAAGGAACTTTCAACAAAGAAAATAGTGACAAAGTGGGTTATTTAATAGAAAATCCAAAATTATATTTAAATAAAACGGGTTATTATAATTTAAACTTCTTTAGAAATGTATTAGGGACAAATGTAGATGATGATTATATCAATACGTTAATCGAGTCATTTGGCATTAAGCCTTATATCGACAAAAAAGTAAAAAAATATTCAATGGGTATGAAGCAGAAGTTATCTATTGCAGTGGCACTTATGAATAAACCACAATATTTGATTTTAGATGAACCGACAAACGGGATGGATCCAGACGGTTCGATTGACGTCTTAAAAACTTTACAAAAAGTAAGTAAAGATTTGAATATTAAAGTACTTATTTCAAGTCATAAGTTAGAAGATATTGAATTAATATGCGATAGAACAGTATTTATGAAAGATGGGGCGATCGTTGAAGATTACGATATGAAAGCTCAATCAAAAGACGTTACCAAATTTATTTTTGACCATTCAAACTATAATGAGGCGCTTAATCTTCTTACGATGAATTACAAAGTGGTAACAAGTAATAAACAAGAATCGATTATTTCAGTTGAAGCACTACAAGATTATCAAGAAGTGTTAAAAGTATTAAGCGCTCAAAATATTTATCCTAAGTTTATTCAAAATAATAAAACGACTTTAAGAGATCAATATTTTAATATTAACAAAGGAGTTGAAGTATCATGAATATCGCCCAACATGTAAAATATGATTTAACGAGAATATTTAAAAGCCCATTAGGCTATTTAGGATTTCTCATTTCATTGTTTCCAGGAATAGCCATCATGATTTCTGTTAAAACATTAGATGGACCATTTGATGCACAAGTTGTATTGGCTATGTTCTTCGTATTTGGAGGACTTGTATTATTAATGTTCTCTATTAGAACGATAGTACGTGATATGCAGTATGGCACGATTCAGTTGTTCTTAAATTCTAAAACAAATAGAGTGAAGTATTTATATGGCAAGTTACTATCTATCATTGGCATTGTTATTATATTTACGATTTTAGGTACGCTATTTACATTATTAGCATCAACTATTATAGATGCAGGCGAATTAAGTGTCTCTGACTATTTCAAAATGCTTGGTGAATTTCTACTTATCATGCTATTTTACGGAACATTATTAAATATCCTTAATTTACTTACTGGTAAATCAGCAGTTGTTTATACTACTGCTATCATATTAATATTATTTTTACCTAATATCTTTGATGCATTTATATTTATTCCTGAAATAGGAGAAGATTTATCAAAAATGATGAAATACAATCCTTTAGACTTTTTACCTAAAATATTGAATCAAGGTTCACTAACAATGAAAGTATCACAAATATGGATATCTGTAGCATGTATTGCTGTATTTACGGGTATCAATCATTACATGATAAGAAATAAGAATATTTAATGGTTTATCCCTCATTTCTATGTTAAATTTAACTTATTAGACATAAGAATGAGGGATATTTTTGGGTAAAAAATTTATTAAACATTATATCATTATTGGTATAATATGTATTGTCGCAAGTTTCTTTTTCCATGGTACACCTAGCTCATTAATGATTGGAGCTGGACTAGGATTTTTCTTAACAGCTGTATTAGCGAAATTTGAAAAAGAAGATAAAGTTGATGAACATCCAGATAAATTAAAAGATAAAAATGAAAAAAAGTAGCTACTACATTTCGTAGTAGTTACTTTTTATGAAATTGAGGGGGTGAATCTATGTTACGTAGTTTACTATTCAAAAAGCTTGAACAAAAAGAACAAGATATGATTAAGCATTATCAATATTTACATCAATATCCTGAACCGTCATTTATTGAAGTGAAGACTTCACAATATATAGAAGCATTTTATGAAAATAAAGATGTCGTTATACATAAACGCATTGGTGGTAATTACGGACTGATTGTAGAGATTGAAGGCAGTTTACCGGGAAAAACAATTGCATTACGAGCAGACTTTGATGCTTTAAATATTACTGAAGATACAGGATTACCATTTAGTTCTAAAAATAAAGGGTGGATGCATGCATGTGGGCATGATGCACATACTGCATATTTGTTAATACTTGCGGAATGTTTGATCGAACTTAAAGCGCATTTACCAGGTAAGATTATGATTATCCATCAACATGCCGAAGAGTTAGCACCAGGTGGCGCAATTGACATGATGCAGTCAGGATATTTAAATGGTGTGGATGAAATCTATGGTATTCATTTATTCCCTGATTATACACCCGACGTTATTTCATATAGAAAAGGTCCCACAATGGGTGGTAGATCATTATTTCATCTTAAAGTTAAAGGGAAAGGTGGTCATGGATCAAGTCCGCACCTTGCGAACGATGCCATAATGGCAGCAAGTACTTTCGTAACGAATGTTCAAACCGTTGTATCGAGAAGGCTGAATCCATTTGATATGGGCGTTGTTACGATTAGTTCATTTAATGGTTTAGGATCATTAAATGTTATACAAGATAGTGTGGAATTAGCTGGTGATGTAAGATATATGGAAAGCCGTATAGGTCATCAAATCCATGATGAAATCGAACAGTTAATTAAAGGATTAGAAGATACATTTAATATTCAATGTGAGTTTAAATATGAATTAGATTGTATTCCACTAGTCAATCACTATAAACAAACAGATTATTTGATAGATATTTTGGCAACGAGTCAAGGTGATTATTTTGAATCTTTAAAAGAACATGAACAATTAACGAGTTCTGAAGACTTTGCGATATATCTTGAAAAAATACCAGGTACATTTTTCTTTGTCGGATGTAAACCATATGGAATTGATAAAGCGCACTTTAACCATAGTCCGAAATTTGTCGTAAATGAAGATGCTTTATTAACGGCGAGTAAAGCATTAGGGGAAGTTGTACTAAACCGATTATCAATTGAATAGCGTTATATTTATAAGAGTTTGGGATTAAAAAAATCCTGAACTCTTTTTTTTGTATTTTAAAAAATAAGCAGTAACCGTTTACAAATAATTCGAAAACGTTTACAATAACTTGTATACAAGTATACGAAGTTTGGAGGTATTTTATGAAACATCATTATCATTATCCAAGCGAATGGTTAAAGCATCGTTCAACGGGAGAGCAAGTAGCGAGTGAACTTAGGCTAGCAATTATAAGTAAGATTATAGAAGAAGGCGATAAGTTAAGTGAAAATAAAATTGCTCAACAATTTGAAGTGAGTCGATCGCCAGTAAGAGATGCACTTAAACTCCTGCAACAAGATGGACTTATATCTTTAGAGCGTATGGGAGCAGTTGTTATGGGTTTATCTAAAGCAAACCAAAAAGAAATATATGACATTAGGTTGATGTTAGAGTCATTTGTATTTGAAAGATTACTAGTTGAAAATAATGATGAAGTGATTAAACAGCTGAATAAAATATTAAAAATGATGACTGTAGCTGTTGAATTTGAAGATGCAGATGAATTCACGAGATTGGATTTACTATTTCATGAATCAATGATCACTGCTATTCACCATCAATACATTGAAATGATATGGCACAATTTAACGCCAGTTATGGAATGTTTAGTTTTGATTTCAATGAGAAAAAGAATGCATAATGAACCAGAAGATTTCAAAAGAGTCATTCATAACCATAAAGTATATATTGAAGCGATTGAAAATAAAGATAGAAATAAAATGAAAGAAGCATTTCATTTAAATTTCGATGACGTTGATGAACAAATTGATGTCTTGTGGAATTCTCAAACTAATATAGATAGAAAGTAGGATTTTGTAATGAAATATATGATTGGTGTAGATATTGGTACAACGAGTACTAAAGCTGTTATTTATGATAGCGAAGGGAACTTTTTGAAAAAACATAATATAGAATATCCAATGACGACCCATGAGATTGGCGTTGCAGAAGAAAGTCCTGCAGAAATATTCGACGCTGTACTATTTACAGTAAAAAAAGTGATTAGAGAAGTTGGCGCTAAGCCAGAAGAAATCAAATTATTAAGTTTCAGTAGTGCCATGCACAGCTTGATAGCAATGGATAAAAATAATCAGCCATTAACGGAATGTATCACTTGGGCAGATAATAGAGCAAGTGAATACGCAGATAAGATAAATAATGAACATAACGGATTAGAAATATATAAAAGAACTGGTACACCGATTCATCCAATGTCTCCATTATCAAAAATTTATTGGTTAAAACATGAACATGCTGATATATTCAAGAATACTGAGAAATGGATAGATATTAAGACTTATGTATTCTATCAATTATTTGAAACTTACGTTATGGACCACTCAATTGGTTCAGCGACAGGTATGATGAATTTGAATACATTAAATTGGGATAAAGATGTCTTATCCTTGCTTGAAATTAGTGAAACACAATTACCTGAATTAGTGTCAACAACACATATTATGAAACAAGTTAAAAAGAATTATGCTGATATTATGGGCATCAATGAAGATACACCGATAGTAATCGGCGCTTCAGATGGCGTATTGTCCAATTTAGGTGTTAATAGCTATCGTGAAGGAGAAGTAGCTGTAACGATTGGAACGAGCGGTGCTATTAGAACAATTATTGATAAACCAAAGACAGATGATAAAGGTAGAATATTCTGTTACGTATTAACAGAAGATCATTATTGCATCGGAGGACCGGTGAATAACGGTGGTGTCGTTCTAAGATGGTTAAGAGATGAATTGTTAGCAAGTGAAGTTGAAACAGCTAAAAGACTTGGCGTTGATTCATATGATGTCTTAACTAAGATTGCAAGTAGAGTAAAACCTGGGGCAAATGGTTTGTTATTCCATCCATATTTAGCTGGTGAAAGGGCGCCACTTTGGAATGCGAATGCAAGAGGTAGTTACTTTGGTTTGACACTGTCTCATAAAAAAGAACATATGATACGTGCTGCGTTAGAAGGTGTTCTACTTAATTTATATACAGTATATCTCGCTTTAATAGAAGTGATGGATAAAGCACCTGAACAAATTAAAGCAACAGGTGGATTTGCTAAAAGTGAAGTATGGCGCCAAATGATGGCAGATATATTTGATACTTCCGTTGAAGTACCAGAAAGTTACGAAAGTTCTTGTTTAGGTGCTTGTATATTAGGATTAAAAGCTATTGGGGAGATAGAGGATTTTGAAGTTTTAAGCGAAATGGTCGGTAAAACATATCAACATGAACCTAACCAAGAGAATGTCGATATTTACCAATCGTTAATCCCAATTTACATCAATTTAAGTCGTAAATTAAAAGAAGAATACGATTTAATTTCAGAATTTCAATCAACACATTCATAAGGAGATGTTTATATGTTTTCAGAAATTGCACCATTATTAATTGTAGCACTTGCAATTGTTATATTATTAGGTTTAATTATGTGGCTAAAACTTAACACATTTGTATCTCTGATTATCACGGCTATGTTAACAGGTATTATGCTTGGTATGCCACTAAGCAAAGTCATTGGTACAATTGAAACAGGAATGGGATCTACACTCGGTCACATTGCTTTAATATTTGGTCTCGGAGCTATGTTAGGTAAGTTACTAGCAGACGGAGGCGGTGCAACTAGAATTGCACATACATTGATTAATAAATTTGGTCAAAAACGCATTCAATGGGCAGTTGTAACAGCATCATTTATTATTGGTATAGCATTATTCTTCGAAGTAGGGTTAGTATTATTAATTCCGATTGTCTTTACAATTGCTAAAGAGTCTAAAGTTTCAACATTATACTTAGGTATTCCAATGACAGCTGCATTATCTGTTACGCATGGATTTTTACCACCTCACCCAGGTCCAGTCATGATCGCTAAAGAATTTGGTGCAGATATTGGTCAAGTATTACTATTCGGCTTTATTGTTGCAATACCAGTAACGATTATTGCAGGTCCTATTTTTACAAAATTTGCGAAAAAAGCAATTCCAGAAGCATTTACTAAGTCAGGTGACTTAGCTTCATTAGGTAAACAAAAAACATTCAATATAGACGAAACACCTAGCTTCGGAATTTCTGCTTTAACAGCTTTATTACCTGTATTCATTATGCTTATTTCTACTATTGTAGATTTATTAACAGGTTCACCAGAAAACCCACAAGGTATTTTAGGTTTTATTAGTTTTATTGGTGAAGCGGGTACTGCAATGTTAATTTCTGTATTATTTGCTATTTACTCAATGGGACTTAAACGAGGATATAAAGTTACAGAAGTTATGGATACATTAACAAATGCCATTTATCCAATCGGTATGATGCTCTTAATCATCGGTGGCGGTGGAGCATTTAAGCAAATATTAATTGATGGTGGCGTAGGTAAAACAGTTGAGTCACTATTTACAGATACTGCAATGTCTCCAATATTATTAGCTTGGATTGTTGCAGCAGTACTAAGATTAGCATTAGGTTCTGCTACAGTTGCTGCGATATCAACAGTTGGTATTGTTATGCCATTATTAGAATCATCAGATGCTAATTTAGCATTAGTCGTATTAGCAACTGGTGCTGGTAGTGTAATCGCGTCACACGTGAATGATGCAGGTTTCTGGATGTTTAAAGAATATTTCGGTTTAACAATGAAAGAAACATTCTTATCATGGACGCTTCTTGAAACAGTTATCTCAGTTTCAGGTATTATCTTTATACTATTTATAAGTCTATTTGTTTAAAATATTTAAATATGAATATTAAAACCTCCAAATCTGTTTATTTAAAGATTTGGAGGTTTTGTTATGTGATTTTATTTGATGTTACTGTGCTTGCATTTCTTTAATTCTTTTTATATCTACTCTAATTAGGAATGAAATCGCTAAAGCTAAGACAAAGAATGCTGCGAAAATATATAACGTTGCCATGTAACTTTGTGTAACTTCTCTGACAGTTGCTGATATAAAAGGTCCAACCAATCCAGCTGCTGCCCATGCCGTTAATATATAGCCATGTATGGCACCGAGTTGTTTCGTACCAAATATATCACCGATATAAGCGGGGATAGAAGCGAAACCACCGCCATAACAAGAGATGATGATGAATAGAATAATTTGAAACAGCATTGGACTATCAACGATTGGTAACCATAAGAATAATGCGATTTGAATGACAAAGAAAATTGTATAGACATTTGTTCTGCCAATAAAATCAGAAATACTTGCCCAAATGAGTCGTCCAAGTCCATTAAACACACCGATAATACCAACCATTGTCGCGGCTTTGGCAGGTGTTAAGTTTACAATTTCTTGTGCCATTGGACTTGCTACCGATAAAATCGCTATACCACAAGTAACATTGATAAAGAGCATTAACCATAAATAATAAAACCTTTTAGTTCTAACGGCCTCATTGGCAGATATTTGAACTAAGTCTGGCTTTTTCTTTTTATCCTTTTGAGGATTAAAACTATTAGGTCTATAATATTCTGGTGGTCTTTCTAAATATAAACTAGAGATCAGCATGATAATACAATACACGACTGCTAAAATAATAAAAGTCGATACAAGATTAAAATGTGTAATGAGAAATTCTATAACTGGACTGGCAATCATTGATGCGAATCCAAATCCCATAATTGCTAATCCTGTAGCCATACCACGCTTATCGGGGAACCATTTTACTAATGTAGATACAGGTGCAATATATCCAATACCAAGCCCAATACCTGATAACACACCATATCCTAAGTAAAGTAAGGGCAAGCTCTCGACGGAAATCGCATAACTAGAAAGTAACAATCCTGAGATGAAAAATATCGTAGAAACGAGTCCGGATAAACGTGGACCAAATTTCTCAACGAAATGTCCCATAAAAGCTGCAGAAAGCCCTAAAAACAATATTGCAATACTAAATATTCTTGATACTTCACTTAATGTAAAACCTAAATCATTTTGAATATGTTTCGTAAATACACTCCATGAATAAACAGATCCTATTGAAATATGTATTCCAACAGCTGCAACAGCAATGAGCCACCTGTTTTTAATTTTCTTGTTCATCATATTCCCCCTATAGTAATTGTGTCCAATTGATGTCATTATAGCTAAATTCAGAATATTCAGCAATCAAAATTTTGAAAAGTGTCATTATTCAACAGTTAGGCAGCTTTATTGCATGTTGATTTAATCGTCTTTTTAACAGTTAGGCATGCCTAACTGTTAAAAAAATAGTTGTAAAATACACTTAAGAAATGAAATATTTGAGTTAAGAATGAATCAACAAAAATTCCTATCTCACTGATATACTTTAGTCATAGATAACACAACACGAAGCACAATCCATTCAATTCCTCAAAACTATTTCGTATATGTTTTTTCATGATTGTAAATGACTTTGTGTAGAACGTGTTTTGATAGTTATCTGTAATTGTAACGTTGAAATGGATCATAAAATGATTCAAGATATTTTTATAAAGTTTCCCGGCTTTATAAAAATACATGTTTCCTTAATTAATAACCCTTCCCCGAAAAGCGCTCGTTAATTCCCGGACGAGCGCTTTTCACATGCCCAAATTTAGATGTTAACTTTGATAACATGAATTTTCTGTTTTTAATGATTTGAAGTATAGTTATATTAGTAGCCATGGGGATGGCGAGAAATTCTCCTAAGTTGAATAGGGGCACATATACATAAATAAGGCTCGGACTGAATGTCCGAGCCTTTGTACGTCTGATTATGAGATTGAACTAACGATTGATTCATATATGTCATCCCAAAATTCTGTTTTATTTTGATAAGTTTCATGGATGCTATGATGTACTTCTTTTTCTTTTTCAGCATATGTTGGATCGTCTTTACTTGGTAAATCTTTACGAATATTTTCTACAAATTTTTGGACGCTGATTGCTCTTGGTCCCCAAACATGTTCTTGTTCATGCTTTTCATTTAAAAATACAAAAATAGGTATAGAGCGAGCAGTACCATTTGTTAAGTATTGATCGATTAAATTAGTATCTTCATCACGATGGAAAGCTTTCACTTCAATATTAGCGTAATCAGCAATGTTTAATAGAACAGGTATGTTCATCATTGCATCTCCACACCAATCTTCAGTAATAACAAGTACTTTATAATTTTTATCTTTAATTTTATCTAATCGTTCGTCATTTTTAGGTAATTGGAAAGATTGATAAATATCTAGTAATTGCTCTTTATTTGTGGTCATCTCATTAACATATTCTTTAATGGGTTGTGCCTGTTCATAGTATGTAGCTAACTTTGTCATTATAAAAATCCCCCTTTTATATACTTAATATTATAACAATTCTGAAATATTTCGCAAAGTACAATACTTTAAAATGAATAATTAATCTACAGCATTATCGATTATTGTAAATGTCTTATTATCAACATTTAATTCAGCTTGTACACCGTATGGAATAATGCATTTTGGTTCATTATGTCCAAAACTAGCATTATAAAAAACAGGCATATCTTCTTGATGCCACTCTTTTAACATTTTAACCCAAACTTCTTTATATTCTTCATAATATACATCGTCTTGAGGTCTTCCGATAATAACGCCATTAATTCTATCAAAAATACCCATAGAACCAAATGCGCGAACATAATCTTCCATCAACCATGGTGGAGCATGAACTTCAGCAGTCTCAATGAAAAGAATAGCACCATCAAAGACATCTTTATTAGGGAACACATCAGTTGCTTTTAATGAATGGAATAATTCCATACAACCGCCAATAAGATGTCCTGTAGCTTTGCCAGAACCATTTAGAATTTCATATCCGTTATTATCAAAAGATTCTCGATTGATACTTTTGTTCTTTTCATCCCACTGTAAACCGTATTTTCTAATTTGTGGTGAAGTAGGTACATTACCAACAACACCATTTTGGAACCACGTTTGATTGATCGATTGAACAGTGTAGTCATCCATTTGAACATTCTCTGCAAAATCAGTTAATAACAATGGCCCGTAGAAGCTAGAAACACCTGCTTGATAAAACATGAAATGAAGTGCGGTCGTGTCAGAATAGCCACTGAAAATTTTAGGATTATCTTTAATAATATTTAAGTCTATGTATGGCCATAATCGTACAGAATCATCTCCACCTAGTGTACAGATAATGGCTTTAACTTCTGGATCTTGTAGTGCTTGATGTAAATCTTCTACTCGTTTTTCTGGATGATTATATGTGAAGTCAGCGCCTTTTAATGCGTGTGGCATGACTTTGACATTTAATCCGAACTCATCTTTTAATCTTTGTATACCAATTTCAGTTCTCCATAATATGTCTTTTTCACCAGCTAAACCTGATGAAGGAGAGACAATTGCTACAGTGTCACCTTTAGAAAGCTTACTCGGTTTAATTAATTCTTTCACATCATTACCCCCTTATTTCTATGTTGAAATTAGTATAGCATATGGGTATAACTTGAAATCAAATAATTCAAATGATAATATAAGTTTGTTTGTAAAAAGAATGGTAAAATAATGAATAATGTAAGGTTAACTTCAGAATATAAGGGGTATTTCTATGGATAAAATAACCTTCCTTAATTACCTTGAGGATGAATTATCTCGACTGCCTAAAGTAGAGCGAGATAAAATAATGTACGAATATGAAACGAAATTTTTTGAATCAGAAGATGAACAAAGTTTGATACAAGAACTTGGTGAACCTAAAGCAATTGCCAAGAAAATATACGCAACAAGTGCCATTCATGATGCTGAGCTATCACCCAATTTTAAGAATGTATTTCAAGCAATTTTAGCGACATTAGGGTTGAGCTTTTTTAATATATTTTTTATTATTATTCCATTTCTTATCATTGCCTTTTTACTTCTCATCGTAGTCGTAATCGGCGCTTTAATGATGTTAGGTCCTATCGTTAGTGTGATCAATGTATTTGTTCACGGTTTTTATTGGGTAGATATTACAAATATCATTTTTTCAATCTCTTTCTTAGGATTAGGACTTATGTTGTTAGTAGCAGGGCTTAAATTAATAGAAGTGAGTTACAAAGGTATCTTAAAATATTTAAGATGGTGTGTGAAACTCGTTAAGGGGCGTGCTGAATCATGAAGAAGTTATTTTTATCTGGTCTAGGCATCTTCTTAATTTTTGGCATTTTAGGAACGATACTATGGTTCACGGTTAATAATAAATATGAAAAGCAAGAAACATATGAAAAAATATATAAAAACAACCAAGTTGAACAAGTTATCGTGAATGGGCAAAATACAAATGTTGAAGTTAAGAAAGGGAAATATTTAGGTATTAAATATAACGGTAATCAAGACGTTAATGCGAGCATAGAAAATAATTTATTGCATTTTACGGAGAGAGAAAATAAATACAAATTTAATGCCAACTTTATTCCATTTAGAAAAACCATTAATCACTTAGTAATCACTTTGCCACCTAAAAATTACGAATCATTTAACATTACAACGAATACAGGAAACATTTCAGTTCGTGATGCTAAAAGTAACAATAGTAATATGATAACGGACACAGGTGACATTGTTTATCAAAATGTAAACTTGAAACATGCTAAAGCGATGACAGACTTAGGAAGCGTTAAAGTTAAACATTCGGATTTAACGGAGTTTACAGGTGAAATCAAAACAGGTAATATATCTGTCGATAAAAGTAGTCTCGTCAATAGTGAAATGATTACATCTCTTGGTAATATTAATATTAGCCAACTTAAAAATGAATGCGATATTAAATCATCAACAGAAGACGGAGATATTTCAATTTCTTATATGAATCCACCTAAGAATACTTTGTTACAACTACAATCTGAATCAGGCAATACAAAAATTGAAAATAAAGCATTTAATGGCGAAAAAGTAGGGAAAGGGAAACACGTTATTGAAAGTTATACAGATAACGGAGATATTTATATAAAATAATATAGAAATAGGCTGAGACTTCTAAGTCTCAGCCTATTTTCATTCACTCACTAGCAAATAGAATGTCTGAATCAATCTGACCTGTTATTGTTGGGAGGGTAATGGATTTACCATCTAACCATTCTTTGAAATTAAATGTATGTATGGTGCCATTTTCACCAAGTGCAATTTTCATTTTTAATTGGCTAGGTATGTATGCTGATGTATGTATCGTACCCGACCAACTTTTGAATAACTTGCTGTATATTTCATACTGAGGATCATTAAAATATCGAAAAGCATCTTCTAAAGACATTTCGTCATTTGTGATTTGGTCGATTCGATTATATCTTTCGACAGACTCTTTAATATAATTTCGATTCTCATGACTTAATATTTCAAAATGATTAGTACATAAATTGTTTTGTTTAGTAACAACTTCTCTAGGTGTCGCTTCTACAGTAATTCTCTTGTTTGTTTTATCCATTAAAATATAGCTAAAAGAGCTACGGTGAGGAATTTCATTTAATAGTCTAACAGCATCATCGATATCTTTACATGTTTCTAAGATCAATCTTCCAATCATATAGCAAACAAATCCATCACCAGGTTTTTTACGATGCATAAAATTATAGCCCATCGCTAAACCATGTTCATTCATGCCATCCATTCTGCCTGTTACTCTGGAAGTAGGGCCGATTTGTGCATATCCACCATCTGTAGGTTGGAATAGACTAAATCTTCCATCATATGTAGCAGGACTATAATCATAGTTTCTAACCATATAATCTTCTCCTAAGAAGATGGAACAACCACTATCTTTAGCATATACTCTATAATGACCATAGTTTAACAAGATTGTTTCTAACGGAAATTTTAATGTATCTTGAATACCCATTAGTTCGTCCCAAATTTTTGGTGCGAATTTTTGATATATATTTTTTGTTTCATCTATATTAATATCGAAGCGGGGTCTTCTAATTCGCCATTCTTTTTCTCTATTTTGCAACATTTTAGTAGACTTTAACCATTCTGCTTGGGCAACACCATAATCATAATGGTTACCTCTAAATTCTAATGTTTGCATCTTAACATTTTGCACAGTATCACTCCTCTTATATTTATTTTGATTGAACTTATGTACTTTGTCACGTAAATCCTCTCATATAATTGGAAATATGATGTTAAAGAGATTGTAATAATCGCTTAACCTATGTAATTTATTACCATGTTATATTTGAATTACCAATTATCTCACTGATTATGTGAGAAGGGGGTATGTAAAATGTGGAATCAAGGATATATTTACGTAAAGAAAATATGGCAAGAATGGTATAGAAGATAATCTATTAAATGACGCTTATAGAACAGCTAGAATATATATTTTTGAAATAAAGGAGCAAGAGACAATTTAATGTCTCTTGCTCCTTAATATTTATATTTGATCTGTTGATGTTGTATAAGACTGCGCTTTGTTAGTCTTTTTAGTTTGGTTAGACCATATAATAGCAATTGTAGGTCCAGTAATTAAGTGGATAAAGCTGAATATTGCACCTGGAACAGCGGATAGGGGGTTGAAATGTGCTGTTGCGAGTGACACAGCTAGTCCGGAATTTTGCATACCAACCTCTATAGAAATGGCGCGTTTATCTGGTCGGTTAAGTTTGAATAATTTAGCTAATAAGTAACCGATTGTTAAACCACTTACATTGTGAAGTAAGACAACACCAAACATAATAAGACCAGTTTCAATGATTTGCGCTTTATTACCTGCAACAACGCTTGCAAGAATAAGTGAAATAGATACTACCGAAATAATAGGTAAAATATCAATAGATTTTTCAGCTACCGGTTTAAAGAATCTTTGGACGATAAAACCTAATATAATTGGGATCAATACAACTTGAACTACTGATATAAACATAGATGCAAATGATACTTGTAACCATTCTCTTGCGAATAAATATATTAAACTAGGTGTAACAATAGGTGCTAATAATGTAGACACAGTTGTGATAGAAACGGATAACGCAGTATTTGCTTTAGCTAGATAGCTAATAACATTTGATGCAGTTCCACCAGGACAACAACCTACTAAGATAACACCTAATGCTACGTCAGGACTTAAATTAAGACCTTTAGCGATTAAATATGCAGTAACAGGCATTACAGTATATTGAAGAATAACACCAATTAACACACTTTTAGGAGATTTAAATACTTCTTTAAAATCATTTGTAGAAATAGTCATGCCCATTCCAAACATTACAATTCCTAATAAATAAGGAATGTAAGGTGCTATTTGAGCAATGATATTTGGGAAGCTAAAGCCTAACACTGCTGCCAAAAGCATCCAAAATACAAATGTTTTATTGATAAACTGACTGAATTTCTTAATATTACTCATATATACACCTTCCAATTAAATAATAATCAGAATATTAACAATAATACAAAATTTTTTCAATACTTTATTTGATTTAATTATTTATTTTGCATATTAATGATGAAATGATACATATATGAAGTGAAATTATACTAAAATATCTATATATCGATAATATCTCACTTAGAAAAGGATAATATCTTTTATGTATTTTAAATATTATGTTATGATGAAAGAGGTAGAAAATGATGAATGAGGTGACTTCAATGGATTGTATTAAAGGGATATTCAAATTCTTTTTCATCTTAATTGCTATAACAACAGTTGCTGTTGGGGCAGGTATTGCTGTCTTAGCATTTGTATTTAAAAAAGACTTTGAAGAATTAGAACAAAAAACAAAAGAAATTGTATCTGAAATCGAATCTAATAATTAAAATAAAGGAGCAATCACAATATTTCTGTGATTGCTCCCTTTTTTATATTTAAAAATTAGGAGGGTTTATATTTGCGATATGAGCGTAATGTTTTAATATCCCCAAGACTAGAAAATGACAAGTGTCATCAATTAAAAGCTTTATCTCATAATCTCAAAGTACCGAGCAAAGATGAATTATATGCCATACTTGAAAGCATTGAATATGACCAACCATTTTTAAAATCGATTACAATTGGAACGAGTAATGAAAAAGAGATGATTAATACAGCATTTCATTTAAAAGCTATCATAGAGTATATGTGGTACGAACGAAAAAAATCTGAAGTATATGTTAATATCGTCATTTGGAAGAATCATGTTGGTTCTTCTAAAAAGTATGTGGATAAATTTATGAAGTATGAACCAGATGCGTGGATAATATTAGGATCTCATATAGGCTTCTGCAATTTGTTAAAAAGATTATATAGATTTGAAAGTTGGGATGCTAATCGAACATATTGTTCAAATGCGTTGTTGTCCCAATTGATGTTTCAAATCGTAGGTGAAAAGTACTTCGAACATATTAATAGTATTAACCATCTCGGTAAACCAATTATAATTGAAGACGGTAAAATCATTTCAAAATACAATGCTATTGTTTAGACCGCTTCTTTTTGAATATAAAAAATAGAATTGATGCAATACATATGAGTAATGCACTTATTAAATAATTTAAGTAATGTTTTGAACTTTGACCAGTTTCAGGAAGCTTTGATGTTTCTGATTTGGTCTTTTTTTCTTTATTAGTGTAATCGTTAGTAAGTTTATTAGGGTTTGGAATTAAAGAGTCTTTAATGACTGATATTTGGTATGTCTGATTTTGACTTGGAATTTGATTAGAATTCGGATTATCTGTAATTTGACTTTGACTTTGTTGTACTTGATCTATTTGAGTATGTTGATTTGTATTTTGCTCAAAAGTTGAAGTAGTCTTATCGTCAGAATTAAATGTATAATATTTATCCTCTCCTAGTGTAATCGTTGAATGGCTATCTATGCCGTTAATCTTCACATTAAATTTAGTAGACTTAAGAAATGTAGTGGGTATATTGATTGTAGTATTACCGTTTTGATCTGTTATGCCAGAAAGTTCTTGGTTATCTGCAATGAGTTTAACTTCCACATTATTTAAAGGGTGATAGGTTTTTGAAAGTACATTAATTGAAATGGATTGATTATTTGTATTCGTTATATTGCGTTGGTTATTGCTAGAAGAAGTCAATCTATATAACTTGTTAGGTTCAACAGTAAAAATTTGATTATTTGAAGTGGTTAAAGTGTAGTGAGGCTTAATATTCTTATTAGGAATTTCTATAAATGCTAAACCATCAGATTTAGTTGTTAAAGATTTAACTTCTTGGTCTAAATGTAATTGGAAAGTTTCATTTGATATCGGGGTATTATCAGAAGCATAAAATTGAAAGCCAATAGGTGTCATATCATTATTAGCGTGTGCAGTTCGTGACGTATTGAATGATGTAGCGACCATACATACAATACTAAATAAAAAGATTGGGAAAGGTTTCATATTGACCTCCTTTCATCTCTTAAATAATTAGATGATCATCTGATATCATTATGCCATAAACACTATAGATATTCCACTATTATTTTATGTATTTTATATAAAATTTTTAACACAACTAAAATCTTCCTATATATATATCATTCAAAATTTTTGAGAATGGGTGCTTGAATCTTTTTGCAAGTGATAAAATAAAAGAGTAAAATATAATCAGAACGAGCATAATCTAAAAGGGGATGTCTTATATGAAATGTGCAAGTTGTAATCAAGAAATGGTAGATGATCTTCGTACGAATGTTCCAGGCACTCTAGTTGATGTTAGATTAATAAAAGAAGAAGAAAATGAAGATATTTTAAACAAAGCGATTGCAATACCAAAAGCAGCAGTATGTTTACAATGCGGCGAAGTGAAATATTACATAGAAGATATTGAATCATTTAGAAATGCTATAAACCACGAATAAAATGTGAATAATTAATAAAAACAGCGTACATTTGAAATAAATCATGTACGCTGTTTTGTTTATATTTTTTTAATATTTCGTACAGATGCATAACAATGCTCACCATTACTAAAATATACTGCACGATCTTTCGTGTTAATAGTATCAACATTATTACGATTAATGACATAACTGTTATGGCATCTAAAGAAGCGGTCATCTAAATTAGATAAATCTTTTAAACTTCCATAGAACTCAATTTGTCTATTGTCTAGATGTGCTATTAGTCGATGTGATTTTGATGATGACTCAAAGAACATAACATCATCATACTGAACATAGACAGAATTGCTACCTCTCGTTAATTCTATCTTTTCAACGTTTGTATTTTTTGAAAGCATACCTAATCTTATGTATGCAGTGTCTAAACAATCTAACACTCTTGTCTTCAGTTGATCTGGATCATCCTTAAAAATAAAATCCATTGCAGCAACTTTATAAACAAATGTTAAATAAGTCAGTTCACTGTGACTTGTGACAAAAACAATATTACCAATAGGGTCATACTTACGTATCTCACTTGCCAATGTAATACCATTAATATCAGCGTCTAATTGAATATCTAAAAAGTAACAACCTATATCATTTGAAGATTTAACGTGATCCAACAACTCATATGGATCACGTGTTGCAAGTTCAATAGACATTTCTTTTTCTTCAATCATAATATAATTATTGATAATCGTCTGCATGCGCTCTAATTGTTTGGGGTCATCTTCACAAATGATAATTTTCATTGAATCACTTCCTCATTGCTATCATTTAAAATTTCAAGCTTTTGAATAAAGTATTGATTATTAATAAAAGTATCTAAGAAAACATGGTCTGTTTTCTCAGTGATTTCTTTCAACGTAGTTAACCCAATACCACGCTTACGACCTTTAGTAGAATAATGATTTTCAAATAGTTTATGTACCTTAGGCGTATCTTTTGAACATTTATTCATGAATACAAGTAAAATCGATTTCTCATTTTTAATAAATGCAATTTGAATCGTTGGATTATCAACAAACTCAGAAGCCTCAATTGCATTATCCATAATGATGCCGATACATCTACTTAATTCAACAATGTTCATATTTATATGATCAATCTGTTCAGTAATCTCAACACTAATATTGATATTCTGTTCCTGAGATTGAATAATTTTCGTTGTTAATAATCCCTTAATTTCTCTAACATGTAAATTTTGAAGACCATTAATTTTTATCGCATTTAATTTCATATCATCATGAAGATGTGCAATATTTTGGTCAAAGTATGTTCTCAAACCGTCCATATCATCTTCTCTAATATATTCAGATAAAGTCGCTAAAATATTTACATAATCATGACGAAACTTACGCATCTCATTATTAATCTGCTCAATCTGCAAAGTATACTTATAATACTGATTGATTTCTTTCTTCGTACGTTGCAATGCCATCTCTCTAATAACTGTGAAAGAAATTAAAATAATAAAAATAGCAGCAACACATACATAGATCACATAAAATAAAGTTTGGAATTCAAACTCTTTTTCAGTATTGTAAGACTTTGGCATGTATACGTAGAACACCGTAAAAGAAAGACCTAAAAACGCTGCTAACAATAGTAGGTAGATACGGTTGTTATATAAATAACTTAATTTAAGTCTATTCATTAATTGTCTTATTATAATCGCTATTGATACTGAGATTATAAAATGAAAGACAAAATAAAATACATGTGTTGATATAGCAGAAGGTTCTATGTTAAAGATGAGTCTAATTAATAAGGATGATAAATAATCTGAAACTACTGAAATGATTATTACCAGTAAAGTATTTATAATCCCAAATATTCTAAATTTAAAGTAGAAAAAGACTCCCAAAAAAGTTATAACAAATATTATAGATGCTACACCAACTATAAAATATAAAGCAAGAGAAGGGATCATGTACCCTAATAATAGGATGACATAATCCCTTTTTGAATATCGATAGTTTTGAGTTAGTGCTAATAGAACTACAAATAATGATGTTTGAAACAAACCATATATAATAGTCTCTGTAATTGATAATTGTGCCATATACTTACACTTCCCAAATTATATATTACTTATTGTTTTTCGTTTAATAGTTCTTGTGGTACTTCTGTTTCATCTAAGAATACGTTACAACCTCTAATTACCGCTTTTTCACCAATTGCTGAAAGGATATTTGATACTGATTTTGAAAATAGGCTAGATAATAAATTCATGATAATGTTTCCTCCTCTTTGTAAAATATAGGTAATAGTGATACTGCTTCAAAGATTAATCCTAAACATATTAATTGTTGATAGGGTTCTTTAAGGAATAAAGTTAATACTATCAAAATTGTTGCTGCTAGGATTGATCTTAGTTTAAGTCCTTTTTTCCATTTGCCTAATATTGGGTGTTTCTTTGTTTGCATTGGTGCGTACTTTATAATGATAAGATAACCGACTAACGCTATGGCTAAGAATGGCCAGTAGGGTATGTTGGTATTTATGATTATGAGTGGTGCAACGACAAACATGATTAGGCTTTGTATCGTACATAGAAAAGTGGACTTAGCGTGCGCGCCAAACGCGAAATATCGAATGGCAAAATAACTAAGATGTACAATAAGTGTGTATAAAAATATATGGCATAGAAGGGCAGCGCCGTATATAACTATGGTCTTCATCATATTCCCTACAAATACTTCTAGTCCATACTTTACCTTTAAATAACTAACATGATCTAGATTATTTGAATTTTGAAGACTTGCAGCAATTTTATCTATTTGTGTTTGGACAGGTTGATACATAGCGCCCCTCCTTCATTATGATTATAGAACATATTGATTTACATTTTACTTCTTTTGCCTAACTGTATTATTTCAATGCCTAACTGTTTGAATTTATAATATATTTGTATTTTAACATAATTTTAATGCAGTTAAGAACTTAAATTAACGACTTAGGGAAAATATAAAATTCTATTATTGAAATACTATAATATATTTAGTGAATATTTAATTTTTTATGATAAATTAAAAAGTTTAAATATAAAGGAGGATCCTTTATGGCAGGCGATATCGTCAATGCTATTTGTAGTATTTTTAATTGGTTAGTGGAACTTTTTAATGGGTTGTTTACTTAAATATCTGCTGTGTTTGATACGTGGTTATTCATATAATAAATATTTTAACGTGTACCATTGGGTATGCGTTTTTATTATAGTTATTGAGCGTTTTCATGTAGAATGATATTAAAGAACAAATTAGGGAGGAATTTAATTTTATGAAAACGAAAGGTTATATTGGTAGTTATACGAAGAAAGATGGAAAAGGGATTTATCGTTTTGATGTTGATGAGAATGATCAAACAATCGAGAAGGTTGAAGTTGGTTACGGAGTTGAAGCATCTACATATTTAACACAACATGGTCAATTTTTATATGCGATTAAAAGAGATGGCGATGATTGTGGTGTTGCAAGTTTTAATATCAATGAAGATGGTAGTTTAACATATATAAACGATTGCTTAGCTTCACAAGAAGGAACGGGTTGTTATATTTCAGTTTCTGAAGATGGTCAATATTTATTTGAAGCTGTTTATGGAAGTGGTTATGTAAGACTTTATAAATTAAACGCTGAAAATGGCGAAATTATTGAGTTAATAGATGTATATAAAGGTGAAGGTCATGGACCAAATGAAGCAAGACAAGAAGGTAGTCATATTCACTTTGCAGAACAAACGCCAGACTTAGATTATATCGTTACAGTTGATTTAGGTGCAGATGTAATTAGAACATTTAAATTCTCTGATGAAGGATTGGAATTATATGAAACATTAGAAGTTCAAGCTGGAAGCGGTCCAAGACATATTGCGTTTCATCCAAGTGGCATATACGCATACTTAGTGAATGAACTTAGTAATACGATTCAAGTGTTATCATATAAAAATGGTGTATTTGCAACAATCAGTCCAGCACTATTAACGATTCCAGAAGACTTTGATTTAAACTCACAAGTTGCTGCTGTTAGATTAAGTCATGATGGACAGTTTATTTATGTTTCTAATAGAGGACATAATAGTATAGCTGTTTATAAAATATTAGGTGATGGTGCAAATGTTGAATTGGTTGAAATTGTAACGAGTGGTGGAACATGGCCAAGAGATTTAAATATTACACCAAGTGATTCGTTTATAGTTGTTGCACATGAACATTCATATAATTTAGTATTATTTAGTCGAAATAAAGAAACTGGTAAGCTGACAGAAATAGAGAACGAACAAAAAGCTGCAGAAGGCGTTTGTGTTCAATTTATATAATGGTAGGTGATGAACGTTGAAAATAGCACTATATCAGATGCATGTAATACCTGGAGAGCCAGAAAAAAATATCGAAAAAATTAATCAATGGTTAGATGAATTAGATGATGAAATTGACATAGCAGTGTTACCTGAAATGTGGAACACTTCTTATCGATTAAATGAGTTAACCGAACTTGCTGATGAAGACGGTCAAAGAATTTTACCTTTCATAGAGCGAAAAGCAAAAGAAATCCATAAACATATTGTGGCTGGTTCAATTGCATACAAAAAGGGAAATGAAATTTATAATCGAACAATTGTCGTCAATAACGAAGGAAAGTGTATTAATACTTACGACAAAGCACATCTTGTGCCAATGTTTAATGAACATCATTTCTTAACTTCAGGTAGTAAGAAATCAACTGTATATGAGTTAGATGAAATAGAGATGGGAACGATTATTTGTTATGATTTAAGATTCCCAGAATTAACACGTTCATTAGCTTTAGAAGATGCAAAAGTAATTTTTGTTCCGGCACAATGGCCGAAATCAAGAATTGATCATTGGAAAGTATTATTACGTGCTAGAGCAATTGAGAACCAAGTGTATATTATTGCTTGTAATAGTGTGGGTACTTGTGATGAAAATGAGTTTGGTGGGCACAGTTTAGCATATGCACCAGATGGCACATTAATTGATAGTTTATACTATGAAGAAGATACATTAATCGTTGATATAGACTTTGATTCGCAAGAAAAAATTCGTGAAGCCATTCCTATTTTCAATAGTTTAAGAACAGATTTATATTAGGTAGATGTAGTTAGAGACTGGGATATTATATGATATTCCAGTCTCTTATTATCTTACAAATGTCATATTGAACATTTGTAGAAAAAGTATAAAATCAATTATAAGACAGAAAATAGTTAAGGCATGGAGATGATTTATTTGGAAAGTAGTGTAGCAGTCCAATTTAAAAATGTAGAATATGAAATAGAACGGTCACTAATTTTAAAAGGTGTTACAGGTGCCATTTATAAAGGTAAACTTACTTCTATAATTGGGCCATCAGGTGCAGGGAAATCAACACTGCTCTCTTTAATTAATTTATTAAAGTCTAGTACAAGTGGCGAAATATTCATTGATCAACAATCTATTGAAACATATAATCCAATGGAACTTAGAAGAAAAGTTCAGTTAGTTTCTCAAGAAGCAACGATGATTAAAGGAACTGTAAGAGATAATTTAGAACTGCCATTAATACTACAAAATAAAAAAATGACAGATGAAGAAGCGAAATATTATTTGAAAATAGTCGATTTACCAGAAACTTTTTTGAATAAAAATAGTAAAGAATTATCAGGTGGAGAAAAACAAAAGTTATCTCTAGCCCGATCACTTGTTAATAAACCTAAAGTGATATTGCTAGATGAAGTGACATCGGCATTAGATAGAAACTCTAAACGTGCAATTGAACAACTATTGCAAAAAATTATTAAAGAACACGAAGTTACGATGATATGGATTACACATGATATTAACCAAGCCTTTAGAATGAGCGATTACATATGGGTTATGATCAATGGAGAAGTTGAACTAGCTGATACAGTTGAAAATGTTAAAAATTCAGAACAACCAAACGTCAGAAGCTTTATAGGAGAAAAATTAATATGAGTATAACATCAATCGTGTTAATGTTTGTTTTTATTATTATTCCAATAGTAATTTCGAAAAGTTTTAATCTAGGATTAGAGAAAGATACTTTAATTGCAGCTATTCGATCATTTGTTCAACTGTTAATAGTAGGGTATATTTTACAATTTATATTTGATCAAGAAAGCCATATTTTTATCATTTTAATGGTCATGCTTATAATAGGTGCGGCAACACAAAATGCGCGAAAAAAAGGTTTGGAAATACCAGGCATCACATGGAAATTATTACTGGCTTTTGTAGCAATAGAAGTCATTACACAAGGTATCTTATTAGGGTTTAAAATTACGCCACCAACAGCACAATACATCATACCAATAAGTGGCATGATTGTTGGTAATGCGATGGTATTAAGTATCTTGTTCTTAAATAGATTTATGTCAGAAGTTAAACAAAATGAAAATGTGATAGAGCTTGTTCTATGTTTGGGAGGTACACCTAAACAAGCAATACATAAGCAACTGATCACTTCTATACAGTCTAGTGTTATACCAACTATAGAACAACAAAAGACAATTGGCCTTGTGCAATTACCAGGTATGATGAGTGGTCAAATCATTGGTGGCGCAGATCCAATTGAAGCGGTACTCTTTCAAATATTAATCGTATTTATGTTATTAACAAGTGCTACAATGACGAGTGTAATATTAGGCTTCTTGTCATATCCAACTTTATTTAATAAAAAGCAGCAACTCATTGAAAGTCAGTATAAATAAAATAAGCATGTGGTTAAGACGTAAATGAATGTCTATACCATATGCTTATTTTATATGCTTAAATTTAATTGTGTGGCTCTCAGTAACACTTCTGTATTACTTTTTAAACATGGCTCTTACGTATTTAGCTTTTCCTTTATAAGGTGGGAAAAGGACGCCAGTTTCTAGTTTGGTTGTTTTAAACATGATGCTCTTTTCATTGCTAAAGAGTTCAAATGAAGCTTTGCCATGATATTTACCAATTCCTGAATGACCGACACCACCAAATGGTAAGTTATGGTTACCTAAATGTAAAAGTGTATCATTGATACAACCGCCACCGAATGATATTCTTCTTACGACTTCATCAGTATGATTTTCGTCTTCACTAAATAAATATAGTGATAGTGGCTTTGGTTTATTTTTTATAAATTGAATGGCATCACCGAATGCTTCATACGTCATAATAGGTAATATTGGACCAAAAATTTCGTCTTCCATTAGAATATCATCAAATTTAACATTATCGACAATAGTCGGTTCTATATATCGGTTATCTCTGTCCGAGCTACCTCCGTAGACAATGTCTCCATTAGTTTGATTAAGTAAATTCACTAATCGATCTGTATGACGTTCATTTACGATACGGCCATAATCTTCACTATTTTGTGCTGTTGACGTATAAAACTCTCGAATAGTTGTTTGAATCGCTTTAATGAATTGTTGTTTAATCGATGCGTCGATGATGACATAATCTGGCGCGACACATGTTTGACCGGCATTAATAAATTTACCAAATGCTATTCTTTCTGCTGCTACTTTAATATTTGCAGTCTTATCAACAATTGCTGGACTCTTTCCACCTAATTCAAGTGCTACCGGGATAAGTTGTTTACTAGCTTGTTCGTACACAATTTGTCCAACTTTAGTAGAGCCAGTAAAGAATATAAAGTCGAATGGGTAAGTTAACAGTTCTTCAGTTACAGTTTGGTCGCCAGTTATACAAGATACATATGAAGGATTAAATGCTTCTTGTATAATTTTTTCTATTACAACACTAACATTTGGTGTAAGTTCTGAAGGTTTGATAACAGCACAATTTCCAGCAGCAATAGCACCAATTAAAGGTTCTATAACAAGTTGAAACGGATAATTGAACGGACCGATGATTAAGACTGTGCCATATGGTTCGTTAATTGTATAACTTTTACCTGGAAATAAAAATACAGGTGTATTCACGTTTCTTTTACTTGCTAAACTCTTGACTTCTTTTAGCATGAAAGAGATACTTTTGTAAATGTAACCAATTTCAGTAGCATAAGATTCAACAGAATTTTTGCCTAAATCTTGTTGCAATGCTGAAATTAAGGCACTTTCATTTGTTTTAATAGATTTTCTTAGTGCTCTTAACTGTTTTTTTCTGAATTTAATATCTTTTGTTACATCACTATCAAAAAGTGATTGTAAGTTTTCGAATTGAGTCGCGATAATCAATATGGATGTCTCCTTTATACTTCTATTGTTTATATTTTAACAATAGTTATAATTAAAAGCGAAGTGTTTATTTATGAAATTTTTATTTTTAAAAAAATAACGAAAAGGTGAAATAATATGAGATTTGGATTTATAGGTACCAATTGGATAAGTGATAAATTTATAGAGAATGGTTTAGAAGTTGAAGCGTTTGAACCTTACGCTGTCTATTCGCGAACTGAAGAAAGAGCAGACTATTATAAGGAGAAACATCAACTTACTGAAACGTTCACAGATTTAGAGTTATTTTGTCAATCACCTAATTTTGAAGCGGTATATATCGCATCACCTAATGCGTTTCATTTTGAACAAGCAGAATTAGCGATTAAAAATAAAAAACACGTCTTGATCGAAAAGCCAGCGACAATTGTTCAAGAACAATATGAAGCATTATCTAAACTTGCTTATGAATATAATGTCACTGTTATGGAAGCGATGAAATCAACATTATTACCGCCATTTGTAGAATTTACAAATGATCTTATTGATATTGGAGAAATTAGATATGCTGATTTTCATTATCATCAATATTCTTCAAGATATGATAACTATAAAAAAGGTATCATAGAAAATGCTTTTAAACCTGAGTTAGGGAATGGCGCTTTAATGGACTTAGGTGTTTATGCAGTAGCTCCGATGATACATTTGTTTGGTATGCCACAAAGTATTAAAGCAAATGGTTTTAAATTAGATACTGGAGCCGATGGACAAGGTAATGCAATATTGGATTATCATACTTTCCAAGCAACGATTAGTTATTCAAAAATATGTGACCGCCCCAGCCCTTCAGAAATAGTAGGGGAAAATGGTTATGTATTAATTGATAAAATAAGTGCTCCTTCAAATATTAAAGTATTTAATAGAGAAGGGGTATTACAGAAAGAATATAATAATGATTCACCGTTAACGATGAAAGATGAAATAATTGAATTCATTAATTGTGTACAGAATCATAAGGTCGAGTCATCTATTAATACACATCAAAGATCATTAGAAACGATTAAAGTATTAGATGAAATTAGACATCAAATTGGAGTTCAATTTAATGTCTAAAAAGTACTTCATCATTACAGCTGTGATTATTATCGTTTTACTACTCGTCGTGGCATTTATACCATTTAAACAAAATCCATCTTCCACATCAAGAGTGGTCGTTGATCACTTTAATCATAAGTATGCATTTCCGAGTTGTTATGATTACGAAAAAGCATCAAATTATATTGATGAAGTAACATATAAAGATGCTCAAGATTTAAAATATCCACCTATGAATACGTGCACAGAAGAAAAGGCAAAGCCTCAATATAAATCATTGCTTAAACGGTTATTAGAAAGTACAGAAATATAAAAAGTCCTGACGAAATGATATCATTTCGTCAGGACTTTTTGATTATTTTTTTAATACATCGTGTGTGCTTTCATCTTTAGTCATAACATCTTTAACGTACGGACAAACTGGATCAATTACTTTCTCTTCAAATCTTGCTTTTTCAATAACAACATCAACCAATTTTCTAGCAATACCTTGTCCTCGTAGTGAAGGATCTACAAAAGTATGATCGACTACAAGTGTCTTGCCATCTAAGTCTTGATACGTGATTTCTGCTTCAAAATCATTCTCAGAATTGCCTACATAAAATTTGTTTGTACCTTGTTTGATTTCCATTTAAAGCACACTCCTTATAAATTATTTACCTAATAATTCATCAATAGGTGGAACGACTTGTTTCTTACGAGAAACAACGCCAGGTAATACAGCGACATTTCCATTTAATTCAGTGTTGAACGCTTTTGTTACGACTTGTTGTTCTTTACCTAAAGCAATAGCAGTTGAGTCACTGTTTAAGATATCTGTAATAACAAATACAAATAAGTCATATTGTTCTTTAGCAATAATTGCGTTGATTTCATTTTCAACGTCTTCTTGAATTTCAAGAACTTCGTTTACATCAACAGTATTAACTTGTGCAATACGTACAACTTTATCACCCATGTTGAATGATTTAGCATCCATATTTAAAAGGAATTCAGGTGATTTACCCTTTACTGAAGCTCCTGCTTTTAACATTTCTAAACCATATTCATTTAAATCAACATTGGCAATTTTAGCTAATGCTTCACAAGATTGTTTATCTTGTTCTGTGCATGTTGGTGATTTAAATAGTAATGTATCAGAAATAATAGCTGAAATCATAAGACCAGCAATTTCAGGTTTAATTTCAATACCTTTTTCTTCGTACATTTTTTTTAGGATTGTTGTCGTACAACCAACTGGTTCAGCTCTGTAATATAATGGAGCTGCTGTTTCAAAATTGCTGATACGGTGGTGATCAACAACCATTGTAATTGTAGCATCTGTAATATCATCTGCACTTTGTTGGAATTCATTGTGATCGACTAAAATAACGTTTTTGTCTTTTAAAGGTGTTTCTAATAATGCAGGTGCTTGAACTTTGAAATAATCCAACGCAAATTGTGTTTCATCAGAAACGTCTCCAAGTCTTGCAGCTTGAACGTCATTTCCAAGTTCTTTTTGTAAATCTTCCATTACCAATGCTGAAGCAATTGTATCTGTGTCAGGATTCTTATGTCCAAATATAAATGTGTTTACCAATGTAATTTCTCCTTTTGCTTTGAATATTCTGTCACTTTATTTTAACATGAACACATTGTCTATTCTACAACTGCGCCTATACTATTTTCAAAATGTGTAAGCGCCCAATCGTGTCCAGCTTGATTAAAAGAAGCGACACAATTCTTAGGTATAATAATTTGATAATTTAAATTGTAAGCATCGACAGCAGTATGTAACACACAGATATCTGTACAAACGCCGACAATTTCAACAGTATCAATATGTCGTTCTCTTAATAAACTATCAAGATTTGTACCGAAAAATGCACTATATCTTGTCTTATCTATCCAAAATACGTGATTAGAATGTTTGATTGAATCGTATTGAGGCTTTAATGAGTTATATAAATTTCTACCTTCTGTACCTACGATATTATGAGGTGGAAATAATTTTGTTTCAGGATGATATGGATCATTCTCATGGTGATAGTCCATTAAATAAAAAATTAAATCTTCATTCAAGTTGTATGTTTCGATTTTATGGTGAATATTTTGTTCAATTTCTTGACCAGGTTCTCCGCATGTTAACTTACCATCTGACGCAACGAAATCATTTGAATAATCAACGATAATGAGTGCTTTCTTCAATTATATTCCCCCTAATTGTTTATAAAATGTTTTCAGTGTAATATAAATATACATGCAAGTATACGCTATATTAAGGTGGTTATGAAGTATGAAGCATATTGTTAATGTAAATCGTTATGGTGCTAAAGGTGGTTGTGGATTAACAGATACAATTGGTATTCAATTGGCTTTATTACAAGCTAAGAAGGGACCAGTAACAGTTTATATACCTAAAGGTGTTTATCATATTATTTATGAATTAGTGATATATGAACATACAACGCTTATTTTACATGATGAAGCTGTATTAATCAGAAAATCGCCTACAGCTATGCTAAAAAACGGACATAGATTGAAAAAATACTATGGATACGACGGTCATGGTAATATCAATATTATCGGTGGGACATTTGATGCGTATGGACATACAAATAATACAAATAACACAATCATGTCTATTGGTCATGCACGCAATATTCAAATACATAATGTGACATTTAAGAATGTTGTAGGTGGGCATGCGATTGATGCATGTGGCTTAGACGGATTTTATGTAAATGAATGTAAGTTTCTTGGTTTCCGTGACGATAGTGGAACGAGATTATTTAGTGAAGCAGTTCAAATAGATATTCAAACTGAAGGAGCATTTCCTAAATTTGGGGCAACAGATGGTACGATAACTAAAAATGCACTGATTGAAAACTGTTATTTCGGAAATTCAGGTGATCCAAACATGTTACCTTGGAATAGAGCAGTTGGATCTCATGCAAGTATGTATGATGTGTTTTATGAGAATATAAATATTCAACATAATACTTTTGAAGGATTAGGGGATTTCGCAGTTACTTTATTAAAAGCGAAAGATTCATCCGTTACACACAATCAATTTATAAATTGTGAGGGCGGTATTCGATATTTAGCTGTACCAACAGGTAAATATTCATTAGATATCCATAAATTAAATAGAGGCGGACAAGCAGGGTCAACTATATTGATAGGTGATAATACATTTAAAGATATTAAAAGTAAACCAAGTATTTTAATTAAAAGTTATGAAGACGTTATGAATAAAGATATTTATATTTATAATAATCATTTTGAAGGAGAATCTTCAAATAATATTAAATTCATTAAGACGACAGATATTTATTTATACAACAACCGTAATTTAAGCAATATCAAACAAGATCAAGTTGAGAACCTTATTCATATATAATTAAAATGGAGGATATGATGAATAGCATAGACAGTTATATTGAACAAATTGATGAAAAGAAAAAAGAAACATATATTCATTTGCTAAATACAATCAAAACGCATTTACCACCTGGCTATGAACTAGTCATGCAATACGGTATGCCGACATTTGTAGTACCTTTAGATAAATATCCAAAAGGTTATTTAAATAGAGCAGATGAACCACTTCCATTCATTAGTCTTGGTGCTCAAAAAAATCATATTGCCTTATATCATATGGGGTTATATGGGATGAATGAATTGAAAGAATGGTTTGAGAATAGATACAGAGAACAAGTACCAACTAAATTAAATATGGGGAAAAGTTGTATTAGATTTACAAACAATAAAAACATACCCTTTACTTTAATAGGTGAGTTGAGTGAAAAAGTCACTGTAGATGAATGGATACAAAAATATGAATCAGGACATAGAAATCAAAAATAAAACGCTTCTGGGATTATAATTCCCAGAGGCGTTAATTTATGTAATTCGTTTATCAAAATTGCCTAGCACTTTTACATTAAAGTCTAATGTTTTTAGGATTGTGATTACTTTCTTCATTTCTACATCTTCAGCGCTACAATCTGCTTGAACAAAGAAATGATACATGCCGAGTTGTGTCTTGAGTGGTCGAGATTCAATCCATGATAAGTTGATATTAAATAAAGCAAATGTATTTAATATACTTGCTAATAAGCCTGGTTTATCTTGGTCAGGTGTAATTAACAAAATACTATCTGTTGCTTTTTCAACATGTTTTTCTTGTGCTGATAAAATTAAAAATCTTGTTGTATTATGTGGATAGTCTTCAATGTGTTCATATAATGCTTCAACATCGTCATTAGATTTTTCTAAACCAATTGGTGCAATTGCGCCAGTATGTACATCTATTTCATCTAAACTTTGAACGGTACTGTCAGAATATCTGTATGCAAAGTTATGATTTTTAATAAATTTAGATGTTTGATTGATTGCTGGGGCAATAGAAACAACTTCTTTAATATTTTCTAATTTTGCGCCTTTTTGAACATAAAGAGAAAATGATATATCTAGATGTAATTCGTCTATAACGTGGATTTTCTGTTCAGTTAATGAATCGGCAATGATGTTGATTGTACCTTCGATAGAATTTTCAATTGGGGCTATTGCGATGTTTTCTGGGTCAGCTTCAATTGCTTTAACCACTTCGTATAAATTTGACTTAGGAATATATTCAGTGATTTCATCTGGATTATATTTAAGTGCTGCCATATGTGAAAATGTACCTAATGGTCCTAAATAATATAACTTCATAAATGACTTCCTTTCTAATGCATTGGACAACCTTGTTGATTTTGTCTATATAAAAAGTTTGGACTTCTCATCTCATTATCATAGCCTTTATGATAATTATGTACAAGTGAAGGTGAAAGAGGAGGTGCAAGCCAACTCCATTTTCCGGTCACTTTTCTATTAGCTTTACATTCATTCTCTTCAAATTTCTTAAATTGTTTAGAGGCATTATAATGATCAACAATTGCAACACCAGCTTCTTTATACGAATGATAAATAGCATAATTAAACTCTACTAAAGCTCTATCTCTCCAGTAACTTGAAGTTGTCGTTGTATCAAAATCAAATGCTTCTGCAATGTCTTTTAATTTATTATAGCGATATTCGTCAGTAAAATTTCTAACGCCTATTTCAGTTTCCATGTACCACCCGTTGAATGGGGCAGTATGATAATATATACCACCGATTTCTAAATCCATATTTGAAATGATAGGTACTGCATACCATTTTAGTTGTAGTGATGCTAACTTAGGATACTGTTTATGGTTAATGTTAATTTCTTTAATGAGTTCTTGTGGGTATTGATGAATTTTTAGGCTTTGTTGATTAATTCGATACATTAATGGAAGTACATCAAAATCAGTATGTTGACTTTGCCAATTTAAATGGTGTGCTAATTTCGTCATTTCAATAGATTTAGGGTCGCCTTTATCTTCGTATCCTGCATATCTAATCAACTGTTCATTCATAATTTCTATTTGGTTGTTATATATGCTGATCATGGGTTTGATTTTTCCATCATTTGTAGCGCCTTTAATGTGACTTTCAATTGAAGTAATAAATGCTTGTTCATCTTGAATATGTCTTAAATCTCTTACCGTCAATTTATCCCAAAAAAGTCTACCAATACATCTATTTGAATTTCTCCAAGCTACTTTCGCACCATATTCTAATTCTTCAGTTGTGTGGGTATAAGTACCAGTTTGAGAAATTTCATGTTCTATTTCTTGTATTCTTTTATTCATTTGTAATTCTGATATTTCTAATTCTTTATACATATCATTAATAAAAGCAGTCGCTTTATCTCGTAACATAAATACACCTCTATGTACTAGTATAAGCGACTGCTATTTTTTGACAATATATGAATTATGACAATTTACCAATTATTTATATCTTGTCGTTCACCTTTAAAATTACCTGACTTTTTATGACGTTCTTTCAATACTGATATGACATCTTCAAATTTAACACCTCTATCATGAAGTAATACAAACAAATGATAAAGTACATCAGCCACTTCATTTGTGAGTTCTAATTTATCATCTTTCATAGCTGCAATAACAACTTCAAATGATTCTTCTCCATATTTTTTAGAAATTTTATCTATGCCTTTATTAAGTAAATAATTTGTATATGATTTTGGATTATTAGAATCAACACTTTCTTGAATAGTCGTTTCTAATGATTCGAGCGTGTAAGGTTCTTCAGTATTAAAGCAACTAACAGATCCAGTATGGCAAGTAGGGCCATCAGGTTTGACTTGTAGTAAAATTGTATCTTGGTCACAATCTAATTGTATATCGATAACATGCTGGATATGATTGGATGATTCGCCTTTTTTCCATAGACGATCTTTACTTCTTGAATAAAACCAACAGACTTTCTCTTGAATGGTTAAGTTATAAGCTTCTTCATTCATATAACCTAACATTAATACTTGTCCAGTTTGGTAATGTTGTAAAATTGCTGGTACAAGACCTTTAGAAAAATCAGGTGCAAATTCACTCATCGTACATTCACTCCTTCATTAGATAAATGTGTTTTGACTGCTTGTATTGTTGTTTCTTTATCGTGAAAAATACTTGCAGCGAGACCTGCAGATACATCCGTTTGTTTAAATAAATCAACAAAATGCTGGCTATTACCGCCACCACCTGATGCTATTACAGGTAAAGTCACCAGTTGATTAATTTCAGTTAATAAACGATGATCAAATCCTTGTTTAACGCCATCATAATCCATACTTGTAATTAATAATTCACCAGCGCCGAGATTTTCAACTTCTTGAACCCAATCTAACACACGTTTATCTGTACGCTGTTTACCACCATGTGTATAACAGTACCAATCTTGATGTTCTTCTTCCCATTTAGCATCAACTGCGATACAGATACATTGTTTTCCGAACTTATCACTCGCTTCACGAATAAATGCTGGGTTACGCAAAGCACTTGAGTTTAAAGAAATTTTATCAGCACCATGATTAAGTAATACCGAAATATCTTCAAGTGTACTAATACCACCACCAATTGTAAGTGGAATGAATAATTTTGAAGCTGTTTCTGATATGATATCTAACATCATTTGATGTCCATTTTCTGTCTTAGAAATATCTAAGAACACAAGCTCATCTGCCGCTTCTTGATTATAATATTCAGCTAATTCAACTGGATGTCCAATATCTCTCAAACCTTTAAACTTTATGCCTTTAACGACACGTCCATCTTTAACATCTAAGCATGGGATGATTCTTTTTTTGATCATTCAATACCCTCCCAAAATGCATCCGTATTTGCTGCTTTTCCAACAATAGCAGCGTGCACATTTAATGCATCCAGTTGCTCAATGTCATCTTTATTTCTTATACCACCTGAAGCAATAACAGGAATAGATGTTGATTGGACTAATTTGCCTGTTAATTCAAAGTTTGGCCCAGATAATTTACCGTCTTTTGAAATATCTGTATAGATAATTCCGCCGAGAGGGAATGTGTTAATTTTTTCAATGAAATCAAATAGGTTTATTCCGGCATCATCAAGCCAACCGTTTAATTTGATTTTTTCAACATACGCATCGACAGATAAATATATTTTATTTGGAAATGTATGCGTTACTTCTTTTAACCAGTCTAAGTCTTGTATACCTTTAGTGCCGACGATAATGTACTCAACACCTTTATTTAAATATGATTCAATCGTTTCAACACTTCGAATACCACCACCAACTTCAATTGGTAAATGGGTTAAGCTGACGAGTTGTTCTATGTAATCTGCTTCTGTTGGTTGTTGATTTTTAGCGCCGATTAAATCGATAACATGAATTCTAGAAACTTGTTTAAATTTTGAATAGAAAGCTATTGCTTCTTCTGCAGTTCTAGGCATAGATTCTTTAGAATCATATTTACCTTCAGTTAATCTCACGCTTGTGGAGTCTATTAAATCTATTGCTGGCCAAATTTCAATCATTTAAAAAACCTTCTTTCAATGCTTGGTCTAGTATTTTGAGTCCGTAATCACCGCTTTTTTCTGGGTGGAATTGTATACCGATAATATTTTTTTGTTGCACGATTGCAGTGATTGGTTGTCCATAATCTGCTGTAGCAACTATAGGTAAATCAGTAGAGACATGATAAGAATGTATAAAGTAAACATCACCATCAAGTAGAGGATGTTCACTTTGTAAATTGTTCCATCCTAAATGTGGAACAGGGTAGGGACTCTCTATAGGTATAACGTTCCCTTGCAATAAATTTAATCCTTTTGTTGAACCTTCTGCGCTGTATTCAAATAGCACTTGCATACCTAAACAAATGCCAATGATTTTATGCGTATCTTTAATATCTTTAATCACTTTGTCTAGACCACTTGATGTTAATTGTGTCATAGCATCTTTGAAGTGCCCGACACCTGGAAGAATAACATGTGTACTCTTTTTTATAGTTTCTTCATCTGAAGTTAATTTGGCATCATATCCTAAATGTAAGAGGGCACGTTCAATATTTTTAATATTGCCAAGTCCGTAATCAATGATTGCAATCATTATTCAATCACACCCTTAGAAGAAGGGATACCAGCATAATCATCTTGTGTTAATGCGATTTTTAGACTTCTAGCAAATGCTTTGAAAATCGCTTCGATTTCATGGTGCGTATTGCCACCTCTAATTAAATCAATATGTGTTGTTAATCTTGCATTAATCACAAGTGCTCTAAAGAATTCCTCTACAAGTTCTGTATCAAATGTTCCAACTTTTTCACGAGAAAATGTCGCATTAAATGATAAATATGGTCTGCCACTAATATCCGTTACAACACGTGCTAAAGTTTCATCCATTGGTATATAGAATGAACCATATCTTGTAAATGATTTTTTATCTTTAACGACTTCAAGAAGTAATTGACCTATTACAATACCTATATCTTCAACTGTATGATGATCATCTACATGTGTATCTCCAACAACTTCTATATTTAATGCAATACCACTATGAAAACTAAATAACGTCAACATATGGTCTAAGAAACCAACACCAGTATTAATGTGTGAATCCTCTCCATCTAATCCTAGTTGAATTTTGATATCTGTTTCTTTAGTTGATCTTTCTTTTTGATAAGTCATATTCTTGTCTCCATTCTTTAACGATTTTTTCAAGTTCATTTAATTCTGATTTTGTAGCTATTGAGTATCTAACTGTTTGTTGCATGTTTGGTTCATCATAAAATCTTGGTAAATAGCCATGGTCATAAATATACTGACCTAATGAATCTGCTAAATCTCCATAAGTTAATACGAAATTTGTTTTTGAAGGTATCACATGGATAATATCGCTCACATGTTGTTCGAAAATATTTCTTAACTGACTACTCAATTGTCTTTGTTGCGTTAATAATGAATGTACAATTTCTTTGTTACTAAAAATTTCAGTCGCAATATTTAAAGTTAATGTGTTTAATGGATATGGATGTGCGATACGATTTAAAGTTTGAATGGTCTTCTCGGTAGAAATGACGATGCCGACTCTTAAACCAGCTATTGCAAATGCCTTACTTAACGTACGCATTTGAATGATATGGTCTTGTAATTCAATATCGTATGCATCTCCGAAATCTAAATAAGCCTCATCAATAATAAAATAACCACCAATTGCTTGCATTTCATTCGCGATTTCCTCTAAAAATGCTTTAGGATATTGAATGCCTGATGGATTATGAGGCACACTCATAATGAAAAATGCTGGCTTTAATTTTTGGATTGATTGCTTAATTTTATCTAACGAGAATGTATAGTCATATTCTGCATCTACATAATGGATAGGGCGATTAATTTGATGCGCATATGCTGTATACATGAAGAAATCTGGATTCAGCGTTAGGACTGGTCCATCTGGTAATGCAATCATGCATTTTTGAATCCACTCATCTGAACCATTCGCTGCAGAAACTTGGTTAGGTAATAATTGATAGTAGTCTGCATAAGACTTGATAAAGGCATCATATTCCTCATCAGGATAAAAATTAAAATTTGATTTGGCGATAATATTTTTTAAAGTTGCATCATCTAATGCAGGAATAGGGCTTTCATTCTTGTTTATTCTAATCATGTTTCACGACTCCTCGTTGTTTGTTAATCTCACTTCTAAAGATTGCTTATGTTGATATAAACCTTCTTGTTCAGCTAAAGCTATAGCACTCGGTGCAATACTTTGATAAGTGTGTTCATCTAAATGAATGATAGAATGACTCGTTAAGAAATCATTGACTGTTAAACCATTCGAGAATCTTGCTGTTTTATCAGTCGGTAATACATGACTTGGTCCAGCAGCATAGTCACCAATTGCTTCAGGTGAGTATTGACCTAAGAACATTGCTCCGACGTATTTAATTTTACCAATATATTTACTTGGATCAGTCGTTTGAATAGATAAATGTTCTGGCGCAATATAATTAATGACTTCTATTGTTTCATGAATATCACGCGTTAAAATTGGATAATGATAATTTTTGATACTTTGTTCGATAATTTGTTTTCTTGGAGCTTGATCTATAGCTTGTTGTAGTTTCTGTTGAACTTTTGTTAAGAAAGAAGAATCTGTTGATACTAGAAATGTTCTAGCTTGTTCATCATGCTCTGCTTGGGCTAATATATCTTGAATGATGTAATCTACATTTGAATTTTCATCAGCAATAAGTGCAATTTCACTTGGACCAGCTATTTGATCGATACCAACGACACCGTATAATAACTGTTTACTTAATGAAACAAATTGATTACCAGGTCCAACAATTTTATCTACTTTCGGAATCGTTTCAGTACCGAAAGCTAAAGCAGCAATACTTTGAGCACCACCAACTTGGAATACACGATCTACACCCGTAATATGGCATGCAGCAAGTATAGCTGGGTCGATACCATCTTTTTGTGGTGGGGTAACAACAATAATTTCTTGAACATTTGCTACTTTAGCAAGGGTAGCTGTCATCAGAACTGTTGATGGATAACTTGCTTTTCCACCTGGTACATAAATGCCGACTTTTTCAATAGGGTGATAAAGTTGGTAAGTTTGACCTGTTGTTACATTTTCATGTTTAATTTTTTGTTGAAAATTTTTAATTTGTTCAAAGCTTGTTTCAAGTGCTGATCTTAAAGTGTCTGATATAAGGTTAATGCTGTTTTTTATATCATATTGTGGGACTTCAAGTTGCTCCAATTCAACATTGTCAAATTTCTTATTATAGCGAAATAAAGCTTGGTCTTGATGTTCTTTTATATCTTGGATAATTTTTTTAACATCTTCAGTATTACTTTCGTCTGTTAATCTATCTTGTTCAAATTTATTTATGAATTCCGTTTTAGATAGCATTCATCGACACCCCAATTTCTTCTATAAATGATTCAATCATATTTGATTTACTAAAAAATGCATGTTTATTTGTAATCAGTTTAGCATTAATGTCACCGATGGATTCTTTTTCAACGAGTCCATTAGATTTTAATGTTGTACCTGTTTGTACGATATCTACGATTGCATCAACCATATTCACTACTGCTGCTAATTCTACAGATCCTGATAATGGAATAATTGAGACATCTTGTCCTTTATTTTTAAAGTACGCTTTCGTCGTTTTAACATAAGTCGTCGCAATTTTTTTGTATTCTGTTACTTCAGGTTTACTCGCAACAGCAAAGTGACAATAACCAAAAGGCAAATCAACTAAGTTGTTTACATTGAGTTTATCTTTTTCATCAAGAATATCACTGCCTGTAATACCAATATCAGCGATGCCTTCTTCAACATAAGTTGATACATCATTTCCTTTAACAAGAATAAATCTAACGTTCGCAACTTCTATTTGAAGTTTACGTTCTCTATTATTTAATGCGTCTGCCCATTTTGGGTTGCCATTTTCATCAATGAATTTTATGAAATCTTTTAATAAACGTCCTTTACTTAATGCAACTGTTAACATAATGACCTCCTATGATAGTTGAATACCAAATCCAAAACCTTCTAACGTACCGTTATAATGTCCGCCTGAAGCGATTGGATTTCGATTGTTATTTTCATAAAGCTGAATGAAGCTCCCAACATAATATGATTTTGGGGGCATTGTTGTTATATCTAAATGTATATGGTTAATACCTGATGCTTCTAATGTCGCTTTCCAATATTGTAAAGATTTATAAGTTGGATGGTCAGTATCAGCAAAAGTTGTTAAAAAGTCTAATTGTTGATGAGTAGGTGTTTTAAGTAATTGTACGAGTGAATGATTTTGTGATAGTAGTTTAGAAATTTTTGAAATATTTCTTTCACTAATAGCCGTAAACAATTCTTCGTTCTGTTCTTCTTTAGAAAGTAAAAGATCAAATAATTGATAATGTCCAATAACAGCAAAATCAACATTTAAATCAAGTTCATTTTGGATAAAGTCATGTATATATTCATAACATTGCAACATGTCATTCCTTTTAGGATTAAAAATTTCAACACCTAAATTTGTATATATGTGTTCATTAATTGCTATAGGGCCAGCATATGTTACAGAACGTGCATCAAGATGATATTCACGACTATAATGTTGGATTTGATCCGTCCAATCATTTCTTAAACTATAAAATGCATCGCCATTTTTCCAAATACTTCTTGTATCTAAACTATTCAAGTCATCTTGCGTCAATTGTTTCCAATGAAGTTTCTCTATGAAACTCATATCAATCACTTCGTAATCTCGAGTACTAAAATATTTTAGAAATTTAAGTTCTTTTTCTTTCTTTTGAATAACGTCATCTCTGTAATTTACATAATCCATATTATAAACCTCGCTTTTACTCTCTACCAAGTTAAAGTATTTATTTAATTATAAATGATACTATAACATGCATAACGAAACATATCAATTGAAAGTTCTGAATATTTAAAATATCAAAAAAAATAAACCCAAAGACATTTGAATTAATCAATGTCTTTGGGTTCTCATTATATTTAAACGATGTGATTTTAAATTTTAATAATATCTTAAATTATGCTTCAACTTTTGTAGGTGTTCTATGAATGAGTAATAGAATAAACACGATAAATACAAACGCAGCAATTATCGTAAAGAATATTGTTCCGTTTGATAATTGTATAATCGTTCCTCCAAGCATTGGACCAATTATGCTACCGACACTAAATGACATAGCTATCATTAAATTACCGGCTGGTAGATTATGCTTTGGTGTTAAATCTGTCATAAAGCTTACACCTAATCCATAAAAAGATCCTGTGAATAATCCTGCGATTAAGAATAATCCCATCATAATAAATGTACTTGTTGGTAAAAAGTCTCCTAACATAAACACGATACTGCCGATTAATGTTAATCCAGTTAATACTTTCTTTCTACCATGAATGTCACTAAACATGCCTAATGGTACTTGGAAAAGAATAGCACCAAGACTAAATGCAGGTAAGATTAACGTAATACTAGTGACATCAAGGCCATTTCTTAAACCATAAACAGGGAAGTTACTATGTAATCCAGCTTCAAACAATCCATATAATAATGGAAACATAAATGCAATCCATGATGTTCGTATTACATCTCCAAAGTTTTTTAAAGTGTTTAGTATACTGACTGGTCTAACATTAGATGAAGGGAATTCATTGTGTATTAAAAGGACTAATGAAATAGTTATTAATGAAAGTATTGCTGAAAGGATGAAAGGTAAAGCTTCCGAAACGTCAACAAGTTTAGCTAAAAGAGGTCCTAACATGAAACCTGCTGAGAAACTGAAACCATATACAGAAATCGTTCTTCCTAATTTTTCTTTAGGTGTAATATGTGTTAACCAAGTTTGCGTGCTAAAGTGTAACATATTATCACCAATACCAATTAATAGTCTTAAAATAAACCAAATAGATAATGTCTTTAAAGTTGGAAATAACAATAAAGATAAGGCTACTATGGCTCCACCAATTAATATCATATATTTAAACCCAGACTTTCTAACAAGCCCTTCAATAAAAAAAGAAGATAAGAATACACCTATATATAATGAAGTTGCATGTAAACCATTCATTGAACTTGAAATACCATTTCGTTCAAAAATGACCGATATAAGTGGTAAGAGCATTCCTTGTGAAAAACCAGAGACAGCTACAATAATTGAAAGTATAATAAATAATTTTTTGAATGAAGAGTTATTCATTTGTATGCCTCCTTCTAAATTTTACATCTTTAGTATTTTATCACAGAGATAAATGACTTGATATATTTAAGTTACTTTTTAATTTTTAATTTAAAAAGTATGATAAAATAATATAAAATTAGATAACCTGAGGAGTATTGAATAATGTATAAATATGAAGACGATAGTTTGATGTTACACACGGATTTATATCAAATCAATATGGGTGAAACTTATTGGAATGATGGTATTCATGAGCGTACTGCTATTTTTGATTTATATTTTAGAAGTATGCCATTTAATAGCGGCTATGCTATTTTTAGTGGATTAGAAAGAATTGTGCAATTTATAGAGCATTTCAAATTTACAGAGACAGATATTGAGTATTTAAGAGAAGTTGGATATCAAGATGATTATTTAGATTATTTAAAGTCATTACGATTTACAGGGAACATAAGAGCAATGAAAGAAGGGGAACTTTGTTTCAATAATGAACCACTCATTAGAGTAGAAGCGCCACTTATTCAAGCGCAACTCATTGAAACAGCACTTTTAAATATCGTGAATTTCCAAACGTTAATTGCAACTAAAGCAAGTAGAATTAAACAAGTTGTTCGTGATGAAATTGTAATGGAATTTGGTACTAGAAGAGCGCAAGAAATGGATGCTGCGATTTGGGGAGCTAGAGCAGCGATGATCGGTGGATTTGATTCTACAAGTAATGTTAGAGCAGGTAAATTATTTGGTATTCCGATTTCAGGAACACATGCACATTCAATGGTTCAAACATACGATGATGAATATACAGCGTTTAAAAAATATGCTGAAAGACATAAAAATTGCGTGTTTCTTGTAGATACTTTCCATACTTTAAAATCTGGTGTGCCGAATGCAATTAAAGTAGCGAAAGAATTAGGAGATAAAATTAATTTTATCGGTATACGACTAGACTCAGGTGACATCGCTTATTTATCTAAAGAAGCAAGAAGAATGTTAGATGAAGCAGGCTTTACAGATGCAAAAATCTTTGCTTCAAATGATTTAGATGAACAAACAATTACAAGTCTAAAAGCACAAGGTGCAAAAGTAACGGCATGGGGTGTCGGTACGAAACTTATTACAGCATATGATCAACCAGCATTAGGTGCTGTCTATAAACTTGTAGCAATTGAAGAAGAAAATGGCGAATTATCAGATCGCATCAAAATTTCTAACAATGCTGAAAAAGTAACAACACCTGGTAAGAAAAATGTTTATAGAATTATCAATACTAAAACGAATAAATCTGAAGGCGATTATATTACATTAGAAGATGAAGAGCCTAATAAAGAAGAACGTCTAAAAATGTTCCATCCTGTTCATACTTATAAAATGAAATATATCAAACATTTTAAAGCAGTCGATTTACATCATGACATTTTTAAAGATGGTAAACGCGTATACACACTTCCAGAAATTAAAGAAATTAGAGAATTTGCTTTTAACAATTTAGATATATTATGGGAAGAAAATAAACGTTATTTAAATCCTGAAGAATATCCAGTAGATTTGAGTAAAGCATGTTGGGATAATAAGAATAAAAAGATATTCGATGTAGCTGAAAGAGTAGCAGAAGCGATAAAGGATGTGGAAGAGTCATGAGAGATTTACAATCAATCATTGTCAAAGAAATGAATGTTAAAAAATCAATCGATCCAAAAAAAGAATTTGAAGAAATCAAACAGTTCTTAAAATCTTACGTTAAAGCACATAGTTTTGTTAAATCTTTAGTTTTAGGTATTTCTGGTGGGCAAGATTCGACATTATTGGGTAAAATCGCACAATTAACAGTAGATGAACTAAATGCTGAAGAAAATCATCAATATGCATTTATCGCAGTAAGGTTACCTTATGGCGAACAATTTGATGAACAAGATACACAAGATGCATTAGATTTTATTAATCCAAGTAATCGTGTAACAGTAAATATTAAGCCTGCGGTTGAAGCGAGTATTCAATCTTTAAAAGAAGCAGGTGTAGAATTAACTGATTTTCAAAAAGGGAATGAAAAGGCGAGAGAACGTATGAAAGTTCAATATTCAATTGCTTCAGCTAATAATGGACTCGTACTTGGTACGGATCATTCTGCTGAAAATATCACAGGTTTCTATACGAAATTTGGAGATGGCGCTTGTGATATTGCACCGTTATTCGGACTTAATAAACGCCAAGGCAAAGCGATTTTAAAATATTTAGGTGGTCCAGATCATTTAATCAATAAAGTACCAACTGCTGATTTAGAAGAAGATAAACCTGCTTTACCAGATGAAGAAGCGTTAGGTGTAACATATGATGCCATTGATGACTTTTTAGAAGGTAAAAAAATCAGTGAAAAAGATCAAGAAATTATTCAAAATCACTATGTAAGAAATGCACATAAAAGAGAAATGCCTTATAACCGTTATACATGGCCAAAATAATACGTGACTTTCATAAGTTTGCTTGATAAAATGATTCCAGTATTTTGATTTATGGAGGGTTTAAATGTCAGCTATATTAGATAATCCATGGTTAATGGTGCTATCTATATTTGTCATTAATATAGTATATGTATCTTGTTTAACAATGAGAACAATTTTAACATTGAAAGGATATCGATATGTTGCCGCTGCTGTTAGTGTACTTGAAGTAGTTGTTTATGTTATCGGGTTAGGTTTAGTTATCAATAGTCTTGACCAAATTCAGAATATATTAGCTTATGCGCTTGGGTTTGCTGCAGGCATAATTGTCGGTATGAAAATTGAAGAGAAAATTGCATTAGGATATATCGTTGTAAATGTTACAACAGCTGAATATGAAACAGATTTACCAAGAACGTTAAGAGATTTAGGTTATGGTGTAACACATTACGTTGCTAAAGGACGAGATGGTGATCGCTTAGTGATGCAAATTTTAACAACACGTAGATTTGAATTAAAATTAATGGAAACAATTAAACAATTGGATTCTAAAGCCTTTGTAATCGCTTATGAACCTAAGAATATACATGGTGGATTCTGGGTTAAAGGTGTACGAAGCAAAAAATTAAAGGCGTATGATACTGATGAAGTTTAGAGTAGAAGACAATGAAACGATTGAAATGTGTCTAAAAAGAATGAAAGTTCAAGGTTATACACCTGTAAAAAGATTTGAAAAACCTGTATTTATTGAGAAAGAAAATGGTGACATTGAGGTTCTCAAACAAGAAATACAATTCGTAGGTAAGAAAATCAAAGAATGACAATAAATCTGGGACATGAGAATGTGGCCCAGATTTTTTCTACTTTTAGTTTATTCTCCTACTGTTACAATATATAATGAAAGATATTAGGAATAAAATTATAAATCACGAACAATTTTGTATTTTTTATAAATAATGTACGTGTTCGTAGAAGTCTGTTATACTATAAATGACTAAAATATGTTAGGAGAATTTATCAATGATTGAACGTTATTCAAGAGAAGAAATGGCTAATATTTGGACAGAACAAAATCGTTTTGAAGCTTGGTTAGAAGTTGAAATACTAGCTTGTGAAGCATGGAGTAAATTAGGACACATTCCTGAAGAAGATGTAAAGCTTATAAGACAAAATGCTAAGGTCGACGTTGATAGAGCTAAAGAAATTGAACAAGAAACACGTCACGATGTTGTGGCATTCACAAGACAAGTTTCTGAAACTCTAGGTGAAGAACGTAAATGGGTACATTACGGTTTAACTTCAACAGATGTTGTTGACACAGCTTTAAGTTATGTCATTAAACAAGCAAATGAAATCATTGAAAAAGACTTAGAAAGATTTTTAGAAGTATTAAAAAATAAAGCAATTGAACATAAAACGACTTTAATGATGGGTAGAACTCATGGTGTCCATGCAGAACCAACAACATTTGGTATTAAAATGGCACTTTGGTATACAGAAATGAAACGTAATTTAGAAAGATTCAAACGTGTTCGTGAAGAAATCGAAGTTGGAAAAATGAGCGGTGCAGTTGGTACATTTGCAAATATTCCACCAGAAATAGAAGAGCATGTATGTACAGAATTAGGATTAGGTTGTGCACCAGTTTCAACTCAAACACTTCAACGTGATCGTCACGCGTATTACATTGCGACATTAGGTTTAATCGCAACATCTATTGAAAAATTTGCAGTAGAAGTTCGTGGTTTACAAAAAACTGAAACGCGTGAAGTTGAAGAAGCTTTTGCTAAAGGTCAAAAAGGCTCTTCAGCTATGCCACATAAACGTAATCCAATTGGTTCAGAAAATGTTACAGGTTTAGCACGTGTTATTAGAGGATATATTACGACTGCATATGAAAATGTACCTTTATGGCATGAAAGAGATATTTCACATTCATCTGCTGAAAGAATTATGCTACCAGACGTAACAATCGCATTGGATTATGCATTAAACAGATTTACTAATATCATTGATCGTTTAACAGTATATCCAGAAAATATGAAACGTAATATCGATAAAACATTTGGTTTAATTTATTCACAACGTGTTATGTTAACGTTAATTAATAAAGGTATGGTCAGAGAAGAAGCATATGATATCGTTCAACCAAAAGCAATGGAATCATGGGAAACTCAAACACCATTTAGAACATTAGTAGAACAAGATGAAAAAATTACAAACTTGTTAAGTGCTGATGAATTAGATGAATGCTTCGATGAGAAACACCATTTAAATCAAGTCGATACCATATTCAGAAGAGCTGGTATAGAATAAGACACGTTTTACTGTACTTTAATAGGTTAGTGCGTTAAAATGCAATTAATGAACTTATATTAAACAGGGGTTGATTTTTTGCAAATTGAAAAATTAAGAGGAAAAGCATTAGATGAACTATTTGATGCAGTTCTGACATTAGAGACAAGAGAAGAATGTTATCAATTTTTTGATGATTTATGTACAGTTAATGAATTACAGTCATTGTCACAAAGGCTACAAGTGGCAAAAATGATTAAACAAGGATACACTTATGCTCATATAGAAAAAGAATCAGGTGCTTCAACTGCAACAATTTCAAGAGTTAAACGCTCATTGCAATGGGGTAATGATGCATATACAATGATTCTTGAAAGAATGAATATTGACTTCGAAAAATAATCATAAATATGTATGTAAGGCTGAGACATTAATGGATGTCTCAGCCTTAATTAGTTAAAATAGTATATAAATAGTAAATTTTAAGAAATAAGGAGCTTTACGCATGAAGAAATTATTTTTAATAATTGGCATATCTACTTTAGTATTAAGCGCATGTAGTGATGATCAGAATACAGATAAGAAATCTACTAAAGAAGAACATACTCAAAAAGATAAAAAAGAGACAGCACAAAAATCTAAAAGGCAAGAACAAAAGAAACATGAAGTTACAAAGAAAGATGGCATCACTTATGTTGATGGCCATGTTTTTGTAAACAAAAAAGTAGGCTTACCACATGATTATGCCCCTGGTGAAAATAGTACTGCTAGAAATCAATTAAATAAATTGATACAAGATGGAACGAATGAAGGATTAGACTTAGTATTTAGAAGCGGGTATCGTTCTTATGAAAATCAAAAACAACTATATAATGATTATGTAGCAAGAGATGGTGAAGAAGCGGCCAACCAATATAGTGCTAAACCAGGACAATCAGAACATCAGACAGGATTAGCATTTGATGTGGGTTCAAATTCAGCAACTGATGATTTTAGAAAGTCATTCGGAAATACAAATGAAGGAAAATGGATTAAGACACATGCACATCAATATGGATTTATCATTAGATATCCATTAGGCAAAGAAAAAATAACAGGATACCAATATGAACCATGGCATTTAAGATATGTCGGTAAAGAATTAGCAGAAAAAATTTATAAACAAGACACAACATTAGAAGAATACTTTGATTACGGTAAATAGAAGTTGTGGTTGAGATTATATAGTCATGAAAGTGTGGAAGTTGTGGCTTAATGGGTGAATAAAGCCATGAGATAGCAGAAGTCATGGCTTAATGTATGAATAAAGCCAAGAGATCATCCAAATCGTGGCTTAAGTCCTGAGTAAAGCCAAGAGATAGCCCAACTCACACCTCACAACTTCACCTTAACCTTAACCGTATCTTAAACAATGTAAGAAGCGAAATTTTTCGCTTCTTTTTTTATGATAATTGTCCTATTTCATTTCGGAATTTAAACTTAAAAATGCTATAATTAATCTTATGATAATTAAAGGAGTTTAAGTATGTACGATATAAATTTGTGGAGTCACGTATTTAAATTAGATCCAGCGAAATCTATATCAGATGAGGACTTAATGAAAATATGTGAATCTGGTACGGATGCTATTATAATTGGTGGTACTGATAATGTTACGGAAGATAATGTATTAAATTTAATGAGCAGAATTAGACGTTATCCACTACCATGTGCACTTGAAATTTCTAATATTGAAAGTGTTGTGCCTGGTTTTGATTTTTATTTTGTACCGAGTGTTTTAAATAGTAATAATGTTGACTACCATAATGGTCTGCTTCAAAAAGCTATTAAGGAATATGGCTATATGATGGATTTTGATGAAATTTTCTTAGAAGGCTATGTTGTTATGAATGAAGACAGTAAAGTAGCGCAATTGACAGGTGCGAATACAGATTTAGATGAAGAAGATTTAATCAGTTATGCAAGAATGGTAGATAAACTATATCATTTACCTATATTTTATTTAGAATACAGTGGTAAATATGGAAAAGTGGAAGAGGTTAAAGCTGTTAAAGAACATTTAGAAAACGCCCAACTTATTTATGGTGGCGGTATAGATAATTTAGAAAAAGCAAAAGAAATGGCAGAATATGCTGACATAATTGTAGTCGGTAATGCCATTTATGAAGATTTGAAAAAAGCTTTACAAACTGTAAAAGTAAAACAATAAAGGAAGGTTTTTATGAACGCATTGTTAGATAGAATGAATGACGAACAGAAACAAGCAGTCAAAACAACTCAAGGGCCATTACTTATTATGGCAGGTGCAGGTAGTGGTAAAACGAGAGTATTAACGCACAGAATTGCGTATTTATTAGATGAGAAAGATGTTTCTCCTTATAATGTTTTGGCGATTACATTTACTAATAAAGCAGCTAAAGAGATGAAAGAAAGAATTAGCCATTTAGTTGGTCCTGAAGCTGAAAGTATTTGGATATCTACATTCCATTCAATGTGTGTAAGAATCTTAAGAAGAGACATTGACCGTATTGGAATTGAAAGAAACTTTACAATTATAGATCCGACTGACCAAAAATCAGTTATTAAAGAAATATTAAAGAAACAAAATATAGATAGTAAAAAATATGACCCAAGAACATTTATTGGTGCAATTTCTAATTTAAAAAATGAATTAAAAACAGCTGAAGATGCTGAAAAAGAAGCAAGTGATTTTTATGCCAATATGGTCGCTAGTGTATACAAAGGATACCAAGATAAATTACTTAGAAATCATGCATTAGACTTTGATGATTTAATCATGATGACGATTCAATTATTTAATAGAGTGCCTGAAGTATTGGAATACTATCAAAATAAATTCCAATATATTCATGTCGACGAATATCAAGATACTAACAAAGCACAATATACGCTCGTTAATTTATTAGCAAGTAAATTTGAAAATATATGTGTCGTAGGTGACTCTGACCAATCTATTTATGGTTGGAGAGGTGCAGATATTAAAAATATTTTATCATTTGAAGAAGACTATCCAAATGCACAAACAATCTTCTTGGAGCGCAACTATAGATCAACAAAGACTATTTTAACTGCAGCAAATGAAGTAATTCGTAATAATGCTGAACGTAAACCTAAAGCATTATGGACGGATAATAACTCAGGTGAAAAGATAAAATATTATGAAGCAACAACTGAAAGAGATGAAGCAGAATATGTCATTCGTCAAATATTAAAGAAAAAACAAGATGGCTATAAAAACCAAGACATAGCTGTGTTATATCGAACAAATGCTCAATCACGTGTACTTGAAGAAACGTTTTTGAAATCTAATATTCCTTATACAATGGTTGGTGGAACAAAGTTCTATGATAGAAAAGAAATTAAAGATATTTTGAGTTATTTAAGATTAATTTCAAATAGCAATGATGATATCAGTTTTGAAAGAATCATTAACGTACCTAAAAGAGGTATTGGGCCGACATCTGTTCAAAAAATTGCTCAATATGCAGCGATGAATCAATTGAGTTACTTTGATGCTTTAGGAGAAGTTGATTTTATCGGTTTATCTAAAAAAGTTACTGAAGAAGGCGCAGCATTTTATGAGATGATGAACAACTTTATGCAGCAACAAGAATTCTTATCTGTAACTGAAATTGTAGAACAAATATTAGAAAAATCTGGTTATAGACGTATGTTAGAGAACGAACAAACGATTGAATCGCAAAGTAGACTTGAGAATATTGATGAGTTCTTATCTGTACCAAGAGACTATGAAAAAAACACACCAGTTGAAGAACAATCATTGATGAACTTCTTAACAGATTTATCACTCGTTGCAGATGTTGATGATGCAGATTTAGAAGCGGGTGTAACATTGATGACAATGCACTCAGCGAAAGGTCTAGAGTTCAAAGTTGTATTTATCATTGGTATGGAGGAAAGTATTTTCCCACACTTTAGAAGTCTTCAATCAGGTGAAGAACATGAAATGGAAGAAGAACGCCGAATTGCGTATGTGGCTATTACGAGAGCCGAAGAAGAGTTACATTTATCTCACGCGACAACTCGTACATTGTTTGGTAGATCTCAAGCGAACTTAAAATCAAGATTTTTAAAAGAAATTCCAGAAGATTTACTAGATGGCGTGAAACCAAAAACATCATTTAAGCAAAAACAAACTTCCACACCTAAACGTAGTTTTGCAGGTCGTATGAATACGAAGCAGAAACCAGAAACATCATGGAATGTTGGGGATAAAGTAACCCATAAATCATGGGGTGAAGGTATGGTAAGTGCTGTAAATGATAAAAATGGTTCTGTTGAATTAGATATCATTTTCAAAAAAGAAGGACCAAAACGTCTATTAGCACAATTTGCACCAATTGAGAAGAAAGGGGAGTAAACTATGGAAGATTTAAAATCAAGAGTTAAAGAACTTCATCAATTGTTACATCGTTATAACCATGAATATCATGTGTTAGATAATCCAACTGTTCCTGACAGTGAATATGATCAATTATTGCATGAGTTAATCTCTATAGAAGAAAAGCACCCTGAACTAAAAACGGACGATTCACCAACTGTTAGAGTTGGTGGACCACCGTTATCTCAATTTGAAAAAATTAATCATGACACACCTATGTTGTCATTAGGTAATGCTTTTAACGAAGAAGATTTAAGAAAATTTGATCAAAGAGTTAGAGAAAAAGTAGACAGTGTTCGATACACATGTGAATTAAAAATTGATGGTTTAGCTGTATCGTTAAAGTATGTAAACGGACGATTTGTTCAAGGATTAACGCGTGGAGACGGTACAACAGGTGAGAATATCACTGAAAATTTAAAAACGATACATGCCATTCCTTTAACAATTAAAGAACCTCTTTCTATTGAAGTTCGTGGTGAAGCATACATGCCTAGAAAATCTTTTGTTTCTTTAAATGAACAAAAAGAACAAAACGGGGAACAACTATTTGCAAATCCTAGAAATGCCGCTGCAGGTTCATTGAGACAGCTTGATTCAAAATTAACTGCTAAAAGGAAGCTCGATATTTTCTTATATAGTGTTAATGACTTAACTGAAATAGAAGCGGATAGTCAATCAGAGGCATTAAACAATTTAGATGAACTAGGATTTAAGACAAACAAAGAAAGAGAAACTTTTGATGATATAGAAGGCGTATTATCTTTTATAAGTAAGTGGACTGAACAACGCAATAATTTATCATATGATATAGATGGCATTGTTATTAAAGTTGATGATTTAAGTCAGCAAGAAGAACTTGGTTTTACTCAGAAATCACCAAGATGGGCAATTGCGTACAAGTTCCCAGCTGAAGAAGTCTTAACAACATTAACAGATATAGAATTAAGTATAGGTAGAACTGGTGTTGTGACACCAACTGCGATATTAGAGCCTGTTAAAGTGGCAGGAACTACTGTTTCTAGAGCATCATTACATAACGAAGACTTAATCCATGAGAAAGATATCCGTATAGGAGATAAAGTTGTCATCAAAAAAGCAGGTGACATTATACCTGAAGTCGTTAAAAGTATTGCTGAAGAAAGAAGCGATGATAGTGAAATTTATCATATGCCAACACACTGTCCAAGTTGTGAGCATGAATTGGTTAGAATAGAAGGTGAAGTTGCATTAAGATGTATTAACCCTAAATGTTCTGCACAATTAGTAGAAGGTATGATTCATTTTGTATCACGACAAGCAATGAATATTGACGGTTTAGGAGATAAAATAATCGAACAACTTTATCAAAACGATAAAATTAAAGATGTTGCGGATTTATATTATTTAACGAAAGATGATTTATTACCATTGGAAAGAATGGGTGAGAAGAAAGTTAATAATTTATTAACAGCAATCGAAGCTTCTAAAGCAAAATCACTAGAGCATTTATTATTTGGTTTAGGTGTAAGACATTTAGGTACAAAAGCAAGTCGTGTAATAGCTGAAAAATATGAAACAATTGATCGCTTATTCGAAGTAACGATAGAAGGTTTAACTGAAATACCAGATGTTGGTCATAAGATGGCTCAATCACTTGTTACTTATATGGAAAATGATGATATAAAAGTATTAATCGATAAACTTAAACAGAAAAATGTTAACATGACTTATACAGGTATTAAGCAATCTGAAATTGAAGGTCATCCAGATTTTACTGGAAAAACATTCGTATTAACTGGTAAAATGACAGAGATGACAAGACCTGAAGCAACAAAAGTAATCCAATCATTAGGTGCAAAGGTAACAGGAAGTGTCACTAAAAATACAGATGTTGTTATTGCTGGTGAAGATGCTGGATCCAAACTTGAAAAAGCTGAAAAATTAAATATAGAAGTTTGGTCAGAAGAAGATTGGTTAAACAAATATCGTAATATCAATGAATAGAGGTTAAAGATATGAAAAAAGGATTTCTTATTTTAGCGTCTGTAATATTGCTTACAGCATGTTCATCAGATACTACCCAAAAAGATAATCAAGATAAATCAGATAAAGAAAAAGAGCAAACAAAGCAAATTTCTACAGGTATGCAAATTTCCAGTGATTATTATCGAACATTACTACCATTTAAAGTAAGTGCTGCAAGAGGATTAACGCAAGATAATATGATTTCTAGTTATAACAGTGAAGCATTTGAAAGTGGATTGTTAGATATAAGTAAACAAACATTTTCACCTGATGATTACTTATACAGAGATGGCCAGTTCTTAGATAAAGATACTGTGAGAGCATATTTAGCACCTAAATATACAAAAGCAGAAATTAAAGATATGAGTGATGATGAAAAAGAACAAAATAATGCAAGAGAAAACTTAGGTTTGAATCCAACTCATAAAGGAGAAACAGATCCTGAAAAAATAGCTGAGAATTCACCTACATATTTATCACATATCATCGAACAAGATTACTTCACAGAAAGTGATGCTAAAAAACAAAAGATTTCTGGTATGACGATTGGCTTAGCCATGAATAGTGAATATGTTTACCAAAAAGAAGAATACGGCGAAACATATACTAAGAAACTTGATAACAAAGAAGTAGAGAAAAAAGGTAAAGAGATGGCTGAAGAAATCCTTTCACGTCTTCGTGTAAGAGATGACCTTAAAAATATTCCGATTAACTTTGGCATATTCATACAGTCGGGAGAAGGTGACATCAAACCAGGTAAATTTGTTTATTATGCCTCTAGTGAAGGCGGTAAGCGTAACGTTAAAAGTTGGGAAAAAATGAATCAAAAATATGTCACAATCCCATCAAGTGATGCATCAGATTTAGATGAAAATTTAAATTCTAATTTTGAACAGTTTAATCAAGACTTACAAAAATACTTCCCTAACTTCACACAATCAGTAGGAACAGGTAAATTTGATGATGATAAACTGACAGAACTAGAAATAAAAGTACCACTTGATTATTATGGAAAAGCAGAAGTAATTGGTGTGACTCAATACGTAGCAGACCTATCTCAAAAATACTTTAAAGGTATAGATGATTTAGAAATCTCTATCGTAGACGGAGAAGAACCACAAGCATTAATTACGAAGACTAAAGACGATGACGAACCACAAATTCATATTTATAAATAGTTAAAAAGTGAGTCTGGAACAGAAATGTTCTAGACTCTTTTTCGTATTTTTAGAAATATAGGTCTGAACATTGCAAGTGAGGTATGACAAGCAATGTTCAGCACCTTGTATTTATCAAGACTAATGAAACAAGATAAATAGGAGCTGTGTATTTATCAAGACTGGTGAAACAAGATAAATAGGAGCTGTGTATTTATCAAGACTGGTGAAACAAGATAAATAGGAGCTGTGTATTTATCAAGACTGGTGAAACAAGATAAATAGGAGCTGTGTATTTATCAAGACTAGTGAAACAAGATAAATAGGAGCTGTGTATTTATCAAGACTAATGAAACAAGATAAATAGGAGCCCTCTATGTTGCAAGACACTCCAAACAAGCAACATAGAACTCACATATGTTGCAAGACTCCCCAAACAAGCCATATACCCCAAAAAAATTACAGCTATTTTTCCATATAAAAAAGACTGGCACATTTTATGTACCAGTCTCTTCCATATTAATCTTCATTTAAGATACGTTTCATACGATCTAAGTTATCAATAACTTCTTTGTCTGGCTTCTTAGTAAATGAACTTACAATAACTGTAACGACGATGTTTGTGAAGAATCCTGGGATAATTTCGTATAATTCGAAAATACCGCCATGACTTTTCATCATAATCCAGAATAGTACGACGATTGAAGACATCACCATACCTGCGATTGCACCGTTTTTCGTTAAACCTTTCCAGTATAATGACATTAATACAAGTGGTCCAAATGCTGCACCGAATCCTGCCCAAGCATTACCTACAAGATTAAGTATAGTGTCATTTGGAGTCCAAGCAAGTAATATTGCCATAATTGCTACAGCTAATACTGCAAATCTACCTACCATAACAAATTCTTTATCTCTATCTGGTTCATAACCACGTTTTTTAGTTATGATTTTATAAAAGTCTTGTGTTAAAGCACTTGATGTAACAAGTAATTGAGATGAAATTGTACTCATAATAGCCGCTAAAATTGCTGCTAAGAAGAACCCGCCAACTAATGGATGGAATAACACTTGACTCATTAAGATGAAGATTGTTTCTGGGTTATCAATTGTTTGGCTTGTATCATGAATGTATGCAATACCAGTTAAACCAACTAAACATGCACCTAATAATGAAATAGCCATCCAACCAATACCGAATCTTCTTGCTGTTGGTAATTGTTTATGTGATTTAATAGACATAAATCTTACAATAATATGTGGTTGTCCAAAATAACCAAGTCCCCATGCAATTAATCCTATGATACTTACAACTGAAGTTCCTTTAAACCAATCTAAGTTAGTTGGTTTAACTTCTGCTACAGTGTGGAAAGTATCTAACCCGTTTAAAGTTAATAATGCCGCGATAGGTACCATAACCATCGCTATTAACATGATCACACCTTGGAAGAAGTCTGTTAGTGAAACAGCTAAATATCCTCCGAAGAATGTATATAATACAACGATACCACCAGTTAAAATAATACCAAGACGATAATCCATACCGAATGCACTTTCGAATAAAGTACCACCTGAAACCATACCAACTGAAGTATATAGCGTAAAGAATACGACAATGATAATACCTGAAATAATTTTTAAAGCATGTGTATTATCTGCAACACGTTTCTCGAAGAAATCTGGAATCGTAATCGCGTTTCCAGTATGTTCAGTATATACACGTAATTTCGGTGCTACTAAAATGTAATTTAACCATGCACCTACTGTTAAACCGATAGCAAGCCAAGTTGCCGATAATCCAATACTGTAAACTTCACCAGGAAGTCCCATAATCATCCAACCACTCATATCGGATGCACCAGCGGATAATGCTGTTACATAAGGACCTATACTACGGCCACCTAACATGTACTCATCTAAATTGCTTGTTGATTGTTTATAAGCATAGTAACCAATTGCTAATAGAACAAGAAAATAGACTATAATCATGAAATAAGTTTGCCAGCCTGAAGCAACTCCAGCACTCGCATCAATTTGTCCTAAAATAAACATAATCCCGCTCCTTTATTTTATGTATTTTAAAGTTGCACGTTGACCATTATACACAAATGAAATAATAATCAAAGGGTAAAAAGTAAATTATCCGTATATTCAGTTTATCATTTATATAGAATGGTGTCACAATTTGTTCATATTTTGTGTTTGATAATATTGCTCTATGCCTTGCGGTGTAAATGTTTACAAAGGATATGATTATGACTTATTTTGCTCATAAAATGACGATGTAAACTTTTTTAAAAATTTTTAGCTTTTTAAAATTTGTTCCATGTCATCAAACTTTTTTAGGTCATTTTCAACAGGTGGTTTCGTCATTAAGCTCACAATAACTGTTACAATAATACTTGAAATAAATCCAGGTATGATTTCATAAAATTCAAAAATACCACCATGATTTTTCATGAGTATCCAGAAAATAACGACTAATGAACCAGTCAAAATTCCTGCAATCGCGCCGTATTTAGTTAGACGTTTCCAATATAGTGATAATAATACTAAAGGTCCAAATGCTGCGCCAAATCCAGCCCAAGCATTACCAACTAAATTTAAAATTGTATCATTTGGATTCCACGCGATGTACATTGCAACGATTGATACAAGTAAAACAGATAAGCGTCCTACAAGAACGAATTCCTTTTCATGACTTTTATCTTGTAATGTTTTTCTGCGCAATAACATGTAGAAGTCTTGCGTTAATGCACTAGATGTTACAAGAAGCTGTGAAGAAATTGTACTCATAATCGCAGCTAAAATTGCTGCTAAGAAGAACCCTGCAATGAGTGGATGGAATAAAATTTGACTCATTACGATAAAGATTGTTTCTGGGTTTTTAACTTCTATATTAGTATGTTCAACAAAAGCTATACCAATTAACCCAGTCACACAAGCACCTAATAAAGAAATCGCCATCCATGAAATACCAATTCTACGTGCTCTAGGCATTAGTTTATGTGTTTTAATAGACATAAAACGTACTATAATATGTGGTTGACCGAAGTATCCTAATCCCCAAGCTAGTAAACTGATGATACCAACTGTAGTTGTTCCTTTGAACCAATCTAAATTCGTAGGTTTTAAATCACCAACTTCACTAAACGTGTCGAGACCATTTAACTTTAACAACGCAACGATAGGCACTAATACCAATGCTAAGATCATAATGACACCTTGGAAGAAGTCTGTTAATGATACAGCTAAATAACCGCCGAAAAGTGTATACAAAATAACAATACTAGCGGCTATAAATAAACCAACATGATAATCTAGTCCAAATGCACTATTAAATAGTACGCCACCAGCTACCATTCCAGAATGTGTGTATAACGTAAAGAATACAACGATAACTAACCCTGAAATGACTTTAACGATTCTTGTATTATCTGATAATCTTTTTTCAAAAAAGTCAGGTAAAGTAATAGCGTTATCAGTCAGTTCAGTATAAATTCTTAAACGCGATGCTACGAGTATGTAATTAAGCCAAGCACCAATTGTAAGGCCAATGGCAATCCAAGTTGCTGATAGACCGATACTATATACAGATCCTGGTAACCCCATAATCATCCAACCACTCATGTCTGAAGCACCTGCTGATAGGGCAGTAACAAGTGCACCTAAATCTCTGCCGCCTAACATATATTCATCAAGCGTACTTGTCGAACGTTTGTAAGCATAAAATCCAATTGCTAATAAAATGGCAAAATAAATAGCAATCATGACGTATGTTTCCCAAGAAGTTTCGACTTTAACATTCTTAAAAGTATTTCCAAGAATAAACATGAAAAACCACCTCTCACTCATTGACATAAAATTCAGAAAAAATTCTGATAATTTATTATACACAATGTATGCGCTTTCATGTAGTTAATTTTTAATAACTTTAGATTTTTATATGAAAATTTGTTAAAATTATATGATGTTAGATTAACTAAGGAGGCGTCGCACATGACGAAGGTAACATCTGAACAAGTTGAACATGTTGCTAATTTAGCTAGACTTGAAGTTTCACAAGACGAAGTCAATGAATTCACACAATCTTTAGAGAAGATCTTAAACTTTGCAGGACAATTAGATGAAGTTGATACTGAAAATGTTGAACCAACATTCCACGTATTAGACTTACAAAATGTTCTAAGAGAAGATAAGAGTGAATCAGGAATTCCTCAAGAACAAGCATTACTTAATGCGAAAGAAAAAGAAGCGGGGCAATTTAAAGTTCCAGCAATTATGAACGAGGAGGACTAAAGCATGACAATTCGTTATGAAACAATTGAACGTTTATCAGAAATGATTAAAAATAATGAAATTAAGCCATCTGAAATTGTTAGAGATATTTTTGATGCGATAGAAGCAGACGACGCAAATATTAAAGCATTCTTAGCTTTAGATAAAGAACAAGCAATTAAAAAAGCTGAAGAACAAGATAAATTACAAGCTGAAGGTAAAATGGAAGGTAAGCTATTTGGTATTCCAATGGGTATCAAAGACAATATTATTACTGAAGGTGTAGAAACTACATGTGCAAGTAAAATGTTAGAAGGCTTTATTCCTATATATGAATCAACAGTTATGAATAAATTAAATGCTGAAAATGGTATTTTAGTTGGTAAACTTAACATGGATGAATTTGCTATGGGTGGTTCAAATGAGAACTCTTATTTCAAGACAACTGTTAATCCATTTGACCATAAAGCCGTACCAGGTGGTTCATCAGGTGGTTCAGCAGCAGCTGTTGCAGCAAGCTTAGTACCATTTGCATTAGGTTCAGATACTGGTGGTTCAATCCGTCAACCAGCATCATACTGTGGTGTTGTTGGTATGAAACCTACATATGGCCGTGTATCACGTTTTGGTCTAGTAGCATTTGCTTCTTCATTAGATCAAATTGGACCTATTACACGTAGTGTTAAAGATAACGCATTAATTTTAGAAACGATTTCTGGACATGATTCACAAGATTCAACAAGTGCACCGATCGAAGATGTAGACTTTACGTCTGAAATTGGTAAAGATATTAAAGGCTTAAAAGTAGCTGTACCAGAAGAATTCATTGGCTCTGGTGTATCTGAAGAAGTTAAGAACTCAGTTAATGAAGCTGTTAAAACTTTAGAATCTTTAGGTGCTACAGTTGATCGCGTATCATTACCAAATACTAAGTATGGTGTAGCAAGTTACTATATTATTGCATCTTCTGAAGCATCAGCTAACTTAGCTAGATTTGATGGTATCCGTTATGGTTATCATTCAAAATCAGCAAATACACTAGAAGAACTATACAAAAAATCTCGTGGTGAAGGTTTTGGAGACGAAGTTAAACGTCGTATTATGCTTGGAACATTCGCATTAAGTTCAGGTTATTACGATGCTTACTACAAAAAAGCTCAAAAAGTTCGTACATTAATAAAACAAGACTTCGAAAAAGTATTTGAAGACTATGATGTTATCGTAGGACCAACTGCACCAACGACAGCATTCAATATTGGTGAACAAATTGATGATCCATTAACAATGTACGCTAATGATATTTTAACTATTCCAGTTAACTTAGCAGGTGTACCATCAATCTCTATTCCTTGTGGTAAATCAAATGGTCGTCCAATTGGTTTACAAATTGTTGGTAAACCATTCGATGAAAAAACGATATACAAAGTTGCTTATCAATATGAAACACAATATAACTTACATGATGACTATAAAACTTTACAAGGAGTGTGAAACTGAATGCATTTTGAAACAATTATCGGCTTAGAAGTTCACGTCGAATTAAAAACAGAATCAAAAATGTTTTCACCATCACCCGCTCATTTTGGTGCGGAACCTAATACAAATACAAACGTTATTGACTTAGCATACCCAGGCGTATTACCAGTTGTAAACAAGACAGCTGTTGATTGGGCTATGCGTGCAGCAATGGCATTAAATATGGATATTGCGAAAGAATCTAAATTTGATAGAAAAAACTATTTCTACCCAGATAATCCAAAAGCTTATCAAATTTCTCAATTCGATCAACCAATTGGTGAAAATGGTTGGATTGATATTGAAGTAGATGGAGAAACTAAACGTATTGGTATCACTCGTTTACACATGGAAGAAGATGCAGGGAAATTAACACATAAAGATGGGTATTCTTTAGTTGATTTAAACCGTCAAGGAACACCATTAATTGAAATCGTTTCTGAACCTGATATTCGATCTCCTAAAGAAGCGTATGCATACTTAGAAAAATTACGTGCAATTATTCAATATACAGGCGTATCAGATTGTAAAATGGAAGAAGGTTCATTACGTTGTGATGCCAACATTTCATTACGTCCATATGGTCAAGAAGAATTCGGTACAAAAGCAGAGCTTAAAAACTTAAACTCATTTAACTATGTCCGTAAAGGTCTTGAACATGAAGAAAAACGCCAAGCAGAAGTATTATTAGCTGGTGGAGAAATTTTACAAGAAACACGTCGTTTCAACGAATCAACAGGCGAAACAATTTTAATGCGTGTTAAAGAAGGTTCAGATGACTATCGTTACTTCCCAGAACCAGACTTAGTACCATTATATGTTGATGATGAGTGGAAAGAACGTGTACGTCAAACAATCCCAGATTTACCAGACGTACGTAAAGAACGTTATGTTAATGAATTAGGATTACCAGCTTATGATGCACATGTATTAACATTAACTAAAGAAATGTCAGATTTCTTTGAAGCAGCAATTGAACATGGTGCAGACGTTAAATTAACATCTAACTGGTTAATGGGTGGCGTTAATGAATACTTAAATAAAAATCAAATCGAATTACAAGATACTGCATTAACACCAGAAAACTTAGCAGGTATGATTAAACTTATTGAAGATGGCACAATGAGTAGTAAAATTGCTAAGAAAGTATTCCCTGAATTAGCTGAAAATGGTGGAGACGCACATCAAATTATGAAAGACAAAGGTCTTGTACAAATATCTGATGAAGCAACACTATTAGGATTTGTTACAGAAGCATTAGATAACAATCCACAATCAGTAGAAGACTTTAAAAATGGTAAAGGCAAAGCGATGGGCTTCTTAGTAGGTCAAATTATGAAAATTTCAAAAGGCCAAGCAAACCCACAAATCGTGAACCAATTACTAAAATCAGAATTAGAGAAAAGATAATAAATATAATGAAAATCTCGTCACAGAGTGAAGTACTCGTGACGAGATTTTTTTGTAAAAGAAGGTGGCGTATCGTTAGGGACAGAATTCTGAGAAATGTCCACCAAATGAGCGCCTTCCTAATTGCCAGAATTCGGAATAATGGAAGTTACACCACAGTTAATTCTTGATCTTATTAAATTGCAAATTCTATATCTAATTACTTGCATGGTTGGTGTGTTGAAGTACAATAGTATTAAATCTTAATGACGATGGAGGCGTAACTACATATGACGCAAATTAAAATAGCTAAAAATGAAAATGAAATTAATTTAGAGTTAGGTCAAGCTAATAGACATGGTTTGATTGCTGGTGCTACTGGTACTGGTAAAACAATCACTTTAAAAGTATTGGCTGAACAATTTTCTAAAGCTGGTGTTCCGGTCTTTATGTCAGATGTTAAAGGGGATATCTCAAGTATTGCTGAGGCTGGCTCTATCAATGATAAGATTCAAGAACGTATTGATATGATGAAAATTGATGATTATGAAAATAATGCTTTCCCTGTAACGTTATTTGATGTATTTCAAAAAACGGGTGTACCTGTTCGTACAACAATTACAGAAATGGGTCCGCTATTAATTGGTAAGTTATTAGATTTAAATAATACTCAATTAGGTGTGTTAGATATTGTATTTAAAGTTGCTGATGAAAGTGGTCTGCTTCTGATTGATATGAAAGATTTTAAAGCACTTTTAAAAGAAATTAATGAAAATAGAGCGGAGTATGCTGAGAAGTATGGAAATATTTCCTCTGCATCAATTGGTGCTATTCAACGTGCATTATTAAGATTAGAAACTGAAGGTGCTGAAACGTTCTTCGGAGAACCTGCATTACAATTAGAAGATTTTATTAAGTTTGATGATTCAGGCAGAGGTATGATCAATGTACTTGATGCATCTGTTTTATATCAAAAGCCTAAATTATATGCAACGTTCTTATTATGGTTATTATCTGAACTATTTGAGAGTCTTCCAGAAGTAGGAGATCCCGAAAAACCAAAAATTGTATTCTTCTTTGATGAAGCCCACCTTTTATTTAATGACAGCTCTAAAGAGTTAATTGAAAAAGTTGAACAAGTTGTACGTTTAATTCGTTCTAAAGGTGTAGGTATTTATTTCGTAACTCAAAATCCAATTGATATTCCAGAGTCAGTTCTCGGACAACTAGGAAATAGAGTACAACATGCACTTAGAAGTTATACACCTAAAGATAAAAAAGCGATTAAAAGCGCTGCACAAACTTTCCGTCAAAATGAAAGCTTTGACACTGCTCAAGTAATCGGAGAATTGAAAACTGGGGAAGCGTTGATTTCATTCTTAAATGATGAAGGGCAACCGAATGTTGTTGAACGTGCATTTATTCGTCCACCTGAAAGTAAAATTGGTGTAATCGATGAATCTGTTAAAAAAGATTTAATTGAAAATGCGTCATTAAATGAAACGTATAAAGAAACATTTGATCGTGAAAGTGCATATGAAATGTTACAAAATAAAATTGAAAAGCAACCTGAAGAAGAACAAAAAACTAAGAAATTACAGTCAACTAAGAAAGAAACAACATCTAAGAAGAAAGAAAAACCTTCACAATTCCAAAAAGAAACGTCTAAATTCTTATCAACAGTTGGAAGACAAATTGGTAGAGAAATCGTACGTAATATATTTGGAACGAAAAGACGCTAATTATTTTTTGCTTTCTTATATTTAGTATATGCTTTAATATAAAGATATAAGAATATACAAGAGGGATCATAATGAAGAAAAAAGCTAGAATCATTTACAACCCTACATCAGGAAGAGAGTTATTTAAAAGAGCATTACCTGATGTATTAATTAAGTTAGAACAGGCTGGTTATGAGACAAGTGCTCATGCTACAACAAGTGCTGGAGATGCGACACATGCTGCTAGGGAAGCTCTAAAATATGATTATGATGTTATCATTGCTGCTGGTGGAGACGGTACTTTAAATGAAGTTATCAATGGTATTGCAGAAGCAAAGAAACGACCTAAACTAGGGCTAATTCCTATGGGGACAGTTAACGATTTTGGTAGAGCACTTCTTATTCCAAACAATATAATGGAAGCTGTAGATACAATCATTAAAGGTGATCTTGTACCAGTAGATGTTGGTAAAATGAACAATCGCTATTTTATTAATATTGCTGGTGGTGGTAAAATAACAGAAGTTTCTTATGAAGCGCCAAGTAAATTGAAAACAATGGTTGGACCACTCGCTTATTACATTAAAGGCTTAGAGATGTTACCACAAATTAAAGCGACTGATATACGTATCGAATATGATGGTAATGTATTCCAAGGCGAAGCGATGATGTTCTTAATTGGCTTAACGAATTCAATAGGTGGCTTTGAAAAGCTAGTACCAGATGCTGATATTAATGATGGTAATTTTACTTTGCTTATATTAGAGAAAGTGAATATAGCTGAGCTTGGTCACATTATGACATTGGCTTCTAGAGGTGATCATATCAATCATCCGAAAGTTCATTACACTAAAGCTAAAACAATTAATGTCTCATCATTTGAGCAAATTCAATTAAATGTTGATGGTGAATTTGGTGGTGTATTACCTGCTAATTTCTTAAACTTAAAACAACATATACAAGTCTTTTCTAAACTTGAGAGGGTTAAGAGAGAGCACGGAATTGAAACAGTAGAAAGAGAACGAGAAAGACTACACGAAGAACAAACAGAAGAATAAATACATAGGGACATTATTTTGTCCCTTTTTTCTATGTTTATCGTGAAAGAGGGAGTTAATATGGCAAGAGTCGTAAATAAGAATGAAATATATACTGGAGAGGTTATCGATTTTACACATGAAGGGCATGGTGTAGTTAAATTCGATCGTTATCCAATTTTCGTACCAAATGCAATTAAAGATGAAACCATTTCATTTAAAGTTATCAAAGTGAAAAAACAATTTGCTATTGGTAAGTTAATCTCCATTGAAGAAGCATCAAAGAACAGAATTGAACCACCTTGTGAATATTATAAAGTTTGTGGTGGATGTCAACTTCAACATTTAAGCTACACAGCGCAATTAGAAATGAAAAAAGAACAAGTGATTAATCTATTCAAGAGAAAATCACATTTTGAAGATACAATTATTCACGATACAGTTGGAATGAAGAATCCTTGGCATTATCGTAATAAATCACAAATACCAGTCGGGAAAAATAAATCTGGTGAAATTGAACTAGGATTCTATAGACAAAGAAGTCACGATATCGTAAATATAGATCATTGTATGATTCAAGATGAAAAACATGATTTAATTATGAAGAAACTTAAACGACTTTTAGACGAAACAAACATCAGTATTTATAATGAACAAAAGCACAAAGGTGAATTAAGACATATCATCTTGAGAACTGGTTATTATACTGGAGAAACAATGGTTATATTCGTAACGAATAGTAAACAACTTAGCCATAAAAATAAAATAATTGATTTTATTCAAACTGAATTTGAAAATGTGGTCAGCATTAAACATAATATTAATCTAGAAAAATCAAATGTTATTATGGGACATACGTCATATACTTTATACGGGAAAGATACCATTACAGATAAACTTTCTGAATATGAATTTAAAATATCCGACACTTCTTTCTATCAAATCAACCCAACACAAACAGAAAAACTTTATCATAAAGCGCTAGAATATGCACAATTAGATGGAGAAGAAACAGTCATTGATGCATATTGTGGTATTGGGACAATCGGTTCATACATGTCACAAAAAGCGAAACACGTTTATGGTGTGGAAGTCGTCGAACAAGCAATAGAAAACGCAAAAGAAAATGCGCAAATCAACCATATAGATAATGCGACATGGGAAGCAGGAAAAGCAGAAGAAATCATCTTAAAATGGCAACAAGAAGGTATTAAGCCAGAAGTTGTAATGGTCGATCCACCAAGAAAAGGATGCGATCAAACATTTATAGAAACTTTAATCGAATTATCACCAAAAAGAATCGTATATATTTCATGTAACCCAGCAACACAAGTTAGAGATTTAGAATTGTTGAAAAATAGCGGTTATCAACTAAAAGAAATCACACCAGTAGATATGTTTCCACATACAACACACGTCGAAACAGTTGCTTTAATCGAAAAAATAACTGAATAAAATTAACTAAAAACCTAAGCCAACGTATAAGTTGGCTTGGGTTTTTGAGCGTTATGGTTGTGTGAAAGTGTTTGCAACTGTATAAATAATGTAAGGAGGGTTGTTTATGAAGCGACTAATGATCAGTGCGATTTCGGCTAGTTTTATTTTATCTGCTTGTAGTAATGATTCGAAAGAAGAAACTGAAGATAAAGGTAAGCAAACTCAGAATGAAATGGAACATGAACAGAGTCAGTCAGATGACAACCAAGAACGTAAAGAAACTAAAGGGATTGAAACGGTAGCTCAAGGTTTAGATACACCTTGGAGTATTGCGAGATTAGATGATGTGTTTTATTTATCAGAACGCCCTGGTAAAATTATTAAAATTGATGGCAATAAAAAGACTGAGCAACAAGTGGATTTAGATAAAGAAGTTTCTACTGCTGCTGAAGCGGGTTTATTAGGATTTGTGCTTGCGCCTGATTTTAAAGATTCTAAAGAAGCATATGCTTATTACACATATGAAGATAATGGTCAGTTTAATCGTATCGTAAAATTAAAATTAGAAAATGATACGTGGAAAGAGGATGAGGTATTAATTGATAAAATACCAAGTGGCCAATATCATCATGGTGGTCGGTTGAAAATTGGACCGGATGATAAATTATATGCGACTACTGGAGATGCTTCAGACGAACAAAATGCACAAGATAAAGATACTTTAGGTGGTAAAATTTTAAGAATTAATCTTGATGGTAGTAAACCTAAAGATAATCCGATTTCTAATTCATATGTTTATAGTTACGGTCATAGAAATCCACAAGGAATTGTATGGACACCTGATGGACAGATGTATGCGAGTGAACATGGTAATCAAGCTAATGATGAAATAAATGAGATTAAAGAAGGTCAAAATTACGGTTGGCCAGTGATTGAAGGTAATGAAGAAAATGATAATATGGAAACACCGATATTTACTTCAGGATCAGATGATACTTGGGCACCTTCAGGCATAGCATTTAAAGATGGTATCATTTATTCAGCTGCGTTACGTGGAGAAGGTATTATGAAATTTGATGTAGAAAAAGATGAAATGAAAAAAGTGGCGACTAAATATGGAAGAATTAGAGATGTTTACAACGTAAATGATGATTTATATTTTGTAAGCAACAATACAGATGGTAGAGGTAATCCTTCCCAAAATGATGATAAGATGTATAAAGTTTCGCTAAGTCAATTAAATTCATAACTCAAACCTGAGCATAAAATCATTAGTATAAATTGAATTTATATTTTATAATCATTATGTAAAGGTTATTAAGAAATGGTTTCTCGGGGGTATTGGATGCTTAAAATTGACTTAGTTAACAATATATCTGTATTAAAGAGGTTAGCACTTTTACAATTTGTTTTATTTCTTTCATTAATATTAATTAGCTTTAAGTTAATTGCGAATATCATATATATTTATGAAGAGGGCTTTGTAAGAAATATCATAGTTGGGTTAGTTGGTTTAATTATATTAGTGTTTATCCATGAGTTAATACACGGTATTTGCTTTAAAATATTTAATCCAAAGGGAAAAGTTAAATATGGATATATGAAAGGCATGTTTTATGCAACGATGCCACATGCTATTTTTACAAGAAAACAATTTTATATCATATTATTAGCACCATTTGTATTAATTAGTATGGGATTATTAATTGTATTATTATGGCTTCAAGTCACTTCTATTATTTATGTATTTGCTTTTCATGGTGCTGCATGTATCGGTGATTTTTACATGGCACAAGTGATTTATAGTAATAAACAGATGAATTATGTAGAAGATACAGAAGTCGGCATTAATTTATTTACGGATAATAAAGATGTTCAATCAACAAGTTAAAAAGATTTTTGATATAATATATAGGAATTTGGGCAACCAACTTCCTATTTTTTTGTAGAGGTGTTTAGAATGGAACGGCGAATCATTCACATTGACATGGATGCTTTCTTTGCTCAAGTTGAAATAAGAGATAATCCAAAATTAAAAGGAAAACCAGTTATTATAGGAGGACGTGCTTCAGGTAGAGGCGTTGTTTCAACGGCTAGCTATGAAGCTCGGAAATTTGGTGTTCATTCAGCTATGCCCATGGCTCAAGCACATCAACTTTGTCCGGATGGTTATTATGTACGCCCAAGAATTAATTATTATCGTGAAGTATCTAATGAAATAATGGCGATTTTTAAAAGTTATACAGATATTGTTGAACCATTATCGTTAGATGAAGCTTATTTAGACGTTACTGAACTTGTGAGAAGAGACTTATCTGCTTCAACGATTGCTCAATATATTCAACGGGATATTTATGATAAGACGCATCTTACATCTTCAGCAGGTGTTTCTTATAATAAATTTTTAGCAAAGCTCGCTAGTGGTATGAATAAACCGAGTGGTCGGACAGTGATAGATTATGAGAATGTACATGATTTATTGATGTCGTTGCCGATAGGAGATTTTGCAGGTATTGGAAAAGTAACCGAAGAAAAGATGAAATCATTGGGAATCAATAGTGGTAATGATTTATACGCATATGACCAAATGGAATTGATTCAATTATTCGGTAAACGTGGTGTAAGCTTTTATAATAAAGTACGTGGTATCGATCATTCTCCAGTGAAACCAACACGTGTTAGAAAATCAATCGGTCGAGAAACAACTTTTGAAACAGATCAAAATGATGATGACTTTATTCTCAATACGATTAGAAAATTGAGTACTGAAGTTGCCAATAGAGCTGATAAACATGAACTAGCAGGGCGAACAATAACAGTTAAACTAAAAACACATAACTTTGAAACATTATCTAAACAAACAAGTAGTCATACACCAGTCTATGACGAAGTTGAAATATATAATATTGCATATGATTTATATAATTCATTAAAAGATCCGGATACTTCTATACGTTTAGTAGGTGTATCTATCGGGAATTTAGTTTCGAGAACATATCGCAATTTAACAATATATGATTTTATTTAAACAGGTTTACTTGATATCGTCATGTATCCTTAGTATTCTGGATATTGTTGAATGCGCGTTTCGGCTATACGAGAAGTGGGTATTTATTAATACTTATAATAAGAAAGTAGAGATTGATATGAAATTTAAATTTTCAATTATTGCAATTACAGTATTATTAATCATTTTATTTATTAAAAGTTCCATTGAAACAGGTTCATTCGATATTATCAAATTACTAGGTATTATTGCGATAGCAATATTGTTATTCTGGGTTGATAGAAAATTAGAAAGACCTGTTAATAAAGCAAGTTTAAAAAGAGACATAAAAAAAGAATTCCAACACAAAGAGTAAATAAAAGAATAAAAGCTTCTAGGATGCGTCATAATATCCTAGAAGCTTTTAATTATACATATTTTTTATCGGTTAATGTTTTGCCATAAATACTTAATACAGAATCTAAGTCTGGATAATGTTTTAATAATCGATACGTAATAATTGCGCATGCTTTAGCATCATTTAACGCATGGTGGTGACCTTTAAAATCAATATTATAATAATCCATCATTGGCGCAAGTCCATATCTATGATTGTTGACTGTTTTTCTAGCTAATATACATGAACAAAAATACGTTAATTCAGGAATTTCGATTTGGTGTTTAATGAGTGATTTAAACAATACAGTCATATCAAATTTAGCATTATGTGCTACAACTGGTAGTGTACCGATGAAATCCATCATATATGGAAACACGACATCGAAAGTAGGTGAATTTGTCACATCAGAAGGTTTTATTTTATGGATTTTAATATTTATATTTGAAAAATAATCTTCAGGATTCACTAATGTATAAAAAGTTTCTGTAATTTGATGATCAATTACTTTGACCATTCCGACAGAACAAATGCTTTCCGGACTTCCATTTGCTGTTTCAAAATCAAGTGCTACAAATGAAGACATGCCATCACTTCCTTTAGAAAGTTATTATAAACATTTGTCGGAATAATGTAAATGATGATGGTATGTAGAAAGAATGAATAAAGACCATCTGCCATGAATAGTTCATGGAGATGGTCTTGTTTAAGTATTGTAAGGCTATAAATTATTCAGCATCTTCATCGAAGTGACGAGAAGCTAAATCTTTTTCATAGATAAATAATGCGTTATTGTCTTCTTGAATTCTTTCTAAGTAGTCAATATGTGTTTCAAACATAGACTCTTCTTCAACTTGCTCATCTAAGAACCAGTTTAAGAATGAAATTGTTGCAAAGTCTTTTTCTTCTTTAGCAATTTCAGATAAATTATAGAATCGACGTGTAACATCTTGTTCTTGAGCTAATCCATCTTTAAATGTCTCCAATAAAGAACTGAATTCAGTCTTAGGAGCATCTAAAGCTGTGAAAATAGCTTTTTCACCACGATCGTTAATATAGTCATATATTTTCATACCATGGAAACGTTCTTCTTTAGCTTGTTGAATATAGAAGTTTGCAAATCCATCGTAACTCTTATCTGCACAATAAGCTGCCATTGCCATATATGCATGTGCTGCGTAAAATTCATGATTCAATTGATTGTTTAAAGCATCTAAAATATTTTTAGATAACATAGAAATCTTCCCTTCTATAATAATTTTAACTTACATTTTTATTATACAATAACAATAAAATGAAACCAACGATTTGATACAGTTAAACACTTTTTTTAAAGCTTTTGAACGTGGTATAATGATGTGACAGAACAAGGAGGTAACGTATGAAGAAGTATGTTGCGAAAAATATAGCAAAGCTAGCACGATATGCTAGTAGAAAAGTAGGTAAACAAGGTACGGATCTTCCGGGACAAATAGCTCGAAAAATAGACCCGCTTATTTTAAGAAAGTTAGCGAATGAAGTAGATGAAATCGTGATGATTAGTGGTACGAACGGTAAAACGACGACATCGAACTTAATAGGTTATACATTAAAGAAGAACAATATTGAAATTATACATAATACTGAAGGTGCCAATATGGCAGCAGGGATTACTTCAAGCTTTATTGTTCAATCTAATAAAAATACTAAAATTGCTGTTATAGAAATAGACGAGGGTTCTATTCCAAGAGTGTTAAAAGAAATGACACCTTCTATGATGGTAGTGACAAACTTCTTTAGAGATCAAATGGATAGATTTGGTGAAATCGATACGATGGTAGATAATATCGCCAACTCAATCAAGGATAAAGGAATTAAACTATTACTGAATGCAGACGATCCTTTCGTTAGTCGTTTGAAAATAGCAAGTGATGACATTGTTTATTATGGTATGCAAAAAGGGATACATGACTTTGAACAAAGTACAATGGTTGAAAGTAAATATTGTCCTAATTGTGGCAGATTATTAAATTATAGTCATATTCATTACAATCAAATTGGTCATTATACATGTGAATGTGGATTTAATAGAGCGACTCCACAATATGAAGTGACAGCATTTAAACAAGAACCGTTTATACATGTTGGCTTAAATGATGCACATTTTGATATGAAGATTGCTGGTGATTTTAATGTGTTTAATGTCATTGCAGCTTATTCAGTATTAAGAGAATTAGGTTTAAATGATCAATCTATAAAAGCTGGTTTTGAAACGTATACTTCTGATAATGGACGTATGCAATACTATAGAAATAGTAAAAAAGAAGCGCTTATTAACTTAGCTAAAAACCCTGCAGGCCTTAATGCAAGTTTATCTGTTGGTGAACAAATTGATGGGGAAAAAGTTTATTTAATCAGTTTGAATGATAACGGCGCAGATGGAAGAGATATTTCATGGATTTATGATGCAGACTTTGAAAAATTATCTAGACAAAATATCAAAACTATCATCTGTACAGGACAAAGAGCTGAAGAATTAGCATTAAGACTGAAATATGCTGAAGTTGAAGCGGAAGTTATTATAGAACATTCAATAGAAAAGGCAACGGAACTATCAATGACTTACAATCAGTTTACAGTTGCAATTCCTAACTATACATCTTTGTCACCAATGCATCGAACATTGAATAAAGCCTTTAAGGAGGAAGCATAATGTCATCAATAAAAATATTTCATTTTATGCCAGATAAATTAAATTTGTACGGCGATATTGGCAATATCATTGCACTAAAACAACGTGCGAAATGGCGTAATATAGAAGTAGAAGTAATAGATATAACAGATACAGATCAATTAAGTTTAGATGAATGTGACATTTTCTTTATAGGCGGTGGAAGTGATAGAGAACAAAGTTTAGCTACAGAACAATTAAAGAAAATTAAAACACAACTTAAAGATGCAATTGAAGACGGCATGCCAACTTTAACAATATGTGGCGGCTATCAATTTTTAGGATCTGAATATGTAACACCTGATGGAACAAGATTAGAAGGTTTAAACATTCTTGATATTTATACAGAATCTAAGAAAGACCGTCTAATAGGAGATATTGTTATTGAATCAGAAACATTTGGACAAATCGTCGGTTTCGAGAATCATGGTGGAAGAACATATCATGAATATCCTACATTAGGTAAAGTCGTTGATGGTTATGGTAACAATGATACAGATAAGAAAGAGGGTATCCATTATAAAAATTTATTGGGTACATATTTACATGGACCAATTTTACCTAAAAACCACGAAATCACAGATTACTTATTAAAACAAGCATGTATCCGAAAAGGTATAACATTCGAACCAGAACAACTAGACAATACAGTTGAAGAAGCAGCAAAACAAGCTATTATAAAAAGGTTGTTAAAAGCAAAATAATAAAAAAATGTGAGTTAAAGAGGTAGTAACCTTCACATCATTAATAAATAATAATAAAAAGCGGCTGGGACATATTTTAGTGCCCTAGCCGCTTTAGTAAGTTTTAGTTTAGTTATTTTGTTAATCTTGAATATCTGTCGTTTAAAATTTTATTAATCATGAGTATTTCATAAATAATGTGACTTTTTATTTGGTTTTCATCAAATTCATTCAATCCTTTAACACTATTTTTTAATGTGGATGCAGCATTTTTTTGTTTTTTATATTCATTTGCTTTTATTAAATGTTCATATGATTTGATGAAATTTGAGATTGCTGTGCGTTCTTTTTCAGTAAAGACGATGTGCGTATTCTCTGGTAAATATACTAGGTTTAATAAATGTGCATTTAGTAGTCGGTTAATGTGATATTTCATTTCGACTTTTCTAATGTGAGATTTAGATTCTTTTTTTGCTCTATGGTAATCGTATTCTTCTTTTTGATATTTTATAAGTTGTTCAATTTTAGTGGCTTGCTGTTGTAATGTTGATACTTTTTTCATGGATAGGGCAGATTCATATTCACCTAGTAATAGTTCTTTAAGTCTAGATATGTATATTTCTAAAATACTTTGATCCATTTTATGATTGATGTCTTCTATTTGATTTATATATTTAGGTGGCAAAATAATAAAATTGACGATGCCTGCGGTTGCAAGACCAATTGTAGTAGTTGCTAATCGTGATACGAAATTATATACAAATGCTTCATGGATAACAGGGACCATTGCGACAGCTGTAATGGCAGCAACTAACATTCCATCAAATAATTTAAGTTTATAACATACTAAAATCGTGACGGTTGCTGCTAATGAATAACTTAAAGGTGATTCTCCAAAGAAGTATGTACTAATAACGGCTATAAATGCACCGAGTATTGAAGCGGGGAACCTTACAAAAGCTTTCTTTAAGGATGCTTTAGCTGTAGGTTCTATTGTCACAATTGATGTGATAACCGCAAATATAGGGTTTAAATTTAAAGACATACATATTAAACCTGTTAAAAAAGTTGCTAATCCAGTTTTAATAATTCTTGCACCGATAATTCGAGATAACCAATTTTCTTTCATATTCAAAACTCCGAAATCATTTTTTTATAGTATAACATGCATTTTCTGATATAATGATAAACGACAAAAAAATTTTAAAAGAAAGAACGGGATTTAAATGATAATTCAAAACAATGAAGAACTTGATGGCCTAAAAGAAATAGGTAAAATTTGTGCAATAATTCGTGATGAGTTGAAAGAAGCAACTAAACCCGGAGTGACAACTAAAGAATTAGATAACATCGCAAAGGAAAGATTTGCTGAATTAGAAGCAGAATCAGCACCTATTGCAGAGTATGATTTTCCTGGTTACACATGTATAAGTGTTAATGAAGAGGTTGCGCACGGTATACCTGGTAAACGTGTGATTAAAGAAGGCGATCTTGTAAACATAGACGTATCAGCACGTAAAAATGGCTATTATGCAGATACAGGTATTTCATTTGTTGTTGGTAATGCAGATGACCCGAAAAAACAATTAGTAGTAGATGTAGCGGCTATGGCTTTTGAAGAAGCAATGAAGAAAGTTAAGCCAGGTGCTAAATTATCTCAAATTGGCAGAGCAGTTAATGCTACAGCACGTAAAAATGGCTTAAAAGTTATTAAAAACTTAACAGGTCATGGTGTTGGACGTTCATTACACGATTCACCACAACATGTTATGAACTATTATGATCCATTAGAAAAACAATTGCTTAAAGAAGGTATGGTACTTGCAGTAGAACCATTTATCTCATCAAATGCAACAATCGTTAGCGACGGTAAAAATGATTGGGCATTTGAAACGAAAGATAAAAGTTTCGTCGCTCAAATTGAGCACACAATTGTTGTCACTAAAGAAGGACCATTATTATTAACTAAATTAGAAGACTAAAAATATAAGTGGAGTGGATAGAATTGATTAAACATACAAGATTCTATACTACTCCTTTTTATTTTTCTAAGACTAAGGTCCTATTGAAAATTCAATCCTAGGTCCATTTTTAGATTTGAAATAACATTTTATAATAGAGTTTAATATGACAGAAGTAGGTGATTCTATGTTTAATGTTGTTTCAGATCAATTAAAGCAATTGATTCTTGTTTCGTATTATGAAAGTTTAGATACATGTGCAAAGCGCTTAGATGTTAAAATTAAAGCTATGAAACAGTACATCACGTATCTTGAACAAAAACGTTGTCAATTAAGTAAATTAATTGATAAATATACTTTAGAATTAGACAATAAGTATATGGACAAGATTGAAGATTTTAAAATTAAATGTGCTAAAAAATTAGAAGATCATGATTTACAATGGTTACAAAAGCAAATTAATATGTTAGAAAGTGAATTAGCGAAAATTGACGAAGCTATGAAAAGCACTTTAGATAAAATTGCTGATACGATAGCTGAGCGTACGATGCTTACTCAGATGAATTCACTTCTCTAAAAAAGGAGTGGTATGTTGAAGAATAAATTTATATCAACTGAATTGTTGATCGTATTATCTGTATTGATTTTGTTATCAAACATTTACTATATTTTCTTTGAGAAAATAGGCTTATTACTCGTTGTTGTAATGGGTACGATATTTATATATGTAGGGTATTTATATTTTCATAAATTACGGGGATTAATTATATTTTGGATAGGCGCTATTTTAATGATTTATGCATTACTTTCTAATCCATACATGCTTGCCATTTTATTTTTATTCTTAGTATTTTTAGTTATTAGATATTTTCTATATCGTAAGAAACCATTAAGAGTAGAACATATCGACCAAACGTCAAATGAAAATATTAACGAGTCATTTATAAAACAGCGATGGTTCTCTCCTCAAAAGACACCACACTATATTTATAAATGGGAAGATATACAAATTCAACAAGCAATTGGAGATATTGAATTAGATTTATCTTTAGCTGCTAATTTATCTGAGCATAATGTTATTGTCGTGAGACAATATATTGGAAAGACACAAATTATTGTTCCTTATAATTACCATGTACATGTACATATAACTGCTTTATATGGCAGATTATATATGAATGATCAAGTGTATAGAGTGAAAAATGAAACGGTACATTATGAGGAAAATAGTCACAAAAACTCATTTAAAGTTAATATATTCTTCTCAACATTTATGGGAGATGTTGAGGTGATTTATCGATGAATAACTACACAAGAATTATAGGTTCAATGCTTATACTTGTTTATACAATTGTTGGTATATTATTTTTCTTAGATCGAATTTTTATTAATATTATATATTTTCAAGGTATATTTTATACTCAAATATTAGGTGTACCAGCATTCCTATTTATCAACATTGTAGTTATTTTGCTATGTATTATAATAGGGACTGCAGTCGCCTACAAAATTAATCAACAGCATCATTGGATTAAAGAACAAATCGAAAGATCTTTTCAAGGAGAAATGTTAGGTGTAAATCACCATGAAATTGATTTGCACAAAGAAACTTTAGAAATTTATCAAACATTAATTCCGTTGCACGAAGAACTATACACATTGAGATTAAAGTCTCAACAAATTATTAATGAATCGTATCAAATGCAAGATTCCGTCGTTAAAAAAATCATAGAAGATGAGCGACAAAGGTTAGCAAGAGAATTACATGACTCAGTAAGTCAGCAATTATTTGCGGCAAGTATGATGTTATCTGCAATTAAATCATCAGAATTAAAAGAGCCATTAGCAAAACAAGTAGACTTATTAGAAAAAATGATACAAGATTCGCAATTAGAAATGCGTGCTTTATTATTACATTTAAGACCTCTAGGATTAAAAAATAAATCGCTTGGTGAAGGGATTAAAGATTTAGTAGTCGACCTGAAACAAAAAATACCAATGAAAGTTGTTTATGATATAGAAGATATAGAAATAGCCAAAGGTACAGAAGACCATCTATTCCGCATAACTCAAGAGGCAATATCTAATACGTTACGTCATTCTAAAGGTACAAAAGTTTCAATAGAGTTAATAGATACGAATGATTATGTTATATTACGTATACAAGATGACGGTGTAGGTTTTGACACATCTAAAAGAGATCCACAGAGTTATGGGCTAAATACTATGAACGAACGCGCATTAGAAATTGGAGCCACTCTCAATATTATTTCAATGCCTGAATCGGGAACGCGTATTGAAGTTAAGGTACCAAATAATAAGGAGGAACAATATGACAATTAGAGTATTATTTGTAGATGATCATGAAATGGTTCGAATCGGAATCTCTAGTTATTTATCTACACAAGAAGATATTTCCGTCATAGGGGAAGCAGCATCAGGTAGAGAAGGTATTGAAAAAGCTGAAGAATTAGAACCCGATGTCATTTTAATGGATTTAGTGATGGATGATATGAATGGTATAGAAGCAACACAACATATAAAAAAGCATCAACCAAGTGTTAAAATCGTCATGTTAACAAGTTTCATTGAAGATAATGAAGTCTACCAAGCCTTAGATGCGGGTGTTGATAGTTATATATTAAAGACGACTTCTGCGGATGATATCGCAAATGCGATACGTAAGACGTACAATAAAGAGTCTATTTTCGAACCAGAAGTACTTGTAAAAATGAGAAATAGAATGAACCAGAAAGCTGAATTATTCGAAATGTTGACTGAACGAGAAATGGAAATATTATTATTAATCGCTAAAGGTTATTCTAACCAAGAAATAGCAAGTGCTTCCCATATTACAATTAAGACAGTTAAAACGCACGTTAGTAATATATTAAGTAAATTAGAAGTACAAGATAGAACACAGGCTGTTATATATGCCTTTCAACATAATTTAATATCATAAAAAAGAAGTTGAGCTTCCAGAAAGGAGCTCAACTTCTTTTATTTAGTAAATTCATATCCATTTTGAATCACTTCTAAATCACCATTGTGTGGATCAATAACAAGTCCATGTATAGGAACGGATTGATCAAATAAAGGATGGTTATATACTTTTTGTATATTTGTTTGAACATTTTCAGTAACATCATCAAATCCTCTTAAGAATTGGTGAATATTAATACCTGAATGCTCGATTGTATTAAGCGTATCATCTGTGATACCACGACTTTTCATTGTATCTATTACTGAGTCCACATCCAAATTCCCCATTCCACAGTCTTTATGACCCATGATAATGATTTCTTCAGCACCAAGTGCATAAATCGCTACTAATAAGCTTCGCATAGTAGACCCATATGGATGAGAAATTGTTGCGCCAGCATTTTTAACAACTTTAATATCACCATTTTTAAAGCCTAATGCACGCGTAGAAAGTTCTGTTAATCGCGTATCCATACAAGTAAGCAATACTGCTTTAGCATTAGGTGTCTTCGTTGTTATAAGATTTTCATATTCCTTATTTTCTATGAAAGCTGCATTATATTCTAAAATATCATTCAATAGAGGCATTAGTCATATCACCGTTTTCTGTTAAGTTATTAAATGCTTGCTCTTCTGGTGATCCATTTTTAAGCATTTTCTTCTGATGTAATACTGCGTTTATTTCTGCACCTATGATAATAATTAATCCTGTTAAGAATAACCAAATCATCAATACGATAATACCTCCGATACTACCATATGTCTTAGAGTAGTTAGCGAAATTATTAACATATAAACCAAATAGTGCACTTGAGCCTAACCATGCAATTGTTGTAAAAGCTGCACCAGGAACAACTGATAATAATTTAATTTTGATGTTTGGTGCGAGTGTATAAAGTGTGATGAACACGATAAACGTCACAATTAATGGTAATACGACTTTAATTAAACTAAATATCCAACGTAATTCAGATTCTAATCCTAAAGGACCGAATAATAAATTGCCGATTTGTTGTCCAAATATAGGTAGTGCTATTGCAATACCGAATACAACAACCATAATAACTGTGAAGAAGACACTCATGATTTTAAGTATGATGGCATTTCTTCCATCTTCAACATCATAAGCGACATTAAATGCGTTCATTAAAGCAGTCATACCATTTGAAGCAGACCATAATGCTGCAATTAAACCGAATGAGAATAAGCCACCACTGGCATTATTCATAACGTCATCAATTATGCCAGTAATTAATTTTGCCGTATCGCCAGGTGCATTTTCTGATATCATATTTGTAATTGTATCAGGATTGACTTGGAATAATGGTATCAACGTTAACACAAATATTAGAGTAGGGAATAATGCAAGTAAGAAATAATATGAAAGCTGTGCTGCAAGTCCTGTAGCATTATCCTTACCAATTCTGTATATTAAAGTTGATAAAATATTACCGTCTTTCGTAAATTTGGCTGGTTTATTGATCTTTGAAACGTAAAATATTTGATTATCCTTCTTTGCTGTTTTAGATTCAAATTTTTGTGGTGGAATATAATGTTCTTTCTTAATAGACTTTTTTTGTTCGTCTTTAAAATGTTTAGCTTGTTCTAAAAATTTTGAGCTCGATTTATCATTTCCCATATAAATTCTCCTAATTTAATATGATGTTAAAAAAGACTAGGTTAGTTGAATAAGCCTAGTCTTTAATATAAATTATGAATGGTTTGAACCTGAGATTTGTCTTTGATTCTTTTTCTCAATGAATGTATCTTTAGCATCCATAATTGATTGTTCTAATTCTGGATTTTTACGACGAATTTCTTCGATTACATCTTTCCAGTATAGAACTTCATCTTTAATTTGATCTAATTTAGAAGGTTCTCTTGAAGTGTTGCCTTCTTTAATGTTTTGTACTTGGTTTGATAATGATTGGCGAGTGTTTTTATCAGCTAATGCAATAATTGCGCCAATTGTACCACCTATTAAAATAGCAGGAACTAATTTGTTTTGCATAATGTTTTTCCCCTTTCCAGAATATAACTTTAAATTAACATTGACCTACATATCATATCACATATGAATCTTAAATTAGAGAATATAGGCGTTAATATATGTTATAAATATCACTAATGTTGTTTATTCCCATTAATTTAGAGATATAAACACAATTGTAGTTTATAATAGTGCATTAGACAATAGCTTTTCAATAGGCATAATATCTAAATTTCTACCTATTTTAATTTTAAAATGCCCAGCTCTCGTCTATAATGTGATTTCACCGTTTAAATCAAGTAGTTTACCAGCATTCTCAGTAGACCACATCAGTATAATATTATAAGGTATAGAGTAAGTTTCTATTTTCTTACCGGTGATACCTTGCATATCACGAATGATAATTCGTTTGTTTGTAAATACGGCAGTATCTCTGAATGTCTTAAAAGCACTATAAGCTTCTTCGCCATCAACAAGATATTGTGAAATATTATCTGGTACTGCAACTTGTTCAAAAAGGGTCCATGAAAGTATATCTTGAACAGCCACTAGAATCACTCCTCACCTTATAATTCATGTTTATTGTATAAAATATTCATATAAATTGTAAAGTGAATATATAAGTTTGATAGTTTTAATTATAATTACTTTTTGCTAAACTAAATTTTGAAAGGATGATAAAAAAGATGACTGAATCAATAGAACAAATGGTAGATGATTTAAAAGGCAAGTTACGATTAGTAAATACAAGTGTATTGAATAAAGATGCAATACCTGAAGAAAAGAGAGAAGAATTAAAAGAAATACATACTATGGTCATGTCTAGAAAAAATATATCAGCAAGTGAAATGTCTGCCATTACACAAGCTTTAGGTGACCTTAGAAAATAAACAAAGGTGGTTATACAAATGGGTTATGAAAAACAGCTTCAAAAATATGCAGAGTTATTAGTAAAAGTTGGTTTGAATGTTCAGGAAAAAGAACCTGTATATATTCAAGCTTCAATTGATGCAAGTGAGTTTGTACATTTAGTTGTTGAGGAAGCGTACAAAATAGGGGCAGAAGACGTAAAAGTTAGGTACAACGATGATAGAATTGCACAGCTTAAATACCAATATGAACCTGAAGCATTTTTTGAGAATGTTAAACAATATGATATTGATGAAAAAATGGATTATTTAGATAGAAAAGCAGCGTTCTTATCAATTGTTTCATCTAGTCCAGATAGTTTGAAAGATGCTGATCCTAACAAAATTCGCAAATCAATGGCAGCAAACGGGAAAGCATTTAAAGACTATATGGTTGCTGTACAAAGTGATCGCATGAGTTGGTGTGTAGCTTCATATCCATCAGTAGGTTGGGCTAAAATGATGTTCCCTGAATTAAGTGATAATGAAGCGGTCAATAAATTACTTGAAACAATTTTAAAAACAGTACGAGTTGATCAAGAAGACCCAGTTAAAGCTTGGGAAGAACATGATCACTTATTACATGAAAAAGCTGATTATTTAAATAACAAAAAGTATAAAGCATTGCATTACAAATCAGCAGGTACTGACTTAACAATTGAATTACCAGACGGTCAATATTGGTCTGGTGCTAGTTCTGTAAACTCAAAAGGCAACAGCTTTGTAGCAAATATGCCTACTGAAGAAGTATTTACTGCACCACATAAAAATGGTGTTAACGGAACAGTCAGTAATACATTACCTTTAAGTTATTCAGGTAATATTATTGATGACTTTACTTTGACATTTAAAGATGGTGTAGTAGTAGACTACAAAGCCGGTGTTGGAGAAGAAATTTTGAAATCGATTCTTGAAACAGATGAAGGTTCAAAACGACTAGGTGAAGTAGCCTTAGTACCTGTTGATTCACCAATTTCTAACATGAACACGTTATTCTATAATACATTATTTGATGAAAATGCATCATGTCACATTGCATTAGGTTCAGCTTATGCGTTTTGTATTGAAGGTGGCAAAGATATGTCAGCAGAACAGTTAGCAGAAAATGGTTTAAATGATTCAACTACACATGTTGACTTTATGATTGGCAGCAAAGATTTATCAATTGATGGCATTTTGGAAAATGGTGAGAAAGAACCAGTATTTAGAGATGGTAATTGGGCATTTTAAAAGATAGCCATTTAAGAATACATCATGTATAATAAAGATAAATAAAGTCTTTATAGTCATTCAAAGGAGGGGATATCATGAGTACACCAATGGAATGGAGCGTAATGATCGCATTTGTGTTCGCAATTTTTACATTTGGCGGCGCTTTAATGATGTATCTTGTTCAAACATTCGATAGTAGAGAGTCTGTACGAATTGATACTGCTGAAGAAGCACTAGAGAAGAAAGTCTTTGATGATGAGGAACATTATCATTAATAAGAATGGAAGAGACTGGGACATAACGGAATGCCTCAGTCTTTTTTAGTATCTTGGCAGTAGATGACTGAATTGAAAATGCGCTTTTATAAAGCTTTTTCCAACTCTAGTCATCCTTGCCGGGGCGGGACTACGAAATCTTTTTATATAAATTAGATTTCTGTCCCGCTCCCTATTTTTTTCAATAAAAATAAGCAAAATTGAACGGGGTTATAATATGAAAACGAAGAAACCAATGAAAGAATCAAGAAGTGTAAAATCCATTCAAATATTTCCAGAGGACACTAATCATCACAATACGATGTTCGGTGGTAAATTAATGGCGGAAATTGATGAAATCGCAGCAATCGCAGCGATGAGACATAGTGGGAATTCAGTTGTAACAGCATCTACTGATTCAGTAGATTTCTTACAACCAATCGGAACGGGTGAAGTGATATCGTTAGTTTCATTTGTTACTTATGCAGGTAAATCATCTATGGAGATTTGCGTAAAAGTTATTAGTGAAGACAATATTAATCAAAAGAAACATTTAGCAGCGTATAGCTTTTTAACATTTGTAGCTTTAGATAAAGATGGGAACAAAGCAGAAGTTCCAGCAATCTATCCTGAAACAGATGATGAAAAATGGTTCTATGAAAGTGCGCAAGATAGAGTGAAACTACGCCAAGAAAGAAGAAAAGAAAGCAAGAAAACATTAGACTTCATGTCTACAAAACTATATATCTAATTTAAATAAATGGCTAGGACAACAATCGTTATCCTAGCCATTTTTTGTATTATTGATTCATTCTAAATTCGTTTGCTTTAAAGTCAACATCTTTATAGTACATATCTTTTACGAGTAGATTTGGACCTAAACATCTCACTTTAGGACAGTGACAGTTAAGTGATTTTGCTAAAGATGAATTCATCCATGTTTGATAAACATCTTCAAGTTTATCTTGTTTAATATTTGCGATAGATCCCGTTTCATCGCCGAAGTCTGTAACAATCACATCTCCAGAAAATACATTAACATTTAATCTGCTTCTTCCATCTGGGTCATTTCTTAAACTTACATTTTTAGATGATTTTAATCTAGATAATAAGTTCTGGTCAGATTCATTCATGAAACAAGGGTAAAAAGGTAACGTACCAAATAACATCCATGTATCTTCATCTCTAAAGTCTAAAATCTCATGAATAGTATCTTTCATTTCATTTAAACTCATAATATTTAACTGACTCGCAAAGTCAGAAGGGTACATAGGATGTATTTCATGGCGACTACATTTCATATCATGAACAATTTCATTATGGATTTTTTGTAAATAAGGTTTAGTACTTTTATTTAACATCGTTTCAGCAGATACAAACATACCTTGTTCTGATAGAGTGGCAGAGTTTTGAATCATTTGATCGTATAGTCGATATCTTGCTTTTAAAGGTGGTTTCTTGTCCATCACATGGAAACCAACTTCACTGAATTCATCGATTGTTCCCCAGTTGTGTGAAATATGCATAACATCAATATACTCAGCAATTTCTAAATAACGATCAAGTGGTAGCGTTAAATTAGAATTCATTTGCGTGTAAATGCCTCTTTTGTGTGCATATTTTAATAAAGGAACGACTGTTTCTCGAATTGATTTTTTACTGAACATTGGTTCTCCACCAGTAATCGAGATTGTTTTTAAGTAAGGTACTTCATCAAGTCTCTTTAAAATTAAATCCATCGGTAACGTGTCAGGGTCTCGTAATTGCAACGTATAACCTACTGCACAATGTGCACAACGCATGTTACAGAGTGTAGTAGTTGTAAATTCTATATTACTCAGTTGTAATGAACCATGTTCATCTATATCGTTATAGGCTTCCCACGGGTCGTTTTTTATTGAAATAGGACTTTTCAAGTCGTATATCATGATATATCCTTCTTTCTGATTTTTTTCCTATCTATGAGCGTAACACTTGTTATCAAATTTTCCAATACTGATTTATGATTGTTTTTATACTTGTTATCATTCATAATAATATTATTAAAAATAAAGGAGTATTCAAATGAGTAAAAAAACATCACTTAATGAAATCAAACAAAGGTTATCAGACTTTTTAGATGAAATGGAAGCAATGAACCCTGAAGATATGGAAGTATCTGATGTAGATGAATGGATTGCTTTGCTTGATGAACTTGAGAAAAAAGTTCAAGCTATGCATGATTAATGGTGGCCATACATGAATGTTTCAGTAAAAGTAGGACAGAAGTTTCCTTTAACGATCAAACGATTAGGTATTAATGGTGAAGGTATTGGCTATTATAAGAAGAAGATAACATTTGTAGAAGGTTTATTGCCGGGAGAAGTTGGACTTGTCCAAGTAGTAAAGGCGAAACCAAATTTTATCGAAGCGAAAGTAGTCAAAATCCGTGAACGTAGTAAAGAAAGGGTTAAACCTAAATGTAAAGTTTATGATATTTGTGGTGGATGCCAACTGCAACATTTAAATTATGATGCGCAACTTTTATTCAAATCACAAATTGTAAAAGATGCGTTAACTAAATATGCAAAAAATATCCCAACAAAAATTGTAAAACCTACAATCGGTATGGATAATCCTTGGGGATACCGTAATAAAAATCAATTTCCTGTTCAGAAGAAAGGAAATCAACTCATTGCAGGCCTTTATGAAAAAGATAGTCATCAATTAATCGATATTAAAAAATGTCCAGTTCAAGATAAACGTACGATTCAAGTTACGAATGAATTGAGAAATATTTTGATGAATTTACAAGTTAAAGTATGTAGAAATCCAAATAAAGAACAAGGGCTAAGATATATTGTTACGAGAGTGGCAAAGCATAGTCAACAAATACAAGTTACGTTAGTTTGTACGGACGATCAATTGAAATATAATCAGTCTCTTATTGATCAAATCATGAATTTGTCTTTCGTGGAAAGTTTATCCATCAATATTAATAAAGAGAAGACATCACGAGTACTTGGAAATCAAACGATTCATGTAAGTGGTAAACAACAAATTACAGAAACGCTTGGTCAATACTATTATGATTTATCGCCAGATTCATTTTTTCAATTAAATCCAGAACAAGCTACAAAAATGTACGGTGAAATTGAAACTCAGGCGAATTTAACAGGTAATGAATCAGTTGTAGATGCATTTTGTGGAACAGGTACAATTGGTATTTGGATTTCTCAAAATGCGAAAGAAGTGAGAGGTATGGATATTATTAAAGAAGGTATTGATGACGCTAAGAAAAATGCTGAACTCAATAATCGTCATAATGTACACTATGAAGTTGGTGATGCATATAAAGTTATGGATAAATGGATTAAAGAAGGCTTTAAACCAGACGTGATAACAGTTGATCCGCCAAGAACTGGATTAGGTATTAAAGCTGTTGAACTTATCAAATCCGTTCATCCAAAAACATTTGTGTATACAAGTTGTAATCCATCAACTTTAGCTAAAGATTTAGCACACTTATCTAAAAAATATAAAGTCGTAAGCATGCAACCTATTGATATGTTTCCACAAACAGCACAAGTAGAAGTCGTAGCAAAATTAGTTGCAAAATAAGTTTAAAACCTTTCAAAAGTGGTATATAAATATTAGACATACTATGAAAGGAAGAGATTGATATTATGAGTAAAAAAGTAGCAGCAGTTGTAACAGATTTATTCGAGGACGTTGAATTAACAAGTCCACAAAAAGCATTAACTGATGCTGGACATGAAGTTGTTATTATTGGTGAAGAAAAAGGAAAAGAAATCACTGGTAAAAAAGGCGAAAAAGTTATAGTAGAAGTTGGTATTGATGAAGCAAATGCTGCAGATTATGATGCAGTCTTAATTCCTGGCGGATTTTCACCAGATTTATTACGTGGGGATGAACAAGGACGTTTTGGCGAATTTGTTAAACATTTCGTACAAAATGAAAAACCTTCATTTGCAATTTGCCACGGACCTCAATTATTAATTGATACAGATTTATTAAATGGCAGAACTGTTACTAGTTTCTTGTCAGTTAGAAAAGACTTACAAAATGCAGGTGCAAAAGTCGTTGACGAATCTGTAGTCGTTGACAATGGCATCGTCACAAGTCGAACTCCAGACGACTTAGAAGACTTTAACCGTGAATCACTTGCATTGCTTCAATAGATGCTTTGATTAGCCACTCACTTTTATAGTGAGTGGTTTTTTTGTGCAGGCTATTATATAATTTTTTTATAATATATAAGGAGCGTGGTTTATGGAAAGTAAGTATGATACAAAGTATTTTCAATCATTAATAGGGCGCGCTGAATTAACCGAAAATATTTTGAAATCAATTCAAAATAAATCAAGTGGGAACGATGGTGAAAATTATTTTAATGCTATTTTAAATTGTGATACGGATATCGTATATATGAATGACTTTCAATTTACATTCAACAGTCAAGTTCAAATAGATGCAATCGTCATCGATGATCATGCAATATATTTGTTCGAGATAAAAAATTATAAAGGCATTTATTATTTGGAAGACACGCTATTAAAAAATAATTTTGGAAGTTCATTTACCTCACCGTTCATACAAATGGAAAGAGCTAGAAATGAATTTAATAAACTATGTCGCTATTTAGAAATTGATAAACCCGTTGTTTCAAAATTAGTCTTTACAAATCCTTACTTTAACTTCAATAATAAAAACCTCTTAAAAGATCAAGTTATCTTACCCTCAGAATTAGGCTCTTTTACCCAACTTTTTAAAAATCAAAATCAATCAGAAAATATCAGAATTAAACAGAAACTATTAACAGTAAGAAATTCATTTGATGCGCAATACACTAAAGGTGTGACAATACCGTTTGAACAAATCAAACCAGGTATCAAATGTCCTAGATGTAATCGCATGTTCACAGTAAAAATTGAACAAGACAAACAGAAATGTACGTGCAAATATTGTGAGTCCGAAATGGATAAAAAGTATGTTTATGAATATAATTTGCAAGAACTGTATTATTTAAAGCAAGAGCCATTCACAATCACCGAAGCAGTATGGTGGTTAGGAGGGAATAGTAAAACTATTAGACGAATTTGTGATAAATGTTTCTTAAGTAAAGGTGCAAGAAATAAAAAATACTTTTTAAAGTAATAATATGAATTTTGATGTACGGTATTAAGGGACAGAATTCTGAGAAATGTCTGTAAGGGGCGTCGTTAGGGACAGAATTCTGAGAAATGTCTGTAAGGGGCGTCGTTAGGGACAGAATTCTGAGAAATGTCCGTAAGAGGTGCTGTAAGGGACAGAATTCTGAGAAATGTCTCTAAGAGGTGCTGTAAGGGACAGAATTCTGAGAAATGTCTGTAAGGGGCGTCGTTAGGGACAGAATTCTGAGAAATGTCCGTAAGAGGTATCGTTAGGGACAGAATTCTGAGAAATGTCCGTAAGAGTGGTCGTTAGGGACAGAATTCTGAGAAATGTCCGTAAGGGGCGTCGTTAGGGACATAATTCTGAGAAATGTCTCTAAGAGGTGCTGTAAGGGACAGAATTCCGAGAAATGTCTGTAAGAGGCGTCGTTAGGGACATAATTCTGAGAAATGTCCGTAAGAGGTATCGTTAGGGACAGAATTCCCAAAAATGTCCCTTACATCCGTTATCAATCCCCATCACAATCTACAAAATTCCACATCTCAGCGCGCTATTTTAAAATTTTTATTGAAAATACTTAAATTTAACCTAACACAAAAAGCAGTGAAGTTCGTCATAAACTTCACTGCTTCTTTATTTTTATTAGAAGAATCTTCTTATAAGTGTTTTAAGTGGTGGCATTTTTTCGAGTCTGTTCTCTTCTAATGCTGTTCTAATTTCGAATTTTGCATATCCTTTTGCTTCGTCCCATATTATTTTACCTGGTAATGGGGCGGCATCTGGATCTACTTTTACGTTTACAACAACAGGTTTATTTGCATTTTTAGCTTTTTCAAGTGTAGGGGCAATATCTTCTACATCTACGACATTATAGCCTATACCGCCACAACTATCTGCAAATTTAGCGAAGTCGATATCGCCTAAATCAATAGCGTATTCTAATTCACCGGCTGCTTGTTGTTCATATTTTATGAATGCTAATTCTTGGTTATTCAGAACAACGACGATAATTGGTAGTTTATATTGTACCGCTGTAACGAAGTCTTGCATAACCATCGCAAATCCACCGTCACCAGTGATAGCAATGGCTTGCTTATCTGGATTTGCGACTTTACTTGCTATTGCACCTGGTAATGCACAGCCCATCGTGCCTAACCAAGATGATGTGATAAATTTGTGGTTGTGACCGAGTTGTAAATATCTTGTACTCCATACTGTTGAAGTTCCGACATCAACTGAAAATACAGTGTCATCTGTTGAAATTTTTTCTATTTCAGACATTAATAATTCTGGTCTGATCGGTTTGCTGTCATTATTTCTATCTTCTTCTAACCATCTGTTCCATGCTTTCATATTTTCTTGGCATGCTTTTAAGAATTTACGGCCAGTTACTTTTTCAGACGCTTCTGTTAAAGCAGATAGTACATTTTTTGTGTCGCCAATTAATCCGACATCGACATTAAAACGTTTGCCGATATTTGTTTGATTAATATCAATTTGTATACATGGTATATCTTTATCAGGTAAATAATCTACATATGGATAATTCGTACCGACTAAAATTAATAAATCAGCATCTTTAGATGCTTCAAATGCTGGTTTAGTACCGATTTTACCTAAGTTACCCATGAAATTAGGATGTTTATCCGGTATGATACCTTTTGCTGGTAATGTAATTAAACCAGGCGCATCGATATGATCTAAGAAATTAAGTAATTCGTCTTTGGCATCTTTAGCACCAACACCAGTTAAGACGACCGGTTTTTCACTTTTATTTATAAGTTCTGCAGCTTTTTTAACGTCTTCATCTTTAGCGTAAGTTACTGCATTTTCAAATTTATAAGTTTCTCTAGGAACATTATCTTCAATTTTTTCACCTAGAACATCACTTGGAATCGTCAATACTGCAACGCCTTTTTTAGCATATGCAGTTTTGATTGCTTCATCTACAATTTCATGTACATTTTCAGCAGATTCTAATTGTTTATTATAAACGGCTACATCTTCGAAAAGGGCTGTTAAATTAACTTCTTGGAAGAATTTTGTGCCCAATAATTTTGAATCTGTTTGTCCTGCTAAAACGAGCATAGGGACATTATCCATTTTAGCGTCATACATACCATTTAACATATGTATTGCGCCTGGACCACCAATACTTAATGCTACTGCTATTTTGCCTGTTAATTTGGCATAACTACTAGCAGCTAAAGTTGCAACTTCTTCATGTCTTACATCATAGAATTTAATGTTATCTTCTTCTGTTTTAAGTGCATCTACGACTTTATCTATTGAATCACCAGGTATGCCATATACGTGGTCAATTTGCCAATTCTTTAAGACTTGTACGAGTGCTTTGTTTGCTTTAATTTTTGCCATATAAAATTCCTCCTTATCGTTATCTATACCCAAATACGCTAAAAGTTATACTTATAAATAAGACTCAGGACTGATTTTGTCGTTTTTCAGTAAAAAGAAGTGTTTAAAATCATTATTACAAGCTATAATGATGTAAGAAATATGAATAAGGGAGAATATAGATGGGGATATTTAAGAATAAGAAGAATGAAATACCACAACCTAATTCAGAAGAAGTTCAATATAGAAGATATCAACATTATTATCAGGAACCTGTACAGCCGAGAAAGAGAAAAAGAATTTCAAAGCTATTTGGTCTTGTAACAATACTTATTATACTAGCGATTGTTTTTTATTTAGCAGTAATGTATATGTGGTCAAGAACATCTGATGTAGATGATTTAGTTAAAATTGAAGATAAACAATCTTATGTTCAAGTTGAAGATATGCCAGATTATACTAAAAATGCTTTTGTAGCGGTCGAAGATAAACGATTTTATGATCATGATGGAATTGACTTAAGAGGTGTATCACGTGCACTTGCTGTAAGTTTGAAAAATGGTGAACTTACGCAAGGTGGTAGTACGATTACGCAACAAGTCGTTAAAAACTATTTCTATACGAATGAAACGCAACTGACAAGAAAAGTGAAAGAGATGTTTGTCGCGAAACGTGTTGAAGATAAGTATAGTAAGAATGATATTTTGAGTTATTACGTTAATAATATCTATTTCGGTCAAAATAATTATACGATTGAAGAAGCGGCAAATTATTACTTCGGTGCGACAGTCGATAAAAATAATCCAAACCTTCCTCAAGTATCGGTATTACAAAGTGCAATATTAGCAAGTGTCGTTAATGCACCATCCAATTTCGATATTAATAATATTAGTGATAGTTACATGACACGTATCAAAACAACACTCGAAAAAATGAAACAACAGAATTATATTTCTGAATCAGAGTATACACAAGCTATAAATGAATTAAATCAATAATAAACACACTGAGTTAAGAGATTAAACTTTTAAACTCAGTGTGTTTTATTGTATCCTATATATATGTGTGGAGGGATGTAAAATGCTTAAAATAACTAAACTTGAAGTACAAAAGAAAAACAAAGAACGTTTAAATTTATTTATTAATAATGAATTTGAAATGGGTATTGATCAAGCAACATACATCTACTTTAATTTAAGAAAAGATTTAGAAATTACAAAAAGTAAGTTACAAGAAATTAAGGACTACGATCAATATAGACAGGCACTTAATCAGGCGATTGTCTATTTATCACATAAAAAGCGTACGAAATATGAAGTAGAAAAATATTTAACAGACAAAGAATATGGCAGTGACTTAATTGATAGCGTGATAGAGTATTGTCAATCTAATAAATACATAGACCATAATGACTATATTGAAAGTTTAAAAAACACCATTTTAAAAACAACTGATAAAGGTCCTGACCATTTTGAAAGAGTTGCTAAAGAAAAAGGTATCGAACAAGATTTAGTCTACGAATTCAAAGAAAAGTTTGAAATGGAAATGGCAGAAGATCGAATTCCGAACATCGCCAAGAAGATTATGCAAAAAAAGAAACAACCTCCTAACCGTTTAAAGCAAACGATTGTCCAAACACTTCAACAAAGAGGCTATGCTTTTTCACTCATCAATGAACATCTAACAGATTTGAATATTGAACCGACATCTGATGATGTTGAAAATATTTTGATGAAAGATTTGGAAAAGGTATATAATAAATATCAAAAGAAATATAATGGATATGAACTTAAGTCACATGTTATTCAAGCACTCGTAAGAAAAGGGTATACATTTGAAATGATTAATGACAAATTAGTAGAAAGTGGTATTGTAGATGAATAATGATAAAAAATTTGTTGAAATGACAGAATATGAACTTAAAAACGCAATTGCTGAATATCGCGAAAAGATGAGAAAATCAGAAATGATGGGTATACTAAATGAATATGAAGTATATAAGAGAAAAGCGCTCATAGCAGAAAGTTACCTTGTCGACACTTCAAAAATAGAAGTAGGAAAAGTATATGGCTTAGTAGGTGACACACCTAGTTACTTTAAAGTAGAACGCATTAATGGTGTATTTGCTTGGGGATTTAGATTAAAAGGATCAAAAATTGAAGAAGGCATTCCTGTAAGTCTTCTACAACTATAATGGTGGTGCAGAATGACACAGCAAATATTACTAAGAGTTGTTAACGCAACTAAATATTATTATATAAGCAAAGAACAGAATAAATTTAAATCATTATTTAAGTTAAAGCACCTTAATAAAGACATTGTACTTAAAAATGTTACCGTGCATCTTTATAGAGGTGAAGTGCTAGGTATTATCGGTGATGATCAATCTGGTAAAGAAATGATTAGTAAATTAATGATTAAAGAAGTTGCACCTAATTTAGGTAAAGTAACAAATCATGCCCAAACATTTTTAGCAGATGTTAGGCATAAAGCTGATGATCATCAAACTTTAAATGAAATGATCATTCGTACTTTGAGTTTATCAGGTGTAGAAATTAGAGATATTACGACGATTCAAAGACAAATATTAAGCTTTGCAAAATTATCGGATAAAGCTTCAAAGACGTGCCAAGATATAAATGAAGCGGAATATGCTCAATTATTAGTTAGTATAGCCAAATATATGAGACCTACTGTTGCAATTTTTACTAACATCATTCAATACTTAGACGAATCATTTCAAAAGAAGTTCCATGAATTTTTAAATGAACAAAAAGAATATGATCGTGCAGCTGTCGTAATTGATGACCATATTCATTCAATAGAGAAGATGAGTAATTATCTTATCTGGTTAACTTATGGTCAAGTTAGAAAAGAAGGTACCGTAAAAGAAGTGTTGGGTTACTACCGAGAATATCATAAGAAATATAATCAAATTCAAGATAAAGACCAAAAAGAACTTTACGATCTAAAATGGAAGATGGCTCAACAAGAACTACCTATAGCGCATGGCGAAGGTTATAAAAGAATGCGTAAATATCAATACGGTAGAGTGCCGAAATCTATTGAGAAAATGATATTTTATGGCTTAACATTTATCTTTGGTGCTACATTAGCAGCACTATTTATGTTTATAGGTGTAGGAAGCTCTCCGACAGAAAAAGAAGTTACATCCAAACAGGTCATCACAACAAACAGTGAACCAAAATACATAGATAAGTCAGCTTATGTCCTATCGTTGAAACATGATACAGAACTTACACCTTCATCCAAAGGTTCAAAGTTGAAATTACCTCAGTATAGTTTTGTAGATGTAACAGGTGAAAATCAATCTAATTATAGACTTGAAGTAGATGATAAGACTTATATCTCTAAGAAGAATAACTTGTACTTTTTCAATCCGGCTGGACTATATGAAGACGTTGATTGGTCAGATTTAGAAGATTATGTTGATGATAGTTATTTAAATTATATTGATTTTTATAATAGTTTTATGCATAAATCACATAAGAAAGTTTCTGAGACGATCACAGCTGATAAGGCAAACCGATTTAATGAACAAATGGAAGGCCAAAAAGTACATATGGTTTTCGACAGTGACAATCAATTAACTGGTTTTACATTTGATATGAAAAACAAAGCAAAATTAGTTAAGAAATATAATATTTCAAGTGACACTTGGGTAGTTAAATCAAGAGATGGCTTTATGATAGCAGACTTAGCAGAAAACAAATGGATTTTTATACAATTATAGGAGGTCAATATGAAAGAATTATTTGAACAACATATTAAACATTTTCCACATATGCTTAAATATTGCTTCTATGAAGTTAAAACTCATTATAAATATTATGTATCTGCTTTTGCTATCATGTTAGTATTATTGATCTTCACATATTTGAAGTTACGGATTACTGATGCGATAGATGTACAACAATCAACATCTTATTATAAGTTGATTGGCTTTTTCGCTTACATGTGGGTCTTTTTATCACTTTTCAATTCTGAAAAGACAGTCAGAAAGCAAGGGGCACTTTATAATAGATTGTCGGTACCATACTATGTAGGTGCTTCTTCACAAGTATTTTTAACGATGATTATGTTCTTAATTGTTGTAACACTTACAGGGATAGTTTCAACTTTTTCGACATCAAATTTAATCGAAATTAACCATTTAGGCTTTTTCTATTATTTAGTTATGGCATACATATTACTTGTACCAGTAGCATCTATTATTGGCGTGTTTGGTAAATATGTATATTCTGCACGATTTATTGTTTTCGGATTATTGATTGTATTATTATTTGTCGTACCGATATTGTACGTACCTAATAATATGTATGCAGTTTGGGTCAATGTCTTAAAACTCAATCCATTATTCTATATTATTAATGGATTCCAACAATCAATGGTGTTAGGTAACGCATCCGTTACGAATTTGCCATATCATATTCTATTCTATTTTGAAGTAGCATTTATTTATTTAGCTTGGATCAATATTAATAAAGCTTATAAAACTGAATACTTTAAATAAAAAAATTAAGGCTGAGATGATTTAATCGTCTCAGCCTTAATTGTATTTCTAAGCTTCAAGTTTTTTCATTAATTTTTCTTCGGTAAATACCCAACCAATATATGAGTTTGTCACTTTCATATCATCGTCTAAATGCAAAATAGCTACAAATGGGTAATGACCATTCTTCAAATATCTTAAATCAATAAATCTTAGTTCTGTTGTTTGTTTATCTATTCTTGTAACTTCCCATCGATAAATAGAACTGAAACTTAAGAAAGATCTTAAATTCTCATCATATTTAGCATAAGCCATTATATGGTCATTCGGGAATGCTTGTCTTTTGAATACATCATTAAATGCTACGTTTCGACCATAACTTCGGCCAACATAATCATGCGTTTCAGTTTGAATGGCAATACGCCATTCCATAAATCGTATTGTAGGTGCAACAAATATTTTAACAGGATTATCTTCTTGTTGTATTTGTTTTAAAGCTTGGTCTTTTATCGCTTTTTGTAATATAAATCGAACAATATAATAGAATATTAACAAGAAGTACAATGTACCAAAGGCAATGCCAGCATTTACACCAAGTGTCCAGAACAGTATTGCAATTAAGTGTGCTACAAAGATAATGGGGTCGAACGTATTAATAATACTTAACTGAATCCATTTATTAGATATCGGTCTAAGCGCCTGAGTACCATATGAATTAAAAATATCTACAAAAACATGAAAGAATACGGCGAATTGCGTCCATAACCAAATATGCAAGACATCTACTCCTGGAAAGATAACAAATATTAGAAACGTTAATATTAATGGCCATAATAGTGTAAAAGGTATAGAATGTGTGATACCTCTATGATTTTTAACATATATCGCATTATTTTTTAATTTTAATACTGTATCAATATCAGGTATTTGTGATCCAACCATTATACCAGTTGCCACTGCAGCAAATGTAGGTGTAACATGTGGATCTAATGTCGCAAGACCAGTTAACGCAACACCCATAACAACGTGTGTACCAGTATCCATAAAAATCACCACTTTACTTTAATCTATATGATATATATTATATAGCATATGCATAGTAATCTGAAAGCAATTCACAAGAAAGTAGTGTCATAAATGATAGAAACGAAACAATTTAAAGACGATTTGCTTAATTGGTTTCATAAAAATAAACGACAAATGCCATGGAGAGAAACATCAAATCCATATTATATTTGGTTAAGTGAAGTAATGTTACAACAAACACAGGTTAATACTGTTCGACCATATTACAAAGCTTTTATTGAGCGTTTTCCAACTATAGAAAGTTTAAGTGAAGCAAACGAAGAAGATGTACTTAAATATTGGGAAGGTTTAGGTTATTATTCTAGGGTTAGAAATTTTCAAGAAGCGGTTAAAGAAGTGCACCATAGTTATCACGGAGTAGTTCCAGATAACCCAGATGATTTTAAAAAATTAAAAGGCGTTGGCCCATATACAAATGCAGCAGTTATGAGTATCGTCCATAATCATCCGATTCCAGCAGTTGATGGTAATGTGTTAAGAGTGTGGAGTAGATTGACTGGTAATGACAGTGATATAGCTGCGCCGAAGACTAAAAAATTATACGAAGATGAATTACAGCCATTTGTAGAAGAACATTCTGGAGATTTTAATCAAGCAATGATGGAATTGGGCGCAACCATTTGTACACCTAAAAAGACTTTATGTATTATGTGTCCTGTTCAAAAACATTGTTATGCATTTGCTAATGGTGTAGTAGAGGAATTACCAGTTAAAAAGAAAAAAATAAAGAAAAAGACAATTGACTTTAACGTATTATATATCACGAATCGTTCTGGAGAGATATTAGTACGCCAAAGAGATACGAAATTATTGAATGGCATGTGGGAATTTCCAATGTTTGAGGCTGATGAAAGTATACACAGCATTGAAGAAACATTAGATGCAGTCATTGATATTGATCAAACGGCTGAATTTACAACTAAGCATGTTTTTACACATATGACATGGAATATGAATGTATACCGTGCCCATACTCAAAAAAGTGAATTTGATTACCCATATAAATGGATTAAAAAAGAAGAAAAAGACCAGTTATCATTTTCAACATCTATGAGTAAAATTTTTAATCAACTCAACGGATAAAGGATAAGAAACATAATTTTAGCTTATTTATTTAAATATGATATAATAACTTGGTAAATATTTAAAAGGTGGTGTGGAACATGGTCAAAGAATCCATACCAAAAGAAGGCCAAGTAATTAAAATACAAAGTTATAAACATGATGGTAATATACATCGTGTGTGGTCTGAAACAACAATTCTTAAAGGTACGAGTCATGTTATTATCGGTGGAAATAATCGTACACTCGTAACAGAAAGTGATGGTAGAACTTGGGTGACAAGGGAACCAGCGATTGTTTATTTCCATTCAGAATATTGGTTTAACGTCATTTGTATGTTCCGCGAAGACGGTGTTTATTATTATTGTAATTTATCATCACCATTTGTTTGTGATGAGGAAGCGATTAAATATATCGATTATGATTTAGACATTAAAGTTTATCCAAGCGGCAAATATCATTTGTTGGATGAAGACGAATATAAACAACATATGAAGCAAATGAATTATCCTAAAGACATTGATGTAATACTTAGAAGAAATGTTGATATTCTACAACAATGGATTGAACGCAAGAAAGGACCATTTGCGCCAGACTTTATTAAAGTTTGGCAAGAAAGATTTCATTCAATTGATAGACGTAATTCTTGAGAATGAAAATATCACAGCCTAGCTAAAGCTAGGCTGTTTCGTTTGGACTAAGATTGGGGGAACGGTAATGATTAAAAGGTATTTACAATTCGTAAAACCATACAAATGGCATATTGTAGGTACGATTATCATTGGAATTTTAAAATTTGGTATCCCGTTATTACTTCCATTACTGATTAAATATGTAATTGATGATGTAATTAATAATGGCGCACTATCAATTGGACAAAAAACAGAAAAATTAACATATGCAATGTTAATTATGGGATTCATATTTGTTGTACTAAGACCACCTATAGAATACTTTAGACAATATTTAGCACAATGGACATCTAATAAAATTCTGTATGATATTCGAAAAAAATTATACACACATTTACAAGCATTAAGCTCAAGATTTTATGCTAATAATAAAGCAGGGGAAGTTATATCACGCGTGATTAATGACGTAGAACAAACTAAAGACTTTATTCTTACAGGACTTATGAATGTTTGGTTAGATTTAGTAACTATCGTCATCGCATTAAGTATTATGTTTGTTTTAGATATTAAATTAACATTTACGGCAATTGCGATTTTCCCAGTATTTATATTTAGCATTTATTACTTCTTCGGAAAATTACGAAGTTTGACGAGAAGAAGATCGCAAAGTTTAGCAGAACTTCAAGGATTTCTTCATGAACGCGTTTCAGGGATGTCTGTTATCAAAAGTTTTGCTATTGAAAAAAATGAAGAAAAACGATTTGATAAAAGGAACCAAAACTTCTTAACTAAAGCAACTGATCATACGAAATGGAATGCTAAATCATTTGCAGTTATTAATACAGTTACAGATATAGGTCCATTATTAGTAGTAGGTATCGGTGGTTTTCTTGTTATTCAAGGGAATTTAACTGTTGGGACATTAGCAGCATTTGTAGCATATCTTGAACAGTTATATGGACCTTTAAGAAGATTGGTTTCATCATCTACAACTTTAACGCAAAGTATTGCTTCAATGGACAGAGTATTTCATTTGTTTGATGAAAAATATGATGTCAAAAATGAAGATGACGCACAAGACATTGTCATTAAAGAAGGGCACATTACATTTGATGACGTATCATTTAAATATAATGATTATGAAGATGAAGTACTTAAACATATTAACTTAGATATTAATAATGGTGAAACGGTCGCATTTGTAGGTATGAGTGGTGGCGGTAAATCAACACTTATTAGTTTACTGCCTAGATTCTATGATGTGACGAAAGGTAGCATTAGTATTGATAATCATAACGTTAAAGATTTCACAACTGAAAGTCTTAGAAATCAAGTAGGTATGGTAGAACAAGATAATATTTTATTCTCTGATTCAATAAAAGAAAATATCTTATTAGGTAAACCAGATGCATCTGACGAAGAAGTTATAGAGGCAAGTAAAAAAGCGAATGCACATGACTTTATAATGTCGCTACCAAATGGTTATGATACAGAGGTCGGCGAACGTGGTGTGAAATTATCAGGTGGACAAAAACAAAGAGTTTCTATTGCAAGAATATTCTTGAATAACCCTCCTGTATTAGTACTTGATGAAGCGACGAGTGCACTTGATTTAGAAAGTGAAAAAATTATTCAAGATGCACTTGAAATATTAAGTACTGAAAGAACGACTTTAATAGTTGCGCATCGATTATCAACGATTACACATGCAGATAAAATAGTTGTTATTCAAAATGGACAAATTGAAGAAGTTGGTTCACATAAAGAATTAATGGCAGCACAAGGCAGTTATTACAACTTATATAATATTCAATCATTCGGGTAAAATTACAACACCCCCTCATTCTATGCTATTATTAATTTAATAGAGATAGACTGAGGGGGAATTTTTATGACTTTTTTAAGCATACTACAATTGATTGTGAATATTTTATTCTTTGTCATCATTATTGGTGGTATTATTGCTTGTATTTCTTTGTATGTGATAGATAAAAGACAAAAGCATCATAGTGTTTTAAGAAATTACCCGGTTCTTGGTAGAGTAAGGTATTTTTTAGAGAGTATAGGACCAGAACTTAGGCAGTATTTAATACTAAATGATAATGCTGGAAAACCATTTTCAAGAAAACAGTATTTAAATATCGTCATGCCAGGTAAATATAAAAATAGAATCGAAAGTTTTGGATCGTTGAGAAAATTTGAAGAGCCAGGATTCTATTTACAAAATACTATGTTTCCAGTAGACCATGATGAATTAGAAATTAACCAAGATGAACAAATGTCTACTTTTATTTATGAAATTTCTAATGAAGGGCTTTTTGATCGTAAAGAAGAACAAAAACAAAAAGATGTTGATCCATATAAATTAACATCAGACAATCAAATTATTATAGGTGATGACTTAAAACATCCGTTTATCGTTAATAGATTGATTGGACAATCAGGTATGAGTTATGGGGCACTCGGTAAAAATGCGATTACTGCATTGTCAAAAGGATTGGGCAGAAGCGGTTCATGGATGAATACAGGAGAAGGAGGATTAAGCGATCATCATTTAAGTGGAGGTTGTGATATCATCTTTCAAATAGGACCAGGTTTATTTGGTGTTCGCGATAAAGAAGGGAACTTCGATGAAACAGAATTTATTGAAAAAGCCAACATGAATCAAGTTAAAGCATTTGAATTAAAGTTAGCACAAGGGGCAAAAACGAGAGGCGGACATATTGAAGGGGCAAAAGTAACAGAAGAAATTGCTGAAATTAGAAATGTAACGCCTTTTGAAACAGTTAACTCACCCAATAGATTTGAATTTCTTCATAATAATAAAGAGTTGTTACAATTTGTCCAGAGGTTGAGAGAACTATCTGATAAACCAGTTGGTATTAAATTAGTTGTCGGAAATATAAATGATTTAAAGAAATTAATTCATGAAATGGTTTCATCAAACATTATTCCTGATTTTATTACAGTTGATGGTGGAGAAGGTGGAACAGGAGCGACTTATCAAGAGCTTGTCGATACTGTTGGTTTGCCATTATTTTCAGCATTGCCAATATTAGATGTAGAACTTAAAAAATTTAAAATAAGAGATAAAGTGAAAGTTTTTGCATCTGGAAAACTCATCACACCAGATCAAATAGCGATTGCTTTAGCATTAGGCGCGGATCTCGTTAATGTAGCAAGAAGTTTAATGATTAATGTTGGTTGTATTATGGCTCAACAATGTCATACAAACAATTGTCCGGTAGGTGTAGCTACTACAGATCCAAAAAAAGAATCAGCCTTAGTTGTATCTGAAAAAGAATACAGGGTTTCAAATTATATTGTGAGTTTACATGAAGGATTATTTAATTTAGCTGCAGCAGTAGGTGTGAAAAGTCCAAATCAAATAAATGAAAACCATTTATTATATAGAAGTGCTAATGGAAATGTAATGAATGTTAAACAATATAAAAAATCTATATATAAAGAGCAGTAAAAATAGACCTGAACAGATAACTGTTCAGGTCTATTTTTATAAATCAAAATCTTCATCTTCAATTTGAATGTCGCTATCTTCTGGATGAAATTTGAAATAACTAGAAGATAATTTGTCTAAATGTAAAATAGTCGCTTTATAATCTAACATAGCTGAAATAACTTGCATGACATTCTCAATATAGTAATCTTCTTGATCAGGATTGTCCATAATATCTTTAATAAATATTTCCATTAAATCTTCTTTATATGGTTCTACTAAATAATCTGGAACTTGATCAATTTCGTGTTTAGCTTTTTGTGATATTCTTACTAATATTTGTTCATGCTGCGCCATTAGTTCATCCAGTTCAAACTTCATTTGTACTTTGAGATCATCATTTAAGTTATGAATATCGTTTTCGTAACGATTCATTTTTCTTAAAACTTCGTATGCTCTTCGTGTTGATGCAATAATCTCTTTGAAAAGAATCTTCTTACGCATTTGGCTAAAAGCTTGTTTCTTTGTGTAGGCTCTTTCTTCTTTATAATATAAATAAAATTGCTCAAGCTTTACGATACGTGTTCTAATTGTTTCTAAATCTTGCTTTACGTAGTGAAATTCAGTTGTACCATTTAACACTAATCTAAACCATTTAAAGATGTCAGTAGAAATATTGAGTGAGTTATAATACATTTTAGTTTCGAATTTCGGTGGTAGAAACGTAAAGTTAACAAGGAAAGCACTTAATACACCAATCATAACTAAGACGAAACGATAGAATGCAGAGATATAGAAATCTCCTTCGTGATGCCCAAGTATGATTAAAGCTGTAACAACTGCTAAGTTAGAAACATGTTGTAGATTAAATTTGTAAAGTATTGAAATAATGATAATCGCTGTTAAACCGATAAATACAACATTGTTCCCAAATATAGAGAATATGGCAACAGCTGTAATCGCACCAATAACATTACCTTGAAACTGTTCTACAATCGTTTTGAACGAACGATAGACACTTGGTTGCATGGCGACCATTGCAGCAACACCAGCTATTGATGTTATCATTGCTGGTCCTGGCAGTAAATTAGCTATAAATATTGCTAGGACAATCGCGATACCAGTTTTAAATATTCTTGCCCCAAATTTCATAAAACCATTCCTTTTTGTTTTTAAAACAGGGTTGTAACAAATATCACAAGCCTAGTATATATTGGTTATACAACGTTTTGGCTAACTTTTCAAGTTTATAATTGAGAGAAAGCGTAATCAACTGCATTTAATGTTTGATTTATGTCTTCTTCAGTATGTTCAGTCGTTAAGAACCATGCTTCATATTTAGAAGGTGCTAAATTAATACCTTGATTTAACATTAACTTAAAGAATTTTGCGAACTGTTCACCGTCAGTATTTTCCGCTTGAACATAATTTTCAACTTTTTCGTCTGTAAAGTAAAGTGTTAAAGCACCCTTGATTCTATTAACTGTTGCTTTAACGTTATGTTTTTTAATTAATTCTAATAAACCTTCTTCTAATTGTTGACCTAATTGATCTAATTTATCGTAAACACCAGGTTGTTCTAATATTTCTAATAATGCAATACCAGCCCTCATAGAGAGTGGGTTACCTGCCATTGTACCTGCTTGGTATGCTGGACCAAGTGGTGCAACATGTTCCATGATTTCTTGGCGTCCGCCGTATGCACCGATTGGTAAGCCGCCTCCAATAACTTTACCAAACGCTGTTAAGTCAGGATAAACACCTAATAAATCTTGTGCAGCACCATAATGGAATCTAAATGCTGTAATGACTTCATCATAAATGACTAAACCACCGTATTGATGCGTTACTTCATTTACTGCTTCTAAAAAGCCTTCTTTAGGTTCCACCATACCAAAGTTTCCGACGATTGGTTCTACTAATACACCAGCAACTTGATCTCCCCAATGTTCCATAGCTTCTTTAAATGAATCTATATCATTAAATGGAACTGTAATAACTTCTTGCGCCACACTTTTTGGTACACCAGCAGAATCAGGTGTGCCAAGTTGAGATGGGCCACTTCCTGCAGCAACAAGCACTAAGTCAGAATGTCCGTGATAACATCCTGCGAATTTAATGATTTTATCTCGCTTAGTATATGCACGTGCAACTCTAATTGTTGTCATAACAGCTTCAGTACCAGAGTTTACAAATCTAATTTTTTCTAACGATGGAATAGCGTTACGTAGTTTTTTAGCAAATGTAATTTCATATTCAGTAGGTGTACCGAATAATACACCATCTTCAGCTGCAGCTTTAATGGCTTCCGTAATATGTGGATGTGCATGTCCAGCTATGATTGGTCCATATGCTTGAAGATAGTCAATATATTTGTTGCCATCAACATCGTAAAAATACGCACCTTTACCTTTTTGCATAACTACAGGTGCGCCACCACCTACAGCTTTATATGAACGAGATGGTGAATTGACACCACCAAGAATATATTCATTTGAAAGTGTTTGTAAGTACTCACTTTTTGTAAATTCCATATTATCAACCTCTTTTAATTTAATTATTTTCATTTATATCGTATCATAAAATTAAACATCTATCGTTTATAAGGAGTGTAAAATATGATACAAATTGGTGAAAAATTTCCGGATTTCAACTTAAAGAATCAAAATGGTGAATTAATTAGTAATGAGGACTTAAAAGGATCTAAAGTCGTTGTTTATTTTTACCCTAGAGATAATACACCGACATGTACGACAGAAGCATGTGATTTTAGAGACAACTTAGAAGATTTTAATGAGTTAAATACGAAAGTTTATGGTATTAGTGGAGATAGTGAAAAGAAACACGCTAATTTCTTTAATAAACATAATTTGAATTTTGATTTACTAGTAGATGAAGATTATAAGCTTTCTGAAGAAGTAGGCGTATATCAATTGAAGAAATCATTTGGTAAAGAATCAATGGGTATCGTTAGAACGACTTTTGTTTTAGATGAAGAAGGTACTGTCATACATAAAATAGACAAAGTGAAAGTTAAAACTCAAATTGAAGACTTAAAAAACTTTATAAAGGAATGATATAAATGAAAGTCGTTACTTTAATGAGGCTAAAAGAACAGGAAGAGAGATTAAAAGAAACGTTTCCTAATGTAGATTTTATATTTTATAAGCATCCGAACGAAGCTCGCGATGAAGATTTAGAAGATGTAGATATATTAGTTAGTTATCATGGAGAAGTAAATCCTTCATTTTTAGATAAATGTAAAAATATAAAACTTATCGCATGGTTTGCAACAGGCGTGAATCAATTACCTTTAGATTATATACAAGATAGAGGAATTAAATTAACTAATGCAAGAGGGGTACACGCTATTCAAATCGCTGAATTTATTTTTGCATATATTTTAAATGATATTAAACTATTCAGAACTTCATACGAGTCTCAAAAGAAACGTGAATTTAATCATAAGCTTAAACCTGATTCTATAAATGAGAAGACGATTTTATTTTTAGGTACAGGTAAGATTCCTCAAAGAACTGCTGAAGTAGCTAAAGCATTTAATATGAAGGTTATTGGCATTAATACAACTGGACATGTAGTACCTGGATTTGATGAAGTTTATTCTATAGAAGAAAGACGTCATGTATATCATAAAGCTGACTTTATTGTGAATGTATTACCTGAAACAGAAGAAACGATACATTTACTTCAAAAAGAGGACTTTAAGCAAATGAATGAAGATACACATTTTATAAATGTAGGTAGAGGTACAGTCGTATCAGAAAGTGTCTTATATGAAGCTTTGAGTAGTAAAGATATTAGATATGCTTCTATAGATGTATTTGAAGAAGAACCATTACCTGAAAACTCTCTACTATATGATTTAGATAATGTGTTTATCACAGCTCATATTACAGGTAATGATCTTAATAATTTAAAGAGAAGTACAGATATTCTAATTGAAAATCTCAAACATATTAAAAATGATGCGTCAGATAAGTTAATAAACATTGTTAACGCAGAAGCGGGATACTGATTAATTGTTTGACAAAATGCTACTAAAAGGGATATATTATAAATAATAATCATTATAAATTAGAAGGTGGGTGTAAGGATGCAACAAAATATTGAGAATGTTGAACATATGTTAGACGATGCAATAGGTACTTTAAGAAGTACTGGTGTTCGTATTACACCACAACGTCAATCGATACTTCAATATTTAATCGAAACAGATAGTCATCCTACTGCTGATGAAATTTATCAGTCACTTTCACCACAATTTCCAAATATGAGTGTTGCTACAGTTTATAATAACTTAAAAGTTTTTAAAGAAACTGGGCTTGTTAAAGAATTAACTTACGGTGACGCTTCAAGTCGTTTTGATTTTGAAACACATAATCACTATCATATTATCTGTGATCAATGTGGTAAGATATCTGATTTTCATTATCCACGATTAGATGAAGTAGAACAATTGGCACAACATGTCACTAGTTTTTCAGTAACGCACCACAGAATGGAAATATATGGTGTTTGTCCAGAATGTCAAAACAAGAATAAATAATACAAAAAGCTAAAGGCTGTTGCCTTTAGCTTTTTTTCTTTTCTTCAGCATGTTCTTCAGTTTGCTGCTCTTCTAATTTCTTAGATTTGCGCTTATTATTATAATCTTGATTAAAGGCTTTACCCTCTAAGTTCTTATCTAATGTAAGAGGTTGGTTACAATTAGCACAAATATCTGCTCGTCCTAACATCTTTGTATAATGATCACAGTTTGGACATTGCACTTGTATAGTTCGAGAACTTAACATGCCAATCCAAAAGTAAACTATAAATGAAAGACCAAGAGCTAACATTCCTAAAACTAAGAAAATACTAAATACAATTTGGCTCTTAAAATAGTAAAAGAAGAATACACCTATGTACATAACAATCATACCTAAGAAGATTAATCCTAATGCAAAAGATCTAATTCTATTAATTTTACTAGTAGGTTTTTTGCGAAATAGCTTCAAATCTATTCCCTCCATACTTATTAATACTGATAAAGTATAGCATAATTTCTATTAAAATATATAGTCCCTAATAAAGCGAAATAATACACAATTTTGTTTGTATAAATCGTTGACGTAAACTATATATCTTGATATTATATAAAAGTCGTCAAAACAGACAGACATCGCAAAATAAAACGATTGTTAAAAAGGTTAATAAAGTGTAAATTTAACGCTTGAAATTAACTAAATAACAATGTAATATAAATTATGCAAGTTAATTGAAACGGAAACGACCACTTGAAAAGCTGAGTCAAACCGAACAAAACAAATTATTATTTTTTAAAAATAATCCTTGACTTGATATTCAATAACGAGTATAATTGTTTCTTGTAGCGATTAAAATGAACATTGAAAACTGAATGACAATATGTCAACGTTAATTCCAATAATTGAGTACTGAAAGTACTTCAGAGTGATTGGCTTAACCAATC
>NZ_JAJNHW010000005.1:0-144869 GCF_022386695.1 Mammaliicoccus sp. D-M19 | reverse complement strand
ACAAAATAAAACAACCCTTTTAAGGGTTGCTGGGAAAGTAGTACATTTGGCTGATCTTCTCAGTGCCCTTTTAGGGCTGGTCAGTAATAGAGGCTTATAGCCGCAGAACAAACCACCCGTTAAACGGGTGGTTTTGATTGTGTTTGGATTTATGGGGGAGTGTGTGGTGGTGATTGAGAAGATAAAATATGGGGGAGGAGTTAATGACAAAAGTCAGAGGAAGTGTAATTAAGGGCACCTATAGTAACAAAAGTCGTAGGAAGTGTAATTAAGGGCACCTATAGTAACAAAAGTCGTAGGAAGTGTAATTAAGGGCACCTATAGTAACAAAAGTCGTAGGAATTGTAACTAAGGGTGCCTATAGTAACAAAAGTCGTAGGAATTGTAACTAAGGGTGCCTATAGTAACAAAAGTCGTAGGAATTGTAACTAAGGGTGCCTATAGTAACAAAAGTCATACGAAGTGTAACTAAGGAAGCCCGTATTTACAGAAGTAGACACAAGTGTAAATAACTAGGATGATATACCTGCAAATAGGCGTAGTAAAACTTGATTTGAAAATAAATATATTTTATAATAATATAAAATATAGAGAATAAAATATACTGAGATATCGCTAGTTATCTCACACCACACTTAAATAATATTAACAACTAAGAGGTGATAAAAATGGACTTTGTAACAAGACCTGAATTTGAAGAACATAAAAATCATATGGACTCACGCTTTAATACACTCGAAGATAATATCAAGGAAGTAAAGCAAGAATTAACTACAACAAAATTAGAATTAAAAACAGATATAAATAATTTAAGGTCAGAGATTAAGGGCGATATAAATAATTTAAGATCAGAGATTAAGGGCGATATGAATAATTTAAAATCAGAGATTAAGGGCGATATGAATAACTTAAGAACAGAGTTGAAAACTGATATAAAAGATTTGAAAGATGATCTTATATCTTTATTTGATGAAAAAGAAAAGGCAAATAAGGAAGAGATGAAACATACTCAAATAAAATGGTATATTGCCACAACTCTCATTATAATAGGATTTGTAGGAAGAATATTAGGATTTTATTAAAATAAGACCACCTACATAGAGGTGATCTTTTAAAGACTATGAATTTTCTACTGATTGTCGTTTTTTCTCATAATATTCTAATTTCATTTGATGCCATTTGTCATAATCAGAGCTTGTGATATGCTTAATGACTTTTGCTGGATTTCCACCTACGACTGTATTTGGTGGCACGTCTTTTGTTACGACTGCTCCTGATGCGATTACAGAGTTTTCTCCTACCGAAACGCCTGGTAATACGACTGCATTTCCACCAATCCATACATTATTTCCAATATTAATTTCATGACCAAATTCTAATTGTTCATTTCGTATTGTTGGATCAATTGGATGACCTGCTGTATATAAACTCACTCTTGGACCAAACATAACATTATCGCCGATATTGATATAATTCACATCTAAAAATATACAATCCATATTAGCATAGAAATTCTCACCAATATTGATATGTCTACCGTAATCAACATAGAGTGGTGGATGTAAATATATATTTACACCTGTTTTACCAAAAAGTTCTTTTTCTAACTTAATTATCTCATCACTATTTTCAATAGGTGTATAATTAATTTTATCTGCTAGCATTTTTCCTTTTTTCGAACCATTAGATTCATGAATATCGTGCGCTATGTATAGTTCACCTTTAAGCATTTGCATATAATCAAAATCATTCTGCATATCATAATTCCCCTTTATATGAATATGAACATATTATATCTTGTTAAACTTGTATATACAAGTTAAGAGGTAATAAATGATAAGTTAGATAAATCTACGAAAAATTCTTTTTGCCAATTTTGAGTTTGACTAGCAGTTTTATTTAAAGGATTTTCCCAAGGTGGGTAAACTCTCATTGCCATTTTTCCCTTTATTTCATGATTACTAATGATTTTCTGCTTAAGTAGAATATCTTTAGGAAAAATAAATAGCCCTTTTTTATTGTTATCTAATATAGCTATGATGAGTTTATCCGGTGTTTCGGAATATGTATAAGGTCTGTTTTGATCATTTTGATCTTTAACCCAAAATACGACAAAATAACCTTTTTTATTAGCTGTCTTTTTAGCTCGTCTACTTCTATAAGTAATATTTTGAATTTGAAAACTACAAGCTTCATATTTAATATTAAGTTCTTCAAATTTGTAGTCTTCAATTGGTTCATCATTAAAATAGTTTTTTATTAATTCAATTGAATCAAACAATTGCAAACCTCCTTATATGACTTTTCATAATTGATTATAACAAAGATTGAACTATTAAATACGATGTTGAAATATTCTAGTATTCCCTTGTTTTTAAACCATTTTCATATTTTTTAGTTCTTAAAAAAGGTATAATGGAAGTAGAATATTAATGAGATTTTGACACTTTCTAATGTTTAGAAGGTGTTTTTATTTTATAAACATATTAAAGGGGATTCTATGGATATTACAATTTGGACACTCGTTATTTTTTCAATTCTACTGGGGGCAATGGTAAGAATTGTGTTTGGTTTTGGTGAGGCTTTAGTCACGATGCCATTACTCGCTTTATTAAATTTAGATTTTAAATTGTCTATTTCTGTGGTGGCAATTGTTGGGTTATTAGTGGCTTTTCCTGTGTTTATTAGAAGCCGTGGCAATCTAGATTGGTCTATTATTAAACGTTTGTTAATTGGTTCTATTATTGGGACACCGATTGGAATCATAATTGTTAAATGGGCAAATGAAGATGTGATTATTAAATTTTTAGGGGTATTTATATTATTGTACGGTGCTATTAATCTTATTAATTATTATAAGAATATATACCAAGTTAAATTGAATATTCCAAAGTTTTATGACTATATTGCAGGTATTGTTTCAGGTGTTTTAGGTAGTGCATATAATAGTCACGGTGTACCGATTATTATATATGGAACTTTAAAAAAATGGCATGTAACAGATTTAAAAAACATTTCACAAGTACATTTTTTTATTACAGGTTGTTTTATTGTCTTTAGTCACGGTGTTTCAGGATTTTGGTCAATATCACTTTGGTATTTGTTATTGGCAATTTTACCACTTATAATCCTTACATTATGGCTGGGTCATATCATCAATACTAAAATTGATCAACGTGCTTTAATTAAATATATTTATATGTTATTGATTTGCTTCGGTATCATCATGATTGTTAAATAATGAGAGAGGAATTACGCAATGCAAATTTTTAGAGTTCATGAGAATCATCAAATAAGTGCAAAATTTTTAGATAACCGCCGTCTTTCTAAACAAGTATTAGAACTTTATCAAATCATTAATGTATGTTTAGCGAAGCTAGAATATATTGAAGGTAATACACGTTATTTAAGTCATCCTATTGTAAAGCATGTTTTTAATGATGGCTATCCGTATTTAGAGGACACTTATCACTTATTATTAGATATGGATAAAGAACATAGAAGAAGAGGTGGGAAAAGGTCTAAAGACTTTGAACATCAAATTTCTCAAATGGGTGATATGATAGATAAAGGTATTAAAGATGGCGCATTTTCTGCTGAAAAATTACCACCTATATTTGTTTATGGTGAAATGAAATTAATGAATGATCAAGCTTATTTAGAATATGAAAAATTATTATTTATGAAATGGACAGAAGATAAAATTGCACCTCGGTGTAATATAAGTAGGTGATAACATGCGTAAAAGGTCAGATATTGAAAAATTATGGAGACATGAAAAATATAATGTCATGATGCATAGTCAAAAGTCATATTTAGATATAAGAGAGGCTTTAAAGGGAGATATCTCATATGACGATTTACAAAGTATGATTGATGATGCTAAAGCCATTGTTCCGACTAAAGGTTCAATCATCAACACTTATGATCATATGTGGGGGTATTTTAAGAAAATTGCTACTGAAGAAGAACGTAACCAATATTTGAAGTATAAATTTCAATATCAAGAAAATGAAATTCAATACCAATGTTTAATCACATTTATATACAAGCTTGCTGTGAAATATAATCAAAAGTATTTATTAGAATCTACTATTTTACATTGATTTACCAATCTAAAGTATAATGATGATTGTGTAACTTTGAAAAGGGTAAATATTATATAGAAAGTAGATTTTAAGGAGGCTGAATAAAATGGAAGAACGTGTATATCAAAAAATGTGGGACACTTTAAAAAAAGAAGTACAATTTAATATAGTGGAACTCGAACAAATGGAAGAAGAAAACGAATCTCCAGGATTAAAAAAAGCCCAGAACATGATGGATCATTTAGAGAAAGAGTTTATCAAAAATTCATAATCAATCATAATCATTTAAAAACATTTAAATTTGTTCTGTAAATCTATAAAATATATGTAATAATACATTATTAATAAGCATTTACATCAATTCCCTCTAGATTCGCTTAATATAGTTTTGTAGTATTTATATATTAAGTTTTTTGGAGGCAGTTATGTTTTTTGATAAAAAGATTATCGTATTTGAGAATTTAGAGAATAAATACAATCAAGAAGAAGCAAAAAATATATTTTTGAGACATTCCATTGATTATGACTTTATTACAATAAGTAGCCAATCTATTATTTTAGGTGGATTACAATATCCTTCAGCACAGAACAAAGATCAATTTATTGCTGATTTTAATGACTATTTAGGTAACTAATGCATTTAGCTGTCGACAAGTTTTAAAACTTGAGGCAGCTTTTTTATTGATAAGTGACAAAATTGTCATACTATTACTGATTTTGTTCGTTTATATTTGGGTAATATATCTATAGAGAGACTATAATAATATTTATAGTTGAAGGAGGGATATTATGCTCGTAAATAAATGGATTTATATCGCATTAGCTGTGTTATTAGGAAACTTTGGCGTTCATAAATTTTATGCACAAAAACCAGTTGTTGGACTATTACACTTAGCATTCTGTTGGACAGGGATTCCACATGTTATCGCATTCTTCAGTGCTATATTTGCATTGTTTAGACCATCTGATGAACATGGTAATATTCAAGCATAGCAAGTTGTGAAATGCTTTTATTAAGTTTTTAAAACTCTAGATATCATTATAAATAATTTTTCGAAAAACCCGCTTCACTGTATATGTTCAGTGAAGCGGGTTTTAATTATGCATTATTCAAATCTACATAGAACAATTTAACTTGGTCACGTAATATTTTTATTTCAACAGGCGTTTCGAATAGAATTTCACCGTCTATATCTAATTTGGCTGATGGATCAGTAGATAACGTTGCTGATTCACATGATATATGTTGTATGCTGTCACTAATCTCATTCCAATTCATGCTATCTTTTACTTTAAAGAAGTCATTGATGATACTGAAATTTTGTTTGTCAAAAATAAATATATTCATTTTACCGTCATTAGGTGATAAATCTTCTAAAGGAATTCTACTACCACCAACATGTTGACCATTCGCAATCAAAATCATTGATGTTTCTCCTGAATATGTTTTGTTATCAGCTGTTAATTTATATTGATAAATTTCTGGGTTAGCTACCGTTTTGATTGTAGAAAAAATATAACTGAATTTACCTAATAATTCTTTTTGGTTGGATTCAACATTTTCAGCGTTTTGAACCATTAAACCAATACCTGCAAAGTTAAGTGCATAGGTACCATTGACATCTAATACATCAAATGACTTAATTTGACTCGATAATAAATCTTGAGAAGCTTGCATTGGTTTTTGAGATATATTTAAAGTCTTTGTGAAATCATTGAATGTTCCACCAGGTAAGACACCAATGGGTATTTGGAGATTATTTTCTACGACACCATTTATTAATTCATTTAAAGTTCCATCGCCGCCTAGTATAAAAATAACATCATAAGCTTGTTCGTTTGTATCGGCAGCTAATGTTTTACAATAAGAACGAATTTGTCCTTCTTCTTTACTTAATTTTATTGTTAATTCATCACAAAGCTGAGTTAAATTTTCTGTAACTTGTCCGAGTTCTTTATATATATTACCTTGGCCAGCAGCTTCGTGGTAAAATAAAATTCCTCTATGAAAATGTTGTGTCATAATCATTATACCTCCTGTATTGTACCTTTTATTACAATACCATGTATAACGATTGATAAACAATTTTAAATAAAATATTTTAATGTGTTAAAATGAATAAAAGCATTGAAAAGGGGAGGATTATTATCGTTTCACAAAATGATTATATCCATTATGAAATGGACAAAAGAAAGCAACCTTTACTAGGTGTTGTGATCCATAACGATGCAAGTGAGTTAAATGCTAATGAATGGCGTGAAGTATTAATAGACGCACCTGAAGAAAGATATGTCCAAGGTATCGCGCATTATTACATCGATAGAAATCAACAATGGCAAGCGATTGATACTGAGCGTATTGCATGGCATACCGCTAATTCAATAGGTAATGAACAATATTTAGGTTATGAAGTATTAGAATCTCTCTCAAGTACGGATGAAGAATTTTTATTAAATGAGCAGGAAACATTAAGAGCAATCGCTTCAGATATGATTGATTATAATTTAACACCTAATCGTGATACTGTTAGATTACATTTGGAGTTTAGTGAAACTGAATGTCCGCATCGTTCATTAGAAATTCATACGAATTGGAAGACAACATTAGATGGTATGCCAGATGAGTGGATTATAAATGAAATGAAAGATTATTTTATCGAACAAATTAAGCAATATATATTGAATTAAAAAAGCGTTTGGATGTGAAATCATTTGATTTCTATCCCACGCTTTTTAATTATTGTGCATATTGTTGTTGTATTTGAACTAATGCGTTATAGAATAGTTCAGGTTGTTCTGGACCATTGTATGTTCCTTTTTCTAATGCAGTTAATGAAGCTTTTTCAGGGTTTGTTAATTCGCCTTCATATTTTTGTCTCCTTTCTGCTTTATAATGATTAATTTAAGCTAAAAGACTAAGTGTGTTTGTTTAGATTTTTCTGATAAATCTGTATAATGTTTATATGATTAAAATATGCAGGAGGAATTCAAATGACTAAAAAAACAATCGGTTTTGTAGGTACAGGCGTTATGGGAAAATCTATGGCAACACACTTAATTAATAAAGGCTATGAAGTAAACGTTTATAATAGAACGAAATCTAAAGCAGATGAATTGGTAGAAATCGGCGCGACTTGGTGTGACACTATTGCAGATTTATCTAAGACTAGTGATGTGATTATATCTATAGTTGGTTATCCTAAAGATGTTGAATCTATTTATTTAGATGAAAGTGGGATTATAAACCATGCTAAAGAAGGCACAACTATTATAGATATGACAACTTCAAGTCCTGCTCTTGCAGAGAGAATTTATAATGAAGCAAAAACAAAAAATATTAACAGTTTAGATGCACCCGTTTCTGGTGGTGATGTCGGTGCGAAAAATGCTACATTAACCATTATGGTCGGTGGAGATGAAGAAGTATTTAATCAAGTTGAAGATATTTTTAATGTTATTGGACAAAATGTCGTCTATCAAGGTAAAAGTGGCAATGGACAACATACGAAACTTGCTAATCAAATTGCAATCGCAGCAGGTATGTTAGGTGTAGCAGAAGCCATTATATATGCTGAAGAAGCGGGATTAAATATAGATAAAGTGTTCAGTTCTATTGAACACGGTGCAGCAGGTAGTTGGTCATTATCCAATTTAGGGCCAAGAATGGTTAAAGGAGACTATGCACCAGGATTTTATGTTAAACATTTCATTAAAGATATGAGAATTGCGATAGAAGAAAGTGAAAAAAGAGACTTATATATGCCTGGATTATTAAAAGCCAAAGAAGTATATGATGCACTAAGTGAAGCAGGTTTTGAAGATAATGGTACTCAATCTGTTATTCAATTATTAAAAGATCACATTAAAAAGGGGTAATACAATGGATTTAAATGAATATCAAAACCTTGCATTAAGAACAATGTCTGATGTTAAAAGAGATCCTGATAAAAGCTTGATTAATGGTGCATTAGGATTAACAGGAGAATCTGGTGAAGTTGCAGATGTCGTTAAGAAATACGTATTTCATGGTCATGAATTAGACAAAGAAGCATTAAAGAAAGAACTAGGTGATGTACTTTGGTATATCGCATGTTGCGCTTCAGCTCTTGATGTAGATTTAGATGAAATTGGTCAATTAAATATTGAAAAACTTAAAAATAGATATCCAAATGGATTTTCAAAAGAAGATTCACTAAATCGTAAAGAATAATAAACAATTATCTATTGGATAATAATGACAAAACTGTTAGAATGAAAATGAATGAAAACGCTTTCGTAGGAGGTAGCTATATTGGAAGGAAACGAACAATATTTATCTATAGATGAACTAAAACAGTTAATGTCTGACTATCCATTTCAATATATTGTTTGTGGACAAAGTGCGATTGATTTATTTTTGAATGAATATACGCACACTAAGGAAATCATGAGCATAACAGTAAGCAGAGAAGAGGTGCTTACTTTAGCAAACTACTTTTTAGAACGCCATTATCAAATAGTAGTTGAGACACCATTGAATGAACTAAAAGAAATTACTGTTGAAGAACTTGGAGAATATAAGAAATATTATATTTATAATAAGAAGAACGAATGTAAAATTCTTAAAGTTTATATATATGAAACGAAAGATGAGAAATGGCAATTTAGTCATGATCACAATATAGAAGTGGAAGATTATAAAATATATTTCCATAGTTTAGAACATGATGTGAAGTATTTGCGACCGGAAATTCAAATGATGTATAAGCTATATCATGAACTGAGACAAGATGATATTTATAAATATCAAAAGTTAATTCAACATTTAAGTTATTATCAATTCTTTATGCTTAGAAAAGTGATAGGAAAAGAAAAACTTAATCAGATTATTTTATCAGATACATAAAAGAAGCCAACGATTAAATCATTGGCTTCTTTTAGTTATTATGCGAGTTGTGTTGTTTTATTTGCGAAATATTCATCATATATAGCTTGAACGGCTATATCAGAATATTGCTCATCAATACCAAACATCATAGAAATTTCAGATGAACCTTGGTTAATCATATTCAAGTTCACATTCCTCTTGCTGAGTGCTGCAGTTGCTCCAGCTGCTGTACCAACTGCTTTATTCATACCTTCTCCTACAATCATTAAAATAGCTAAATCATAATCAATTGTTAATTCATCTACTGGTATGTTTTCTCGAATTTTACTTAAAACTCTTTCTTCTTTTCCTTTAATTTGAGTCGATCTCATAATAATACTAATACTATCGATACCAGATGGGATATGTTCTATTGAAATATTTTCTTCTTCTAAGATACTAAGTACTTTACGTGTAAATCCAACTTCTCTATTCATTAAGTATTTTTTGACGTTTATAATTGTAAATCCTTTATCACAGCTAACGCCTGAAACGATATGAGATAAATGAGAGATGTTACGTTCACTCACAATGTAAGTACCTTTATCAGTTGGTCTATTTGTATTCTTGATGACAACTGGAATACGATCTTTATAAAGTGGTTCTAGTGCCTCATCATGAAATACACCAAAACCAGCATATGATAATTCACGCATTTCTCTATATGTGATTTCTGGAATCACTTCAGGTTGAGATACAACTGTTGGATTTGCTCTAAAGATACCAGATACATCCGTAAAGTTCTCATACAAGCTTGCTTTAATACCTCTAGCTAAGATTGCGCCTGTAATGTCAGATCCACCTCTAGGGAAGGTCACGATATCATCATTTTCAGAATAACCAAAGAATCCAGGAATAATTAATTTTTCATCATATTCACGTAATTTATAAATATTCTCATACGACGATTCTAATATCATAGCATTGCCTGGTTCATCTGTGACGATTATGCCAGCTTCTTTAGGTGATAAGTAACGTGTAGGGTGGCCTAATTGATTATTATATTGTGCAATGAGTTGTGCATTAAAGTCTTCTCCACAACTCTTTAAACCGTCTAATAAGCGTTCAGGTTTATCATGGTACACGTCTATCAAATTTAGTAAATGACGTTTAATTTCATCTAAAATAGAACGATCCATGTTGAGTTCAGTCACAATTTCTTCATAACGATCAACGATTTGATTGAGTTTGTTTGAATAATCTAATTGATTAATAACTTTTTCGTATAAGCGTATGAGCAAATCCGTTGTTTTAATGTCTTCTTTAAATCTTTTTCCAGGTGCAGATACGACTACAATTTTTCTTTCATCATCAGAGTTAATGATGTTAACGACTTTTTTAATTTGCTCACTGTTAGCGACGGAACTTCCGCCAAATTTTGAAACTTTCATTTTATCAGTCCTTTTACTGGGGGTAATGTAATTGTAGCTCTTTACAAAGCGAGAAATAATGATAATATTACTATTAATTCTAATTATTCAAACTTTACAAAAAACTTTAATGAATTTATACTATAATAAACTTGAGTCTATTTCAAGTAGACATTTGTATTTTTAACAAGAACAATATATTTAAGGTGAGTGAGGAAATGAAAGTATTAAATGTAGCAGTATTAGGTCTCGGCACTGTTGGAACAGGTGTCGTGAAGATTGTTGAAGAAAATAAAAAGCAAATAGAAGACACGATTGGGAAATCTATACATATTAAACATATTCTTGTGAGTTCTGTGAACAAGAAACGTGCAATTAATACTTCTAGCTATCATTTAACTGAAAATATTAACGAAATTTTAGAAGATGAAGAATTAGATATTGTTGTTGAAGTAATGGGTGGTATCGAACCAACAGTAGAATGGTTGAAAGCATTTCTTTCTAAAGGTATACACGTCATTACTGCAAATAAAGATTTATTAGCCGTACATTTAAGAGATTTAGAAGATTTAGCTGAGAAAAATAAAGTTGCACTCAAATATGAAGCGAGTGTAGCAGGTGGTATTCCGATTGTGAATGCGATTAATAATGGTTTAAATGCCAATAATATTAATCAATTTATGGGTATCTTTAATGGCACATCTAACTTTATTCTTAGTCAAATGACTCGTGAAGGAAAATCTTATGATGAAGCATTACAGCTTGCAACAGATTTAGGGTATGCAGAAGCGGATCCAACTGACGATGTCGAAGGAATTGACGCAGCTCGTAAAGTTGTAATTACGAGCTACTTATCATTTAATAGAGTGATTTCGTTAAATGATGTTGAAAGAGTTGGTATTTCAGATGTTGAAATCGAAGATATTAAAGTTGCAGAAAAATTAGGCTATAAAATTAAATTAATTGGTCAAGGTAAATACGAGAATGGTCGTGTTATTTCAAGTGTTAAACCGACATTGTTACCAAATAGTCATCAAATGGCGCATGTTGAAGATGAATATAATGCAATATATGTAATTGGTGATGCTGTTGGAGACACAATGTTTTATGGTAAAGGTGCTGGTAGTTTAGCTACTGGTAGTGCTGTTGTTTCTGATTTATTAAATGTTTCATTACAATTTGAATCAGATTTACATACATTACCTCCACACTTTGAACTTAAAACAGAACGTACGAAAGAAATCGTTGAAGATGAAGTAGTTAAATTCCCACTGAAAAATAGTCATTTTATTATCGTTGAAAGTGACAAAGATGAAGATGTTTTAAGAGATGATATTAAAGCGACAATTGAATTTCATAGAAGTGTTAAAGTAGAACAACGTACTGAAAATACGTATGGTATTGTCATCAGAGGTATTGATGAATTACCAGTTGATCAATTAAAAGAAAATGGCATTAATATTTTGAAATATTATCCAATTGAAGGAGATAAGTAATATGGGCAGATGGCAAGGATTAATTCATAATTATAAAGAATATTTACCAGTGAACGAAGGAACACCAGAATTGACTTTAAATGAAGGTAATACACCATTAATTCATTTACCTTATTTATCTGATAAATTGAACATTAATTTATTCGCTAAGTTTGAAGGTCTTAACCCTACAGGTTCTTTTAAAGATAGAGGTATGGTAATGGCAGTTGCAAAAGCGAAAGAAGAAGGTAAAAAAATCGTGATATGTGCCTCTACTGGTAATACATCAGCTTCAGCTGCCGCTTATGCTGCTAGAGCAGGTTTAAAAGCAATTGTTGTTATTCCTGAAGGTAAAATAGCACTTGGTAAATTAGCACAAGCAGTTATGTACGGTGCTGAAATTGTATCAATTAAAGGGAATTTTGATGAAGCATTAAATATCGTTAAAAAAGTTGCAGAAAAAGGTGAAATAGCACTTGTAAACTCTGTAAACCCATATAGAATTGAGGGGCAGAAGACTGGTGCATTTGAAATTGTAGAGCAATTAGATGGTAAAGCACCAGACTTATTTGCGATACCAGTTGGAAATGCTGGAAATATAACAGCATATTGGAAAGGTTTCAAAGAATATCATCAATTAAATCAATCAGGTCTACCTGTTATGTGCGGTTTCCAAGCTGAAGGTGCATCTCCAATCGTACAAGGTAAAGTTGTAACAAATCCAGAGACAGTAGCGACTGCGATTAGAATTGGGAATCCAGCTAGTTGGAAATTGGCCGAGGCAGCACGTGATGAATCAAATGGATTAATAGATAGTGTGACAGATGAAGAAATTCTTAAAGCATACAAACTTATGACAAGTAAAGAGGGCGTCTTCAGTGAGCCAGCAAGTAATGCTTCAATTGCAGGTTTGTTGAAATTGCATGAACAAGGTAAATTAGAGCCGAATCAAACTGTTGTAGCAATTTTAACAGGAAATGGATTGAAAGATCCTGATACTGCTATTGATTTACTTGATTCGCCAATTACACCATTAGAAAATGACGAACAAGCAATTATTGATTATATTGAGCGTGCATTAAAATGAAGAAATTAAAGCTTAAAGTACCAGCCTCAACTGCTAACCTTGGGGTTGGTTTCGACTCAATCGGAATGGCTCTAGATAAATATTTAGAAGTAGAAGCGTATCTGTCCGAAGATGGAAAATGGCATTTTGAGCATGTTGGACCTCATCTGAAAGGTTTACCTGTTAATGAGGAACATTATATTACTAAAATTGCACAAACTGCTACAGAGAAATTTTCGAAAGAAATGCCGGCATTAAATTTAAAAATGTATAGCGATATTCCACTTGCGAGAGGATTAGGTAGCTCAGCATCTGCGCTCGTAACGGGGTTATTTCTTGCAAATTATTTTGCAAATTTAAAGTTATCTAAATATGAGTTACTACAACTTGCAACTGAAATTGAAGGACATCCAGATAATGTTGCCCCAACAATTTATGGTGGATTAGTCTTAGGCGTATATGATCCAGAAGCTAAACATACGGATGTATCATATATAGATATACCAAAAGTTGATGTTATTGCTACAATACCGGAGTATGAGCTATCAACAGAGAAAGCGCGTAAAGTATTACCAGAAACACTATCTTTAAAAGATGCCGTTAAATATAGTGCAATAAGCAACACGATGATCAGTGCTTTAATTCAACATAATTATGAATTAGCTGGAAAGATGATGATGAAAGATGGTTTTCATGAACCTTTTCGTCAACATTTGATCCCTGATTTTGAACGTATTAAAGCATTAGCTATAGAACATGGCGCGTATGCGACTGTTATTAGTGGTGCTGGTCCAACTGTATTAACGCTCGTCAAAAAAGAATTGAGTGGTAAACTTGTAAGGGCATTACAAGATGAATTTGAAGATTGCGAATCAGAATTGGTAACCATTAATCGTTATGGTATTAGTCAAAAAATCATAAACTTATAAACAAAAGTGAGATGCTTATATTCTATGTATGATAGAATATAAGCATTATTATATTTAAGGAGAACAACATGACATATAAATACATCGTAATGGATATGGATGATACACTTTTGACTTCTAAGAATGAAATAAGTGAAGTAACATATCAATACTTAATGGAGAAACAAAAAGAAGGCATGAAGTTAATACTTGCATCGGGGCGACCAACTGCAGGTATGATTAAGCATGCAGAAGTGCTAGATTTAAAAAGCTATGGTGGTTATATTGTAAGTTACAATGGTGCTTTTGTTATAAATGCTGAAGACCAAAGTATCGTATTTAATCAAACAATTAGTCAAAAAGATGCACACGATATTATTGATTATTGTAGAAGTCATAATTTCTTTTATTTAACATATTTAAATGACCAAATTATTCATGATACGACACATGATTATATGAACATTGAAAGTGAATTAACAGGTCTTCCAATGAATAAAGTTAATAATATTAAAGAAGCTATTATAGGTGACGTTCCAAAAATAATGGGTGTTGATTTCGAGGAAAATATTGCAAGTGCAAATGAAGCGTTGAATGGTAAATTTAATGACCAAGTGTCATCAACAATAAGTAAACCGTACTTTTTAGAATTCATGAATAGTGAAGTTTCTAAAGGGAAATCGTTGCAAAGATTGTTTGATCAAATTGATGCGGATTTCTCAGAAGTGATAGCTTTTGGTGATAGTTTAAATGATTCTGACATGTTAGAAAGAGCAGCAGTTGGTGTTGCTATGGGGAATGCGAACGATACGATTAAAGGTATTGCAGATGTTGTTACAGACGACCATAACCATGATGGTATTGTAACAGCGTTAGAAAAAATATTAAATGCATAAAAATAAAGCAGTTCAAACCTTAAATTAAATTTTTAAGATTTGAACTGCTTTTTATTATTCGTGACGATCTTCATTAAATGCGATTGAAGTCATTTCAATTACTAGAATTGATTTTGCCCCAAGAATTTTTAATTGTTGTACAATATCATCAATTTCAGTTTTATGTCTCAGTCTTTCAACAAATACGATGATTTGTTCGTACTGATCAATCTCTAAATTGTATAAATAATGTGTGATTGTTCTTTCCAATGGAGACATAAAGCTAATTTTTTTATTAGAGTGTCTTAATGTACTCGAATCAAAATTAAAGCGAGTAGTACCTTGTACACGTATTTCTTTACCAGGTAAATAACGAGCAATTTGAAGTGGAACGTATAAGAATTCTCCTATACCAATGACAAATTTAGGTGAATCATCTAAAAAGTCATTCAATAATTCTCCCATACGTTGAAATAGATCTTCAGATACTTGTTGTTCTTTACCATTTAAAGTGAATCTACCTGTTGAAATAAAATATGGATTATCGTGAATCGTACCATCACGCAGCATGTTTTGTGCTTTTACAATAAAATGATCATTTATGACATTTCTTAATGAGTAATATTGAACTTTCGTATCGTGTTTTTGATTATCTAGTAGTTCATTTTGAATTAAATCTTTCGTCTCATGGTCAATAGCTGTAATTTCTACATCAAACGACATAAGTGAAATGATGTTGATTTTAATATTTAAAGATTTTTCCAAACTTGAGAATGCTTCTTTAACACTTTGAGATCTTAAATCAATAGGTGTTAATACAGTGAATGTTTCTCTTTCAGGACATTTATCATAAATCTTTTTAATGAGATTTAGTACAGAATTACCATTTAATAAATGATTATCAATGATTGCGACACGTTCATCATTATCAAAGAAGTCTTTATCTTTCGTATAGAAATATAAACGTTCTTGAGGATCAACAATATCGCTATGATCTAATAATGGTGGATGAGAAATAATCTTATCTCGTGTAGAAGCTAAGAACATCACATCATCATCAAATAAACTAAAAATCGATTGTCCTAAATTGACAGCACGTTCACTTAAGCCTAAAAATCTTGTTGGTGGATAGTGACCAAGTTTATTAGATTCAACCATATTTAAGGCTTGAATCATTTTACTGCGATTTTTACTGTTAATAGCTTTAGCGATCGTTTGAATACGTTCATCCGTTTCGCCTGTTAACGACTCATGATATAAGAATCCTAATAATAAACCAACAAGTAAAGGATGCTCTGGATATAATCCTCTAGAATATCCTAAACAAGGAGATACTGGTATAAATGGAAATTCTGAATGTTCTTCTTGTGTAATTGCGAGCATTTCATCTATTTCAAAATCAAATCTATTTTCTTTAACTTTCACTTCAACTTGCTGTTCGTTATCTAAAGGAAAAACTTTACTTACTTGGGACATGTGATTACTCCTTTATTTACTTGTATGCGTCCATTCATGGCTGAATTTCTTTCTCTTAATATGCGCATAAATTTGGTCCGCTGCATAGTCTTGGTTCGTATAAACAGTAATATCAAAAAATGCTTGATTCTCTTCAAATGGTTCATTTAAATATAAATCTTTAAGATGATCAAATAATGATTGCATCTGTTCCCGAGTTAAACTTGTATATTCTCTAAGTGTCTTCTTAACGAGTTGAGCATGTGTGTCATAAATACTTTGAACAACAATGACAAAGCGTTCATCTTGTTCCATAACATCATCAAATAAATTAGTTTGACCTGTCATATTTACACCTTCTTTATTCTAAAATTATCATTAATATTTATTATACTATATATATCGCAATATGAAAAAGTAGATTATAGTTAGCAAATTTTTATAAACGTTTTGAACAAGGGAGTTCGGGATTAGGGAAATGATATTTTGTGTAGGATTTGTTGTTACAAAAGTCGGCAGAAGTGTAACTAAGAGGCGCCATAGTAACAAAAGTCGGCGGAAATGTAACTAAGAGCGTCTATAGTAACAAAAGTCGGTGGAATTGTAATTAAGGAAGCCGTTAGTAACAAAACTCAACAGAAGTGTAACTAAGGAAAGCAAGCACGAACAAAATTTTAGATATAAATAACGCCACTCAAGTTGATTGAGTGGCGCTTTTAAAAATTATTTCTTATATTGGTGTTTTCTTAAATCAATATCTTCAAGTTTGATAATTTTTGATTTCGTTGTGAATTTATGAATAAAGTATACTACGAAACCTAATATAATCGGTAAGAATGATTCGATTAATACTGGGAAGTTCAATGTCATAATGCTATCAAATGATTGACCGATTAATAAGAATGCTATAACAGCGATTACGATGATTGGTCCTAATGGATATAAAGGTGCTTTATATTCAAGTGTATCTGTCGCTGATTTGCCTTGTTTCTTAATGGCCATCCTTAATCGAATATGACTGATAATACTCATTAGCCAAACTAAAGTAACAAGTGCGCCTAACATATTCAACAATCTATAATAACCATCAGCGTTAATCGTTGCATATACGATAGACGCGAAAATTAATACGATTGTGACGCATAATGAAACGAACGGCATATTGTTTCTATTTAAGTTATTGATAAACTTAGGTGCTTGCTTATGTTGAGCAAGTGAGTAAAGTAATCTACTTGTAGCATATAAGCCTGAGTTACCAGCTGAAATAAGTGCTGTTAAAATAACTGCATTAATAATGGAAGCAGCAAATGCTATACCAACTCTATCAAATACGATTGTAAACGGACTTTGTGTTACAGTGTTTGATTTATTTAATAACAATGGATCAGTATATGGAATAATTGCTGCAATCACAGCGATTGCTAAAATATAAAATAATAAAATTCTCCAGAATACTTGTCTAATTGCTTTTGGCATGGATTCTTTAGGGTTTTCAGATTCACCAGCTGTTACGGCTACTACTTCTGTACCACCGAAGCTAAATCCAGCAACAAGTAGTACGCCTAAGAAACCAGAAATACCATTTACAAATGGTGCTTCTTTATAAGTGAAGTTTGATAATCCTAATGGTTCATTACCGCCTAAGATTCCAAATATCACAAGAACACCAACTATTAAGAAGATGATAATAGTCGCGACTTTTATAAAACTTAACCAATATTCAGCTTCACCAAATGCTTTAACTGTAAAAGCATTTAATAAAAATAGAATGATTAAGAAAATAATGCTCCATACAAACGGGTTAATATTTTGGAATATATCCCAGTATGTAATGATTTTTGCTGCAGTTAATATATCAACGCTTGTTACCAGTGCCCAAATTACCCAATAAAGCCAACCAACAGTAAATCCTGCTGACGGATCTATAAATCTACTTGAGTATGCACTAAATGAACCAGAAACTGGATAAAAAGTTGCAAGTTCTCCTATAGCTGTCATTAAAAAGTAGAGCATAACACCAATAATAGAATAAGCTATAAGTGCACCACCAGGTCCTGCTTGAGTGATGACTGCACCACTCGCCATAAACAAACCAGTACCAATTGAACCACCAATGGCGATCATTGATATGTGTCTAGTCTTTAATCCTCGTTTCATTTCTTCCATATAATTCACCTTGCTTTCTAATAGTACAATTTATCTGTAAATAAAATATACATATTATTTTATTAGTATTTCAGTAAATAAGCAACAAAAACTTTTAACGCATAAATGCTTTAAAGCCATAAAGTATAAATGTATAAAAATAGAAGTCATTTCAGATGTATGAATTGACTTCTTTGTCGTATATTTTCTTATAAAATAAGAAATTATTTAGTTTCGCGGTGTAAAGTGTGACGACCTAATCTTGGACAGTATTTTTTCATTTCAATACGTTCAGGATTTGTACGTTTGTTTTTAGTTGTAATATAATTTCTGTCGCCACATTCAGTACATGCTAACGTGATATTGACACGCATGTTCATCAGCCTTTCTATTCAGTAATCGTTACGTTTTATAATTTTAGCATAATACAAATGAGTTTTCAATGCAAAAATATGTGTATTATATAATTGCGATATGATGTGTAAAAGCGTATATTGTTATAATTAAAACAAATAATCATGTAGGAGTTAAAATATGAAAAAAATATATATTATAGTTGGTGCACTATTAATGATGGCGTTCATCCTTGCAGGTTGTAATAACCAAACATCAAAGGATGACAAAATTAAAATCTATGCTACAAACTTTCCATATGAAAGCTTTGCTAAACAAATTGGTGGCAAATATGTAGATGCCAATTCTATTTACCCAAGCGGTACAGATTTACATAACTATGAGCCAACTCAAAAAGAAATGCTCAATATCGCTAAAAGTGATCTATTTATTTATTCTTCAAATGAATTAGATCCAGTAGCTAAAAAAATTAGTTCTACTATTAAAAGTGATGATCATAAATTAGAAGCGGTAGCTAATTTGAAAGAAAGTCATATTTTAGAACATCATCATGAGCATGGTGAAGAAGAGCATGAACATGAACACGAAGAAAGTGCTAATGATCCACATATTTGGTTAGACCCAATTGTCAATAAAGAAGCGGCTAAATCTATTAAAGAAAAACTCATTCAAAAGGATCCAGAGCATAAAGATTATTATCAAAAAAATTATCAAGACCTCATTAAAGATATAAACGAAATTGATGAAAGTTTACAAAACATAACGAAAGATACAAAAAGAGATACAGTATTTATTTCTCATGATTCTCTAGGTTATTTAGCTACCAGATATCATTTTAAACAAAAAGGTGTCACAGGCATGAATAATGAAGAACCAACTCAAAAAGAAATATTAGAAATTATTAAAGATATTAACAATTCGAAATCTCCATATATTTTATATGAACAAAATGTTAGTTCAAAAATGACAGATATTATAAAGAAAGATACGAAAAGTAAACCGTTAAAATTTCATAATTTAGAAGTATTAACTAAAGATGAAGCAAAACAAAAAAATATTTCATATCAGTCTTTAATGGAAGAAAATATCAAAACTCTTGATAAAGCTCTAAATAAATAATATTTATAGTATTATTTCGTTTACTTTTACTACTTAACCATGTATAGTAACTAATGGATTATTATTAATAGTTGTGAAAGAGGTTATTGATATGAAAATTTTTGATTATGAAGATGTACAGTTAATACCAAATAAATGTATAGTAGAAAGCCGTTCTGAATGTGATACTACTGTAAAATTTGGTCCAAAGACATTTAAATTACCAGTAGTACCTGCCAATATGCAAACAGTCATGAATGAAGAACTAGCTGAATGGTTTGCTAGTAATGATTATTTTTATATCATGCATCGCTTTGATGAAGAAGGACGTATTCCATTTATCAAAAAAATGCAAAGCCAAAACTTATTCGCTTCAATTTCTGTAGGTGTTAAAGACAATGAATATACTTTTATAGAACAACTTTCTAATGAAGGGCTTGTTCCTGAATATATAACAATAGATATTGCACATGGTCATTCTGAGCAAGTTATTAGAATGATTAAACATATTAAACAACATATTCCTGAATCATTTGTAATTGCAGGTAATGTTGGTACACCTGAGGGTGTTCGTGAACTTGAAAATGCGGGTGCTGACGCAACAAAAGTTGGTATCGGACCAGGTAGAGTATGTATTACAAAAATTAAAACTGGATTTGGTACTGGTGGATGGCAATTAGCTGCAATTAACGCTTGTAGTAAAGCTGCTAGAAAACCAATGATTGCTGATGGTGGTATTAGAACTAACGGTGACATTGCTAAATCTATTAGATTTGGTGCAAGTATGGTAATGGTTGGTTCATTATTTGCTGCACATGAAGAATCTCCAGGTGAAACAGTTGAATTAGAAGGTAAACTATATAAAGAGTATTTCGGTAGTGCATCTGAATTTCAAAAAGGTGAGCGTAAAAATGTAGAGGGTAAAAAGATGTTTGTAGAACATAAAGGCTCTCTAAAAGATACGTTAATTGAAATCGAACAAGATTTACAAAGTTCTATTTCATATGCAGGTGGAAAAGATCTACATTCTATTACAAAAGTAGACTATGTAATTGTTCGTAATTCAATATTTAATGGTGACAGTGATCGCGGCTAAAACAAGTGAGGTGACGACTTGAGAAAAGTATTCTTTTTATTTATGTTGCTATTATGCTTAACACTTATCAAGCCAGTCCCAGAATCAAATTTGTCTAGACAAATTGGGCAAAAAGTATTGAATGTTCAACAAGGATTACAACACGAAGAATCAGCTAAAAAGGTTGAACTGAAGACACCAGATGACCAAGAATTTGCGATTAATAATATTCAAATCAATCAAACAAAAAGCGAAGTAGAAAAGAAACTTGGTAAACCTAAGCGTATAACGGTTAATGAATATAACGAGAAATGGCATGTGTATCATAACGACTATCATGAATTTGTGATGGTAAGTTATGGTCATGACAAAGTAACTGGTTTATATACAAACCAAGACCTTATAACTTCTAAAAAAGGTATCACAAGTAAAATGAACAAAGATAAAGTTCGTTCTATACTTGGTGAGCCTGAAAAAGCAATAGAAAAAGAAAAAGTGAAACTCATACAAAATGATGAAGATTATGATGTTTTCAAATTTGATAACATCTATACAACCGTGTTTTATGATAAACATGAAAATAATCAAATTAAAGGTCTCATGCAGATTGCATCATCAACTGAAGATAAGCGAACGAATCAGTATCATGCAGCATCTGATGAATACAAAAAAGCTTTAGAATTACAAAACTTTGATCTTGTAAATGCCGAAAGAGTACAGTTTGGATTACCGACATTAACTTATAATGAACGTATTAGCGAAACTGCAAGAAAGCATAGTCAAGACATGGTGAATAATGATTATTTTGATCATAATAACAAACAAGGTATGTCTCCATTTGATAGATTAGATCGAGATGGTTTTAAATATGTAACAGCTGGGGAAAACTTGGCTTATGGTCAAATCAGTAGTATATATGCACATCATGGTCTCATGAATTCACTTGGACATAGAAAAAACATTTTAAATAAAGATTATAAAGAATTAGGTGTAGGTGTTGATATTGGCGAAGAATTACAGCCATATTGGACGGAGAACTACATCACGCAACAATAGAAAAGAGATAAGTGGTATTATCTTATCAACGTTGATATAATTAAATCGAGAAAAGTCAATATTTCATATTTCCTTAAATGTTTAACACATGTTGTTTCTAGTAATTTTGATTGGTGAAATAACATATAAAGGGGTAGTTTTACATGGAAAATAAAGAAATAAAACGAAAAGATTTAGATGTCTTAGAACGTATTAAAGAATTATTAAATAAAAAAGATGTATCATAAATATATGACAAGTAAAGAAAGAACTCGATAAAGGGAATATGAAAAAAGGAGATGCAAGCGCATCTCCTTTTTGTTATGTTACATTTCTCTAAACAATCCAACAACTTTACCCAATACTGTAACGTTATCTAAATAAATAGGTTCCATTGTATTGTTCTCTGGTTGAAGTCTATATCGCGTTTCCTCTTTGTAAAAACGTTTAACTGTAGCTTCATCATCTTCTGTCATTGCAACTATGATATCACCATTCTCAGCGATTGATTGACTACGTACGATTACTTTATCGCCGTCTAGTATACCAGCTTCAATCATACTATCGCCGACAACATCTAATATAAAGATATTGCTATTATGTGTTGATGTGAAATGTGCAGGTAATGGGAAGTATTCCTCTACATTCTCTACAGCCGTAATAGGTATACCTGCTGTAACTTTACCGATAACTGGAACGTGAATGGTGTTCTCTTGGTTAACGTTCTCTCCGACTGTTTCTGTGATTTCTATTGCTCGTGGTTTAGTTGGGTCACGTTTAATGTAGCCCTTTTCTTCTAGTCTTGATAAATGACCATGTACAGTAGAGCTTGACGCTAAGCCGACTGCTAAACCAATTTCACGTACGCTAGGCGGATAGCCTTTCGTTTGTACTATATGTTTGATGAATTGATATATTTCAGATTGACGTTTAGTTAATTCTTTCATAGTCGCACGCTCCCAATTAATTATTTAAATTTATTATAGCACATACGTTTCCTTTGAACAAACATTTGTTCGTATTTTTATTGACTACGAACAGTTGTTCTGTTATTATAATAATACAAACAAACGTTCTAGGAGGAATTGAGTATGACAATTACAATTAAGAAGACAATATTAGTGTATATAGCAGTATTCTTCATGACTTTATTAATTGGATATTTATATTTAGCTCAGTCTAATGATCTTTATAATACAGAACAAACGTACGAAATGACCGATCATCAAATTAAACAACAAAGCGATAAACAACATAACCATATATCTGATTCCAATACATTAGTAGGGTCAATAGATTGAATTTAAACACGAGTAAATCCATTTGGATTTACTCGTGTTTTTTGGTATCTTTTATGTATAAAGAAAGTGGGGATATTATGCTAGATAAAGCAAAAATAGAAAGAATTAATGAATTAGCGAACAAAAAGAAATCTGAAGGTTTAACAGATAGTGAAGCTAAAGAACAAACAAAATTACGCGCTGAGTATTTACAAGCTTTCCGCGGTAATTTTAAAAATACAATCGAGAATACTAAAATCATTGATCCAGAAGGTAATGATGTAACTCCTGATAAAGTAAAAGAAATTCAAAAAAATAATAATATAAGAAAGTAAGTATAAATTAAGTAATAATAATTAATTTTTGAAAAAATTTCATGTATAATGAAAAGGGATTACAAGAATAAAGGAGACTACATTTATGTTTAACGAAAAAGATCAACTTGCAGTAGATTCAATCCGTGCTTTAAGTATAGATGCTATTGAAGCAGCTAACTCAGGACATCCTGGTTTACCAATGGGTGCTGCGCCTATGGCATATGCATTATGGACTAAGCATTTAAATTTCAATCCACAATCTAAGAACTATTTTAATAGAGACCGTTTTGTTTTATCTGCTGGTCATGGTTCTGCATTACTATATAGTTTATTACACGTTTCAGGTAGTTTAGAACTTGAAGAAGTGAAAAACTTCAGACAATGGGACTCTAAAACTCCTGGACATCCAGAATTTAGACATACTGATGGTGTAGAAGTTACAACAGGACCTTTAGGACAAGGTTTTGCAATGAGTGTTGGTATGGCGATGGCTGAAAAACACTTAGCAGGTAAATTTAATAAAGATAAATACGATGTAGTAGATCATTACACATATGTTTTAGCAAGTGATGGTGACTTAATGGAAGGTATTTCTCATGAAGCAGCTTCATTAGCAGGTCACTTAAAACTTGATAAATTAATCACATTATATGATTCTAATGATATTTCATTAGACGGTGAATTAAATAAAGCATTCTCTGAAAATGTTAAAGAAAGATTCACTTCATATGGTTGGAGCTATATCTTAGTTGAAGATGGTAATGACTTAGAAGCTATTGATAAAGCGATTACTGAAGCAAAAACATTAGAAGGCCCAACATTAATCGAAGTTAAAACAGTTATCGGTTATGGTGCGCCTAATAAAGCAGGTACTAATGGCGTGCATGGTGCTCCATTAGGAGAAGAAGAACGTGAATTAGCATTAAAAGCATACGGTTTAGATCCTTCTAAACGCTTTAATGTACCTCAAGAAGTATATGATATCTTCAGTGAAACAATGCTTAAACGTGCAAACGAAGACGAAGCAGCATGGGAAAAATTAGTCGAAGCTTATACAAATGATTATCCAGAATTAGGACAAGCATTTAAACAAGCCATTTCTAATGAATTACCTGTTGATTATGATAAAGAATTACCAGTTTATGAAGCTGGAAATAGCAGTGCCACTCGTGCGGATTCAGGTGAAGTGATTCAAGCATTAAGTAAATCAGTACCTGCATTCTTTGGTGGTTCAGCTGACTTAGCCTCTTCAAATAAATCAAATGTTAAAGATGAAGCTGACTTTAGTAGTGAAACACCTGAAGGACGCAATGTTTGGTTTGGTGTTCGTGAATTTGGTATGGCTGCTGCAGTTAATGGTATGGCAGTACACGGTGGTGTTAAACCATATGGTGCAACATTCTTCGTATTCAGTGACTACTTGAAACCAGCTGTAAGACTTTCAGCAATTATGGGTGTACCTTCAACATTTGTATTCACACATGATTCAATTGCTGTTGGTGAAGATGGCCCAACACATGAACCAGTTGAACAATTAGCTGGATTAAGAGCAATTCCTAACTTAAACGTTATTCGCCCTGCAGATGGTAACGAAACAAGAGTAGCATGGAAAGTAGCTTTAGAATCTGAAACGACACCAACAGCTTTAGTGTTAACAAGACAAAACTTAACAGCTTTAGATGTTGAAGAATCAGTGTTAGAAGAAGGTGTTCGTAAAGGCGGATATGTTGTATATCGTTCAGAAATCGAACCTGAATACTTACTACTAGCATCTGGTTCAGAAGTTTCATTAGCTGTAGATGCAGCTAAAGATATCGAAGCACAAGGTAAAGGTGTACAAGTTGTATCATTACCTAACTGGCATGCATTTGATCAACAAGATGCTGAATATAAAGCATCAGTATTACCAGCATCAATCACTAAACGTGTAGCAATCGAAATGGCGTCTTCTCTAGGTTGGCATAAATATATTGGCATTGAAGGAAAAGTCATTACAATTGATACATTCGGTGCAAGTGCGCCTGGCGACTTAGTAGTTGAAAAATACGGATTTACAAAAGAAAATGTATTAAACCAAGTATTAAGCTTCTAAAGAATCTTAAAAAGCCTCATCCAAGAAACTTGGCTGAGGCTTTTTCATTTTAAACATTAAGTTTCATCTTGATAAAATGTAATGAATTTAGTAAACTTTTATAGGATACAGAAAGTGGGTGAAATAATGGCAACGTGGTTAGCAATATTATTAATCGTCGTGGCATTAATCGGTGGGCTTGCACTTGGATTCTTCCTTGCACGTAAATATATGATGGATTACTTGAAAAAGAATCCACCAATTAACGAAGAAATGTTACGTATGATGATGATGCAAATGGGTCAAAAACCATCTCAAAAGAAAATTAATCAAATGATGACAATGATGAATAAGAATATGGATCAAAAAATTAAATAATCTTATATTAATCATAAGTAAAAATAAAACGTATAACCGTGATATTTTTAAACGAGTCTCAGACGTACACAACAGTCTAAGGCTCGTTTCTTATTTTGTTTAAGTTTTCACTTATTGTTCAAATAAAGGTGTTTTAACTTAATTGTTATTTGATAAAATAGAATATGAGTGAGAGGGGGATCATTGTGGAAATCACAGTATTTGTAGCTTTTGGTGCAGGCATATTAAGTTTCGTATCTCCTTGCGTATTACCCATTTATCCAGCGTTTATTTCTTATATAACAGGCATGAGTTATGACGACATCAAAACTAAAGGACTTAGTCGTAATGCAATTTTACATACGATTATCTTTTTGCTTGGTTTTAGTGTTATATATATGATACTAGGAATGGGTATAGGATATATTTCTGGTATGCTGATTAATTACCAAACGTTAATCAGGCAATTAGGTGCCATTATTATTATTGTATTTGGTCTCATTATATTAGGTGTATTTCAACCACAATTTCTAATGAAAGACCGTAAAATAAATTTCAAGACGAAACCCACAGGTTATATAGGTACTTTTCTTATAGGTATGGCATTTGCTGCAGGATGGACACCTTGCAATGGTCCAATTATTGCAGCGATTGGTACGTTAGCTGCTACTAATTCATCACAAGCATTACTTTATATGTTGTTATATGTATTAGGATTCAGCATTCCATTTTTCATACTGACATTCTTTATAACTAAATTACAAATTATTAAAAAGTACAATGTTGCTATCATGAAGTTTGGTGGTATAATTATGATAATTATGGGAATATTACTGTTCTTTGATTTATTAACGGAGATTACGATATTCTTCCAATCATTAGGTTTAAATTAAATATTATTGATATTTCGTACTTATAAGGGGTTTTAGATATGTATTTCCTTTTTTCATTTGTAATAGCAGCTTTAATGGGATTGGCAGTTATTGTTGTTAGAATGAAAGCACAAAATTATCCAACGAATGCTAAAAAGATCGTATTACCGCCATTTTTTATGGCTACAGGTGCATTGATGTATGTTGTACCGTACTTTAGATTAAATGGCAGTGAAATTATAGAAGCAATTTTAGTTGGTTTGTTCTTTTCTCTATTTCTTATCTTTACTTCTAACTTTGAAGTTAAAGGATCAGAAATTTATATGAAACGTTCTAAATTATTTCCGGTTATTTTAATATCGTTATTAATCATTAGATCAGTCGGTAAATTTTTCTTAAGTGATTCAATCGATCCAGGTCAATTAGCAGGTATGTTTTTCTTACTCGCATTTAGTATGATTGTACCTTGGAGAATAGCCATGTATGTAAAATATAAAAAATTAAAAGACCGTATGCCAATTGTAAATTAAAAAAACAACGCACATCTCAATTATTGAGTGTGCGTTGTTTTTGCATTTGAAATTTCTTCTCTATGATCAAAGATAGAAAATTTATTCTTCTCATCATCAGCTAATTCGAACAATTTTAAATATGGTGTATAATCTATATTAAGTTCGGTTAGCTTTTTCTTCATGAATTTGTGATCTCTTTTTGGTGTTGCTACGATATATCCTCTCATGATATGGTCAAGTTCGATTGTTGTGGCATGTTCTTCTAAAGCAATTTTAGAGACACGTCCACCTATCTTTTCTTTCGCAACATCCCTAAATAATTCTGGAACAGGTGAAACGAGTTCGTTTAATAAACTACGTGCTTCATCATTCCATAATGGTAAAGCTTTATTAATGTAGTAGTCTTGCCAATCAAGTTCACTCATACCATTATCTTTAGGCATACGTTTTAAGAATTTACGAAACATAAAGAATCCACCGATTGCAAGTAACGAAATAAATACGATGCACCATAAAATAATAAAAAATATAAATGCGTTACTCAATGAAATCACTCCTTAGATTTAGTATAAATGAAGCGTTTCAACCTGTCTAATAAATATTATAAAAGGAGCTTTAAAATGAAAATTTTACATACTGCTGATTGGCACATTGGTAAAACCATCAATGGTCAATCATTAATAGAAGATCAAAAGTTTATACTTTCAAAATTATTCGATGCAATTAAAGAACATCAACCAGATATTGTTGTCATTAGCGGTGATTTATACGACTTACACTATCCCAATAAAGAGTCGATGGTTATTCTTGAAGATGCGCTTTCAACAATCAACTTAGAACTTAACACGCCAGTAATAGCTATAAGTGGAAATCATGATGGTAAAGAACGTTTAAACTATGGAGAGAGATGGTTCGAAAAAACAGGCTTAAAAATTATTACGGGATATGATCAGTTACTTGAACCTATTAAAGTGAATGATGTCAATATATACGTAATGCCTTACTTTACACCTGCTGATATTAGACATGTGTTTGAAGTAAAAGATATTCATACACATCAGGAAGCGACTGAATTTATTGTTCATAAAATGAAAGAAGTTATAAAAGAAGATGAAACGAATATTTTAATAGGTCATTTATTCGTTGCTGGTGGTGAATCGACAGACTCTGAAAGACCATTATCTATCGGAACAATAGAGACAGTCAGTGCCGATACATTTGAAATATTCGATGCTGTATTATTAGGTCATTTACATCACCCGTTTGCGATAAAGTCCGATTACATATTTTATTCTGGAACACCAATGCAATATTCATTTTCAGAGGCAAATCAATCTAAAGGATATAGACTATTTGATTTTGGTCATAAATCATTTAAAGAGTCATTTATTCCAATAGAACCTAGAAGAGCATTTCAAGTGATACAAGCAAGTTATGAAGATGTCATACATGAAAAATTAGACATTAAACATCGTGAAGACTATTTTCACTTTAAATTGTCTGATATGGACCATGTGACAGATCCACTTATGAAGATAAGAAGTATATATCCTAATACACTTCAAATATCTAGGAGAGATTATGAAGTTGCAAATGATGAAATAGATGTGGATGTTCATACTTTGACGGATTTAGAAATTATTGAATCATTTTATGATCATGTAACGGGTGAACCGTTAGAAGGCATAAAAAAAGAAAAAATCATCGCATTGTTAGAAAATGATTTAAATAAGGGGGCACGAGAATAAGATGAGACCTTTATTATTAAAGATGCAATATTTTGGACCATTTATAAATGAGGAAGTTGATTTTACACATTTATCTAAATCACAATTATTTTTAATCTGTGGAAAAACGGGGTCAGGAAAGACGATGATCTTTGATGCGATGGTTTATGCTTTGTTTGGTAAGACATCGACAGAATCGCGTGAAGAAGTTGATTTGCGAAGCCATTTTGCTGATCCTAAGTTACCTACAAAAGTAGAATTTGAATTTGAAATTAAAAACGAGCAATATAGCGTCGTAAGAACTGTGAAATACATTAAAGAAGGTAATAAAAACCCAACGAATGCAACTGTTGAAGTATATAAAAAAATAAATGATAAGTGGTCATTAGAAACGAAAAGTATTAATACAAGCAATGATTATTTAAAAGCGTTATTACATATGAATGTTAAGCAGTTTAGACAAATATTGATTCTTCCTCAAGGTGAATTCAAACAGTTTCTCGTTTCGAACAGCACAGATAAAAGAAGTATATTAAGAACACTATTCGATAGTAATCGTTTTGAGTCGTTACAAGAACAATTAGAACTAGAAATGAAGAAAGAAATCGCATTAATCGAAAGTCACTATCAAAAAATTACACAATATTTAAATGACATGCATGATTTTGATGACGAAGCGTTACAAGAACATAAACAAGTTGAAGGCTATCGTTATGAAGTGATTCAAGATGCATTAACGTCATATGAAGCGGTAGGACAAGAAAAGTTAAAAGAACTAACAGATTTGAAAGCTAAACAGCAGCAACAAGTTAGTGAAATTGAAAATGTCTTTGAACAGGAGAAAGCATTAAAAGGAAACTTTGAAACGTTACAAGTTAAAGAAGCAGAATTAAATCAGTTGAAAAGTGAAGAGAAAGAAATCAATGATTTAAAGAAACAAGTTAAATACTTAAAAAGTGTACAGTCTTTAACATATCAATATCATCAACTTAAAGATAAAGAAACTAACCATACAAACGAATTAAAAAATGATGAAGTACTTCAAAAACAAATAAGTGATAATGCACAACAATTAGAATCAATTGTACAACAAATAAATGCTCTGCATAAAGAACATAAACAAATCGAAGAATATAGAGCATTTGTTCAAAATACTAAACATATAAAAGTAAATATAGATAAATATATAGAAGCAGAACAAAACCTGGTAAAACATAAGGAGAAACAAAAAGCACTAAATAATGCAATTGAAGAAGACAAGAAGGAAACAGAGCAATTAAATAGTAAACTTGGACACATTACTTATGACGAACAAGATGAGCAAAATCAATTAAAAGAACAAGAAACAATGAAGTTAACATTACAAGGTCTAGAAACAACACAAAAACTGTATGCAGATAAACAAGTGTTGGAAGAGAAAGTACAAGTATACAATCATAAACTAGTAGAATATGAAAATGAAAAAACGTCACTCGAACAACGTATTGATGCCGAAAAGACGTTTGATATATTGAATGTGGAAGATGAAATATTGAAACTTCAAAAGCATGTTCATAAAGGTGAAGATTGTCCTATATGTGGATCAATCATAGAAACAATCAATGGAGATGTTGATTTTGAAAGCTTAAAACAAGAAAAAGCGAAACAATTAGAAGTTGAACAGCAGTTACAAGAAGTAAATCAACACATTACGACTTATAAAGAAAGAATTAATTTGACGAATGAACAATTAAACAAGTTAAGTAATGTATATGATGTACAAGAAGATATAGCATCATTAAACGAAAGTGTTGAACAAATTGTAAGTAAATTAAAAACTTATCAAGAGAATCGTCAGCATATTCAACGTCTACAAAAAGAAATAAATGCTGTAGATAAACAGATAACAGAACACACATTACAATTAAATGATTTAAACCATAAAATATCTACATATGAAAATGATTTAGCGTACTTTAATAAAGAGACGGGGTATACTGAAGTATCATCATTTGTTGAACGAGTTAATACGTTAGAACAAACATTATCTAAGTTTGATCAAAGTATGAAAAAATTAAATGAACAACAAGAACAATATCAAAATGATAAGCAAACATTACAAATGCAACATGTTACGGTTAAAGAACGTTTATCTATGATTGAAGAACAAATTAAATCTACAAAAGACTATTTAAGTGCTGAAATGAACAAACATGACATTTCTTCATATGCTCAGTTAGATGAGTTGTTATTACAAGTAGAGGATATTGATCGATTAGAAGAAAGTGTTCAGCAATATGACAAAAAGTATATAGAAGTTGAAGCGGTCGTTAAAGAACTTAGCAAAAAAGTAAGAGATCAAGAAATGCCTGATATCACTAATACGGAAGAACAATTAGTAAGTGCTAAAGATTCTCTAAACAATTTAACGAAACAATTGAATCAACTGCAATTAAAGGTTGAACAAAATGACCAAAAATCTAAAGCGATTCTTAACGTGATAGATAAGATTAATCAAGACCTTAAAGAACAAGAAGAAATGATTGATTTATCGAGAATTTTGAATGGGAAGAATAGCCAGAAATTATCATTGGAGAATTATGTGCTGATTTATTATTTAAATCATATATTAGATAATGCAAATAGACATTTTCTTAAAATGACGAATAATCGCTATCAACTCGTGCGTAGAAAGGAAAAATCACAAGGGTTAAGTGGTTTGGAAATAGAAGTGTTTGATAGATTTTCAAATAGAACGAGACATATTACATCATTATCAGGTGGGGAAACATTCCAAGCTTCGTTGTCGCTAGCGATAGGATTGTCGAATGTTGTGCAGCAAGAAGCGGGTGCCATCCATCTAGAATCGATGTTTATTGATGAAGGCTTTGGTACATTAGATGCTGAAACTTTAGAAACTGCGCTCGATACACTCGTTAATATCCAAATGTCCGGTCGTTTAGTCGGTATTATTTCTCACGTATCTGAATTAAAGACAAGAATTCCAACCATATTAAATGTAAACAAGAATGGATTTTTAAGTACAACGGTATTTTCGAATAATTGAATGACACATCAAAGACATAAATAGATTAAATTACGTATTTAAGTTGAGATTTTTATTTGATATATTTTAACTAATAGAGTTATGGGAGTGTTAGGATGAAAAAGGGAATATTTCTAATATTGGTTGCAAGTATGATGATAATGAGTGCATGTAGTAATAACGCGATTGAACCAGACAGTCAATTTGGCAATAAAATGCAGTCATTCAATGTAACTGATCAAGATGGTCATAAATTTTCGCAAAAAGATATGAAAGGGAAAGTGTATATAGCTGACTTTATCTTTACGAATTGTGAAACAGTATGCCCACCAATGACATACAATATGAGTACTGTTATTGATCAACTTGAAAAAGATGGCGTTAAAAATTATGGGGTATTAAGTTTTAGTGTGGATCCAGCAAATGATACACCGAAAAAACTTAAAGATTACGTTAAACAATATAATGTACCAGATAATAAATGGACGCTATTGACGAACTACGATTTCAAATTTATTAAACAATACGCACAAGATAACTTTAAATCAATCGTGGCGCCACCACCTAAAGGTAGTACTCAAGTCACACATGGTACAAGTTTCTATTTAATAGATCAGAATGGAAAAATTATTAAATCATATAGCGGACAGGATGCTGGGGATAAGAAGTTCCCTAAATCTGAAATTGTAGCTGATGTTAAAACATTAGTAGAAGAAGGTCCAGTAGAAGATTAATAAACATTTAAAAAACCATCGATTATTGAACAATCAATAATCGATGGTTTTTTAAATATGTAAAACTTACTTTTCGCGTAAAGCGTCGCGGATTTCTGTAAGTAATACAGTTTGTTCGTCAACTTCTTCTTCTTCTTCGCCTTTTTTCATAATAGTATTTGCAATTTTAATGAATACAAATAGTGCGAATGCGACGATTAAGAAGTCAATGATAGATTGGATGAATAGACCGTACTTGATACCCATTAATGACCATTTTTCAGCGAAGTCTACTTCTCCAAAAATTAATCCAATAAGTGGCATTATGACGTTCTCAACTAAAGATGTAACAATTTTGTTAAAGGCAGCACCAATAACAACGGCGATTGCTAAATCTAAAACGTTACCTTGCAAAGCAAAGTCTTTAAATTCTTTTAATAATGACATATTAAACACCTCCTTATCGAATTTTATCATACATGAATATAGCATAAAAAGAAATAGTCAATTTGATTTTAAGTGTAATATTTGTTAAAGTGTTGAATGTTGCTGTTTTCATATAGCATTTATTTGAAAATATCACGAATAAAATTAGTTAAAACGGGAATACATAATTAAAAGTTTGTTATTTTGAAAGGAGTATGCAAATGTCAAATTCGCCAATTCAACCTAACGGCAGAAAATTATCAAATGTTTTTACAGCATCAGCAATTGTAATTGGTATTATCGTAGCAATAGGTGCGATTTTCCCTACAAAATTTGGTGATGTTACAAGTGATATCAGTAGTTGGATTTCTACATACTTTGGTTGGTACTACATGATTATCACAATAGGTATGGTGTTCTTCTGTGTGTTCATTATATTTAGTCCAATTGGTAAACTGAAATTGGGTAGACCACAGGATAAACCAGAGTTTAACACTGTATCATGGTTTGCAATGCTATTTAGTGCTGGTATGGGTATCGGTTTAGTATTCTACGGTGCTGCTGAGCCAATGTCACACTACTTATCACCACCAACAGCAAGTCCAGAAACAAAAGCAGCAATGACTGAATCTATGCGTTCAACATTCTTACATTGGGGCTTCCATGCATGGGGCATTTATGGTGTAGTAGCTTTAGCACTTGCTTATGCACAATTTAGAAAAGGTGAACCAGGATTATTATCTAAAACTTTAAGACCTTTATTAGGTGATAAAGTGGATGGTCCTATTGGTACAATTATTGACGTGTTATCAGTATTCGCAACTGTTGTAGGGGTTGCCGTTTCATTAGGTATGGGTGCTTTACAGATCAATGGTGGATTAGAATATTTATTTGGTGTTCCAAATAACATTGTTGTTCAAGGTATTATCATCATTATCGTAACAATATTATTCCTTGCAAGTGCATGGAGTGGCTTAAGTAAAGGTATTCAATATTTAAGTAATACAAATTTAGTTTTAGCTTCATTATTATTAATTGTTACTTTAATCCTAGGACCTACAATTTTAATTTTAAACATGTTTACATCTTCAACAGGTGCATTATTCGATAGCTTTTTATTCAACAGTTTCGATGTAGCGCCATTAAGTGAACAAAAAAATACTTGGTTAAATTCTTGGACACTTTATTACTGGGGTTGGTGGATGAGTTGGAGTCCATTCGTAGGTATATTTATTGCCCGCGTTTCTAGAGGTCGTTCTATTCGTGAATTTATTCTAGGTGTTATGCTTGTACCAACAATCATTAGCTTTATTTGGTTCAGTGTATTTGGCGTAACAGGTATTGAAGTAGGTAAGAAAGCACCAGAAGTATTCAAAATGTCTACTGAAACGCAATTGTTTGGTGTGTTTAATGAAATGCCAATGGGTATCGCATTATCTATATTAGCTTTAGCGTTAGTATGTATATTCTTTGTAACTTCAGCTGACTCAGCTACTTTCGTACTTGGTATGCAAACAACTCATGGATCATTAAATCCATCAGGTATGGTAAAAGTAATTTGGGGTATCGCGCAATCATTAATCGCGTTTGTATTGTTATTATCAGGTGGAGATACTGGATTAAATGCACTACAATCAGCAGCAATTATTTCAGCATTCCCATTTAGTTTTATTATCATCTTGATGATAATTGCATTCTACAAAGATGCAAACCAAGAAAGAAAATATCTTGGATTATCGATTACACCGAATAAGCATCGTATGAAAGAATATGTAGAAAAATCTAAACGAGAATATGAACAAGAATTAAAAGAACAACGTCGTTTAGCAAGAGAAATGGAAGATTAATAAGTGATGGGCTGAGACAAATTGATGTCTCAGCCTTTTTTATTTATAGTTGATAATCATTATCAATTAATAACTAAAAATTATGTATATTTGAAAATACATAAGTAAAACTTATAGCATCCTATTATAAACTTGAATGATAAATATATTCATTTTTAAGCGCAATGTATTGTTTTACTAAAGTATTGATTATACAATTGTATATGAAGCATTAACTTGCACAATTTTAAAGGGGGAACTAATAATGAGCTCAAGTTTAAAAGAACAATCTAAAAAATCTTTTGAATTGAACGGCAAAACATACACGTTTTATAGCTTAAAAACATTAGACGAATTAGGTTTATCTAATGTTGATAAACTACCTTATTCTATTCGTGTATTATTAGAATCAGTATTAAGACAGTTTGATGGACGTGTCATTAAAGAAGAACATATTATGAATTTAGCAAAATGGGGTAAATCTAACGATGCTAATGCAGAAGTACCATTTAAACCATCACGTGTTATTCTACAAGACTTCACAGGTGTACCTGCAGTTGTAGACTTAGCTTCTTTACGTAAAGCTATGGATGATGTTGGTGGAGATGTATCTAAAATCAACCCTGAAGTACCTGTTGATTTAGTTATTGACCACTCTGTACAAGTAGATAGCTATGCATTACCAAATTCATTAGAAATGAATATGAAATTAGAATTTGAACGTAATATCGAGCGTTACCAATTCTTAAACTGGGCAACAAAATCATTTGATAACTATCGTGCTGTACCACCAGCTACTGGTATTGTTCACCAAGTTAACTTGGAATACTTAGCAAGCGTTGTACACATTAGAGAAGAAGAAAATGAATTAGTAACTTACCCAGATACTTTAGTAGGTACTGACTCACATACAACAATGATCAACGGTATTGGTGTATTAGGTTGGGGTGTAGGTGGTATTGAAGCCGAAGCAGGTATGCTTGGACAACCTTCATACTTCCCAGTTCCTGAAGTTATCGGTGTTAAATTAACAAACGAATTACCACAAGGTACAACAGCTACTGACTTAGCTTTACGTGTAACTGAAGAGTTACGTAAAAAAGGTGTTGTAGGTAAATTTGTTGAATTCTTTGGTCCTGGTGTAGAAAAATTACCATTAGCAGACAGAGCAACAATTGCTAACATGGCGCCTGAATATGGTGCTACATGTGGTTTCTTCCCAGTAGATGATGAATCATTAAGTTACTTACGTTTAACTGGACGTTCTGAAGAACAAGTTAATGTCGTAGAGAAATACTTAAAAGAAAACAATATGTTCTTCAATGCTGAAAATGTAGAACCAACATATACAGATGTTGTAGATCTAGATTTATCAACAGTTGAAGCATCATTATCTGGTCCTAAACGTCCACAAGATTTAATCAAATTAAGCGACATGAAAAAATCATTTGTTGATTCAGTGACTGCACCTGCAGGTAACCAAGGTCATGGTTTCGATAAATCAGAATTTGATAAATCTGTAGATATTGAATTACAAGATGGTACGAAGACTGCAATGAAGACTGGTGACATTGCAATAGCAGCCATTACTTCTTGTACAAACACTTCTAACCCATATGTAATGTTAGGTGCAGGTTTAGTTGCGAAAAAAGCAATCGAAAAAGGCTTAAAAGTACCAGATTACGTTAAGACTTCATTGGCACCTGGTTCAAAAGTTGTTACAGGTTATTTACGAGATGCTGGATTACAAGAGTATTTAGATGATCTTGGATTCAACTTAGTTGGTTATGGTTGTACAACTTGTATCGGTAACTCAGGTCCATTATTACCTGAAATTGAAAAAGCGATTGCTGAAGAAGATTTACTTGTTACTTCAGTATTATCTGGTAACCGTAACTTCGAAGGTCGTATTCATCCATTAGTTAAAGCTAACTACTTAGCATCACCACAATTAGTTGTTGCTTATGCCTTAGCTGGTACTGTTGATATCGATTTACAAAACGATCCAATCGGTAAAGGATCTAATGGTGAAGATGTATACTTAAAAGACATCTGGCCATCAATTGAAGAAGTTAGAGACACTGTATTATCAGTTGTTACACCTGAATTATTTAGAGAAGAATACAAAACAGTATTTGAATCTAATGAAGTTTGGAATCAAATTGAAACGACAGATCAACCATTATATGACTTTGATCCAAGTTCAACATATATCCAAAACCCTACATTCTTCCAAGGTTTATCTAAAGAACCAAAAGATATTCAACCTTTAAGTGATTTAAGAGTAATGGGTAAATTTGGTGACTCAGTTACAACTGACCATATTTCTCCTGCAGGTGCAATCGGTAAAGATACACCAGCTGGTAAATACTTGCAAGACCATGATGTAGCAATTAGAGACTTTAACTCATACGGTTCTCGTCGTGGTAACCATGAAGTTATGATGAGAGGTACTTTTGCTAACATTCGTATTAAGAACCAATTAGCACCTGGAACTGAAGGTGGATTCACAACTTATTGGCCAACAGAAGAAGTAATGCCTATCTTTGATGCTTCAATGAAATATCAAGAAAATGGTATTGGTTTATGTGTGCTTGCTGGTAATGACTACGGTATGGGTTCTTCTCGTGACTGGGCAGCTAAAGGTACAAATCTTTTAGGTGTTAAAACAGTTATTGCTCAAAGTTATGAACGTATTCACCGTTCTAACCTTGTTATGATGGGTGTATTACCTTTACAATTTAAAAAAGGTGACTCAGCAGATAGCTTAGGCTTAACAGGTAGAGAAGCAATTTCAGTAGATATTCATGAAGGTGTTAAACCACGTGATATTCTTAAAGTAACAGCTACAAGCGAAGATGGTAAAGTTACTGAATTTGAAGCTTTAGCAAGATTCGACTCTGAAGTTGAAATTGACTACTACAGACACGGTGGTATACTACAAATGGTATTAAGAAATAAATTAGCACAATAATATAAAGCTAATTTATATAAGAGCAGTAGATATTCTTTGTAAATTGAATGTCTACTGCTTTTTATATAAACATTAAATATATGTATATAAAAGAATATAATCACAGGCGTAATTATATTTATGTTATGATTAGGTTAAGGAATTTAGAAAGAGGGATTGAATCATGATTTATAGTGAAACACCAATAGATGTTAGATATGCAGAGACGGATAAAATGGGCGTTGTTTATCATGCAAATTATGCCATTTGGTTTGAAGTAGCAAGAACAGACTACATTTATAAAGCAGGATTTAGTTACGCAGATATGGAAAATGCAGGTATTATTTCTCCTGTTGTTGATTTGAATATTACTTATAAAAAGTCTATAACATATCCAGAAAAAGTTATCATTAAAACGTGGATTTCTTATTATTCACCAATAAGATCAATTTATTCTTACGAGATATTAAATGAACAAAGAGAAGTTGTGTCAACAGGATCTACAACACATGTATGCTTGAAAAAAGGTTCAAACAGACCAATTAGACTAGATAAAAGTTTCCCTGAATGGCATAATGCATATTTAAAAATTCACGAAGAAACTGAACAAGGTGTAGACCGTAAACTATAATAAATAAGCAGATGTGTTTCGCTAAATACACGAAATACATCTGCTTTTATAGTTTATCTTGAAGCTTTGACTTCATATTTAATTTCTCCATTGTCATTTAAATCAATTACTAAGTCATTATCATCGAAGTACCATAAATCTTTTTCATCAATAAAAAATGGAATATCGTTTTTCACGTCTTTAAAACCAACTTCAGAAGAACTTAAGTCTTCTACAGTAAATGCGGGTGAGAAGCCTTGTTTTAACTGAAATTCACCGCCGTAACGAACGAAAAATCGTAAGGCTTGATCATCATTGAATTCTAATTCGTCTTTAAACCATTCGATAGCTTTTTCAGTAATTTCTAAATTCATAGTGCATTCTCCTTTACATCCATTTGATTTTTGGTTCTTGTCCTTTGAATATTCTTATAATATTTGATTGGTGTCTGACGAGTAGTATAACCAATATTGCAATAGATACGATTAGGAATGGTATATCACCAATGATAATAGCACCTATAAAACAACTTATACCCGCTACAATACTAGATAATGATACATATTTAGTTAAATATAGAATTACAAAGAATATAATAGCTAGTATAATTAATAGTATCGGATGTACACCTAGAACTGCACCTGCACTTGTTGCAACGGCTTTTCCACCTTTGAATTTTAAAAATATTGGAAATACATGTCCGACTACCGCACAAATACCTACAAATATGCTAGGAATATCTACATTAAACCATATTGGGAAGAAAACTACAATAAAACCTTTGAAGATGTCTAAAAACATCACGATAAATCCAGCTTTTTTTCCTAATACTCTAAATGTATTTGTAGCACCCAGGTTGCCACTTCCAAATTGTCGAATATCTTTTTTATAAAATAACTTACCTAACACAAGGCCACTTGGGAAACATCCAACTAAGTAGCTAAGTATAATAACAACAAATGTCATTATTGAAACACTCCTTTGATAGCAGGTACTAATAGTTTACCATAACTGTATATCGGTTACTATTTAAAAATATGATATTGTCATTACAATGTAAAGGGAAATTGTACCACAATTAGGGATAGGACTTGCATTTTCTAGGGATTTATAACAAAATAACTATTGTAAAGTAAAAGAAACGAACGTACGTTTGTAGGAGGAGAAATATTGAATAAACAAGCAAAAGTTCAATATGGTGAAGATTCAATACAAGTACTCGAAGGTTTAGAAGCAGTAAGAAAAAGACCTGGTATGTACATTGGTTCAACAGATGTCCGCGGACTTCACCATTTAGTATATGAAATAGTAGATAACTCTGTTGATGAAATTTTAAATGGCTTCGGTACGGAAATCGAAGTGACCATTCATAAAGATAATAGTATTTCTGTTTGTGATAACGGTAGGGGGATGCCTACAGGATTACATAAGACTGGTAAACCAACACCTGAAGTTATATTTACTGTCCTTCATGCCGGTGGTAAATTCGGTCAAGGCGGCTATAAAACATCTGGTGGACTACACGGCGTAGGTGCTTCGGTCGTTAATGCTTTGAGTGAATGGTTAGAAGTAACGATTTATAGAGAAGGACATATTTATAAACAAAAATTCAAAAACGGTGGTGTACCTGTAACAACATTAGAGAAAAAGGGGAAAACACGTAAAACAGGTACGACGGTCCATTTCAAACCAGACTCTAAAATATTTAAAGCTTCAACACATTTTAACTTTGAAACGTTATGCGAAAGACTTCAAGAATCAGCATTTTTACTGAGAGCACTTAAAATAAAAGTAACTGATTTAAGGGGAGAAGAACCTAGAGAAGTATTTTATCACTATGAAGACGGTATTAAAGAATTTGTTAATTATTTAAACGAAGGCAAAGACGTGTTGCATGACGTTGCTATGTTTAGTGGCGAATCAAATGGAATTGAAGTAGATATTAGTTTTCAATTTAATGACCAATATTCTGAAACAATTCTAAGTTTCGTTAATAATGTTCGTACTAAAGACGGTGGAACACATGAAACAGCCTTAAAGACAGCATTTACACGTGTGTTTAATGAATATGCTCGTAAAATCGGTGAACTTAAACAAAAAGATAAAAACCTTGATGGAAGCGATATTCGTGAAGGTCTTACAGCTATTATTTCTGTAAGAATTCCAGAAGATTTATTACAGTTTGAAGGACAAACTAAGTCTAAATTAGGTACAACAGAAGCACGTGCAGCTGTTGATTCTGTAATGTCAGATCAACTTCCTTTCTACTTAGAAGAGAAAGGTCAATTATCAAAATCATTACTTAAAAAAGCGATAAAAGCATCTCAAGCACGTGAAGCAGCAAGAAAAGCGCGTGAAGAAGCTAGAAATGGTAAGAAAAACAAACGTAAAGAAACTTTATTATCTGGTAAATTAACGCCAGCACAAAGTAAAAATACAGAGAAAAACGAACTTTATTTAGTCGAAGGGGATTCTGCCGGAGGATCAGCTAAATTAGGGCGCGATCGTAAATTCCAAGCAATATTACCGTTAAGAGGTAAAGTTATTAATACAGAAAAAGCTAAACTTGAAGATATCTTTAAAAATGAAGAAATCAATACGATTATTCATACAATAGGTGCTGGTGTAGGTGCAGACTTTAATATTGAAGATAGTAACTACAACAAAGTGATTATTATGACAGATGCCGATACTGATGGTGCGCATATTCAAGTATTATTATTAACTTTCTTCTTCAAGTATATGAGACCGCTATTAGAAGCAGGTAGAGTATATATTGCATTACCACCTTTATATAAATTAGAAAAAGGTAAAGGTAAGTCAAAACAAGTTGAATATGCATGGACGGATGAAGATTTAGAAGTATTAATGAAGAAAATTGGTAAAGGCTTCACACTTCAACGTTATAAAGGTTTAGGTGAAATGAATGCCGATCAATTATGGGAAACAACAATGGATCCTGAAACAAGAACATTAATTAGAGTAAGTATTGATGATGAAGTACGTTCACAACGAAGAGTGACAACATTAATGGGTGACAAAGTTGAACCACGTAGAGAATGGATTGAAAGACACGTTCAATTCGGTATGCAAGAAGATCAAAGTATACTTGAAAGTGATGACATTCAAGTACTTGATGATGAAGTAGAATCATTAGAGGAGGAAGTTAAATAATGGTTGAACAAATTCAAAACCTTCCTTTAGAAGATGTAATTGGAGATAGATTTGGTAGATATAGTAAATATATCATTCAAGACCGTGCGCTTCCTGATGTACGAGATGGATTGAAACCAGTACAACGTAGAATATTATTTGCGATGTATAAAGACGGTAATACGTATGATAGAAACTTTAGAAAAAGCGCTAAAACTGTTGGTAACGTAATCGGTAATTATCATCCACATGGTGATTCTTCTGTTTACGATGCAATGGTACGTATGAGTCAAGATTGGAAATTGAGACATGTACTAATAGAAATGCACGGTAATAACGGTAGTATTGATAATGACCCTCCTGCAGCAATGCGTTATACTGAGGCTAAATTAAGTAAACTAGCCGAAGTGTTATTACAAGATATAGATAAAGAAACAGTTGAACATGTACAAAACTTTGATGATACAGCGATGGAGCCGATGGTATTACCAGCTAGGTATCCTAACTTATTAGTCAATGGATCTACAGGTATTTCAGCAGGTTATGCAACTGATATTCCACCGCATAATCTAGGAGAAGTCATCGATGCGACATTAAAGCTTATCGATAAACCAAGTACAACTGTAGATGAATTAATTGAACATATCAAAGGACCAGATTTCCCAACTGGCGGTATTATTCAAGGGTTAGATGGTATTAAGAAAGCCTATAAAACAGGTAAAGGTAAAATAGTTGTTAGAAGTAAAGTAGAAATAGAAAAAATTAGAGGCGGAAGAGAACAAATCGTCGTAACTGAAGTACCATTTGAAGTAAACAAAGGTACATTAGTTAAGAAAATTGATGAACTCAGAGCTGATAAGAAAATAGAAGGAATCGTAGAAGTTCGTGATGAAACGGATAGAGAAGGTTTACGAATTGCAATTGAACTTAAGAAAGATATTAATAGCGAAGGTGTTCTAAATTATCTATACAAGAACACAGACTTACAAGTGCTATATCATTTTAATATGGTTGCAATCAATAATAGAAGACCTGAATTATTAGGACTTAAACAAATTCTAGAAAGCTATATTGAACACCAAAAAGAAGTCGTAACAAGACGTTCTCAATATGAATTATCTCAAGCACAAAAACGCATGCACATCGTCGAAGGTTTAATTAAAGCATTGTCTATTTTAGATGAAGTTATTGAAACAATTAGAGCTTCTAAAAACAAACGTGATGCGAAAGAGAATTTAATTGCGAAATATGAATTTACTGAAGAACAAGCTGAAGCAATCGTGATGTTACAACTTTATAGATTAACAAATACAGATATTGTTTCTTTAGAAAATGAATTTGATAAACTCAAACAAACTATCGAACGCTTAAAAGATATTTTAGAAAATGAAAAATCATTATTTAAAGTCATTAAGAACGAACTTAGAGCTGTTCGAAAAGAATTTGCTGATGAACGGTTAACTGAAATCGAAGAAAAAATCGAAGAAATTAAAATTGAAAAAGAAATTTTAGTTCCGAGTGAAGAAACAATCGTTTCTGTCACGCATGATGGATACATTAAACGTACTTCTAATAGAAGTTATATCGCAAGCGGTGTAGATGAGGTAGGACTCAAAGACGGTGATTACTTATTAATGCACGAAAAAATGAATACACAAGATACGTTAATTGTATTCACAAATAAAGGTAATTACTTATTTATACCCGTACATGAAATTGTGGACTTAAAGTGGAAAGATCTTGGTAAACATATTTCACAAATGATTCCAATTGATGATGACGAACGTGTCATTTCTGTTAATAAAGAAACAGATTTCAAGCCATCGTCTAATTATATTATCGCGACGAAAAACGGCATGATCAAAAAGTCTACAAATGATAAATTTAAAGCGAGCAGAATTACAAAACCACTCGTTGCCATTAAACTTAAAGGTGACGATGAAGTTGTTTCCGTACTGAAAATAGTAAACGATGAACTTATAACAGTGATTACTGAAAAAGGTATGAGCTTAACTTATGATACAGATGAATTATCCGACATTGGTTTGAAAGCAGCAGGTGTTAAATCTATCAACTTAAAAGACAATGATAAAGTTGTAATGACAGATAAATTACCAAATAATCAATCTGTTTTTATTGTGACGAATCGTGGTTCAGTTAAAAGAATGAAAGCAGAACAATTTGTACCTGCTAAAAGATCTCAACGTGGCTTAATGATTTTAAAAGAACTAAAATCTAAAGCACATAGAATCGTATTTGCTAGAACAATAGCAGAAGATGAAACATGTGTGATGATTTCAGAAAAAAATCAAGTCAAAGTTAATACTAAAGACTTTAACTTTAGTGAACGATATACAAATGGTCGATTTGTTATTGACGAAAATGACTTCGGTCACATAATTAATGCATATTTTGAAGAAAAAGCAATAGATTAAAAAATTATAGTCATAATGAATGGCACATGGTAAAATCATGATAGCGATTTATTATGACTATATTATTAGAATTGAGGGATTTCTTTGAAGGATTTTGATAGTTATATCCCAGGTTGGTTTCATAACTTTGTTCAATGGGGTAATGATTTAATTTGGACTCAAAACTTAATTTTCCTATTACTACTAGCTGGCGTATTTTTTACAATAAGTTCTAGAGTAGTACAACTTAGATGGTTACCAGAAATGTTTAGAGTCATTTTTGAAAAGCCTGAAACATTAGAGGATGGAAGAAAAGGTATATCTTCTTTCCAAGCATTTGCAATAAGTGCTGCTTCTCGTGTTGGTACTGGTAATATCGCAGGTGTTGCAACTGCGATTGTATTAGGTGGCCCAGGTGCAGTATTTTGGATGTGGGTTATTGCATTCATTGGTGCAGCAAGCGCATTCTTTGAAGCAACATTAGCACAAGTATATAAAGTAAAAGATAAAGAAGGTGGGTTCCGTGGAGGACCAGCATATTACATAGAACGTGGTTTAGGTCAGAAATGGCTTGGTGTTGTGTTTGCAATTCTCATAACAGTAACGTTTGCATTTGTATTTAACACAGTTCAATCTAATACGATTGCTGCTTCTTTAAATGAACAATATGAATTTTCAAATGTGATAACAGGCATTATCTTGGCTATTATTACAGCATTAGTTATCTTTGGTGGGGTAAGGAGTATTGCAACAGTATCTTCATTTATCGTTCCAATTATGGCAGTTGGATATATTGGTTTAGTTGGTTATATCCTATTTATGAATGTTGATCAAATTTGGCCAATGATTCAAAATATCGTAAGAAGTGCATTTGGTTTCCATCCTGCATTTGGTGGGGCAATGGGATTTGCAATTATGCAAGGTATTAAACGTGGATTGTTCTCAAACGAAGCAGGTATGGGTTCTGCAGCAAACGCAGCAGCAACTGCAGCAGTTAGCCACCCAGTTAAGCAAGGTTTAATACAATCATTAGGTGTATTCTTTGATACAATGATTATTTGTTCAGCAACGGCAATTATGTTGTTGCTTTACACAGATTTACAATTTGGAGCTGATGCGCCACAAGGTGTGGCCGTAACACAACAAGCACTGATAACACATGTAGGTGAATTTGGTGGTATATTCTTAACGCTAGCCGTATTTATGTTTGCATTCTCTTCAATAATTGGTAACTATTACTACGGTCAATCAAATATTGAATATTTAACTAAAAATAAATTTGTTATGTTTGTCTTCAGACTTTTAGTTGTAGCAATGGTCTTTGTTGGCTCAGTAGTACAAGTTCAAATAGTATGGGATACAGCAGATCTATTTATGGGATTAATGGCGATTATCAATATCGTAGCATTATTTGGTCTTGCAACTGTCGTATTTGAAGTTGCTAAAGATTATCGTGCACAAAGAAAGCGTAAGTTAAATCCAGTATTTAAAATTGAAAACTTAAAAGTTAACTTTAATAATATCGAAGCATGGGGTGAAAACCCTTATGCAACAATAAATAAAAAAGAAACAACAGAACAATCATCTGAAGTAAAAACAAAGTATGATGAACCTAAAGAAGATACATTTGAAAATATTAAAGATGATGTTAAAGACGAAGATAAATAAAATGAAAACGCCATGGACACGTGTCCATGGCGTTTTCATTTTATTTAAATAAGTTTGCAATTGAATTGAAGATATCTTTAATGGCATTTACAAGTTTATCCCAGAAACCTTCGTCTTGAAGTTTGTCTTTAATATCATTACCTAAATCTTCAGCTTTTTTCTTTGCATCTTTAAATTCATCAGATTTAACTAAATCATTAACATAATCTTTCGAGTTATTTATAAAATCTTTTGCATTTTCACCGCTAAAAACACCGTCTTTTTGTGCTTTATCAATAACATTAACAATCATATTAATTTGGTTATCATTAATAACGTTTGTTAAACCATTGTCTTCGATTTTTTGGTTAACGATATTTGTAATTTCATTGATTGTTACATTACCTGACTTTTCAGCTACTGCTTGTTTAGATTCTGCAATCGTTTTGTTTAATTGTGATTGAGAAAATCCTTCTTGACCTTTATTTTCTTCAGTTATTTGGTTAATTGTAGATAACTCTTCTTGAGCGACTTGTGTTCTATTTGAATCTACTTCTTCACCTTGCTCTTCAAATGCTTTGTATACACCAGCTAATGCACTTTCACCTGTAACATCTTCACTTGAAGCAATTGTTACATCAGCATCTTTAATACCAGCTGTCATTAATGCATTTTTATATGTGTCTTTTGTTACTTTTGTAATTTGACCTTGGTCTTGATTAATCGTTAAGTTAAGACCACTGCCTTTAGAAGTCTTTGTAATACGAATACTTGATTTTAAGACATCATTTGATGATTGCATATTTAAGTATTTATTTAAATCATCAGCAGTAACGTAAGTTGTCTTGTCACTGTTTTTAGTACCTAATAAGTTTGAAGTTGTATCTTTAGCACTTGTATTATTTTGTAATGCTGCACCGTAAACAGTAACGGCATTATCCCAAGCCTCTTCAGTTACCGCATGGGCTTGATGTTTCGGATATAGAATAGTAGATAATAATAAAACAGAAAGAACACTTATTATATATAGTTTTGTTTTTTTCATATGTTTGCACATCCTCAAATTTATTGATATAAAATATATCTATCATTATATTATCATCAAATGTATAATATGTAATAGGTCTTCAGAATGAGGTTTAAGATATGGGAAAATACATTATCGAAAAGGCATTAAACAATAATGTGTTAGTTGCTAATTATTATGATAAAGAAGTTATATTAGTTGGTAAGGGAATTGGTTTCGGAAAAAAACAAGGTGAAGAAATTAATACAGATTTAATCGAAAAGGTATATTTATTAGAATCTGAAAATGATAAAAATAAATATAAGCAATTATTAGATGGTACAAATGATGAAGTGTTTAGTATCGTTTTAGAAGTTGTGAATGGTATCGATAAACAGTTGGGTGGAAGTGTTAGTGAAAAGACATTAATATCTTTAACAGACCATATGTTATTTGCGATCAAGCGTATTAAAGAAGGTATACATGTTCATAATCCTTTTTTAAAAGAGACAGAACTGCTTTATCCGAGGGAATATCAAATAGCAGAAAAAGCTGTTAAAGCATTAAACGAAAAATTAAATCTACAGTTTATTGAATCAGAAGCAGGATTTATTGCTTTACATATTCACTCTGCAGAAGTGAATCATTCAATTCATGATATACACAATATAAAAGCGATTATTCAAAAAGCAATCATTATAATAGAAGAAGGCCTAGAAGTTGATATTAATAAAAATAGTATTAATTATAGTCGTTTTGTTCGGCACCTTCACTATGCGATTCAAAGAGTATTGGCAGATGAACGAATTCCAGATGCAACTAATATCGAAACACTATTGAAAGCGCAATATCCATTGTGCTATAATATATCCGTAAAGATAGTGAAGATGATGCAAACACAATTGAAGAAGCCAGTATATCAATCTGAGTTGGCATATTTAACAATGCACATCCAGCACTTTAATAATAACTTATAAATTGCGTGTTACTGATACGATCAGGCATGAGCAAATAGACTTTACCGTAATGGTAAGTTTCTTTGCTCATGCCTTTTTTCATGCCGTGATTTACGAAGTTAAACAATTAGGAGGGTATTAATTATGTTTAAAAAGTTCTTTGGACAATTGCAACGTATTGGTAAAGCATTAATGTTACCAGTTGCGATTTTACCAGCAGCGGGTATTTTACTTGCGTTTGGTAATGCAATGCAGAACGATCAATTCGTTGAAATTGCACCTTGGTTAAAATCTGATGTTATTGTCATGATAGCTTCAGTAATGGAATCATCTGGTCAAATTATCTTTGATAATTTACCATTACTATTCGCACTCGGGACAGCATTAGGTTTAGCTGGAGGAGATGGTGTTGCAGCATTAGCAGCATTAGTTGGTTACCTTATTATGAATACAACAATGGGAGTTGTTAAAGGTATTTCAATTGATGACATTTATAGCTATGCTGAAGGCGCTAAAACTTTAGGGCAAACTGCTAAAGATCCAGCAAACGCATTAGTTCTTGGTATTCCAACACTTCAAACGGGGGTGTTTGGTGGTATTATAATGGGTGCTCTTGCAGCATGGTGTTACAACAAATATTATAATATCAACTTACCACCATTTTTAGGATTCTTTGCAGGTAAAAGATTTGTACCTATCGCAACATCTGTAATAGCAATTATTGCAGGTATTATTCTTTCATTTGCATGGCCACCAATTCAAGATGGCTTAAATAACTTATCTACATTCTTATTAGATAAGAACTTAGCTTTAACAACATTTATATTTGGTATTATCGAACGTGCTTTAATTCCATTTGGATTACATCACATTTTCTACTCACCATTCTGGTTTGAATTTGGTAACTATGTAAATTCTGCAGGTGAATTAGTTCGTGGTGACCAAAGAATATTTATGGCACAAGTTAAAGACGGTGTACCATTTACAGCGGGTGCATTCACAACTGGTAAATATCCATTTATGATGTTTGGTTTACCAGCTGCAGCATATGCAATCTATCGTCAAGCTCGTCCAGAGCGTAAAAAAGTTGTCGGCGGTTTAATGTTATCTGCAGGTTTAACATCATTCTTAACAGGTATTACTGAACCTTTAGAGTTCTCATTCTTATTCGTAGCACCAGTATTATACGGTATTCATGTTATTTTAGCAGGTACATCATTCTTAGTGATGCATCTACTACATATTCAAATCGGTATGACATTCTCTGGTGGATTTATCGATTACGTATTATACGGTTTATTAAACTGGGATCGTACAAATGCACTACTTGTTATTCCAGTAGGTATTATTTATGCGTTAGTTTATTACTTCTTATTTACATTTGCGATTAAGAAGTTTAACTTAAAAACTCCTGGTCGTGAAGATAAAGAATCTGAATCACGCAATAGTTCAGTAGCAGAACTTCCATTCGATGTATTAGATGCAATGGGTGGTAAAGAAAACATCAAACATTTAGATGCATGTATTACGCGTTTACGTGTTGAAGTATTAAATAAATCTGAAGTAAACAAAGATGAACTGAAAAGTTTAGGAGCATCAGGTGTACTTGAAGTCGGTAACAATATCCAAGCTATTTTTGGACCTAAATCAGATCAAATTAAACACGATATGGCACGTATCATTTCAGGTGAAATTACGAAACCTGATGAAACAACTGTTACTGAAGAAGGCGATCAAGAAAGTGCTGCTATTTTAGCTGAAGGTGGCGCAACAATTTATGCACCAATTAAAGGTGAAGTTGTTAACATCTCTGAAGTACCAGATAAAGTATTCTCTGAAAAAATGATGGGTGACGGCGTTGCAATTATTCCTGAAACTGGTGAAGTTGTTGCACCATTTGATGGTAAATTGAAAATGACATTCCCTACAAAACATGCGATTGGTTTAGAATCTAATGACGGTGTTGAATTATTAATCCACTTCGGTTTAGAAACAGTTAAATTAGAAGGTAATGGATTTGAAATTTTAACGGAAGCTGATACAGATATTGTTAAAGGTCAACCATTAATGAAAGTTGATTTAGACTGCATTAAAGAAAATGCTGATAGTACTATAACGCCAATTGTAGTGACTAATCTTGGTGATGCTTCATTAGAAGTATTAACAACAGGTACAGTTGAACAAGGTGATAAAATATTAGTCGTTAAATAAGACTTTTATGGATGAGAAGATACATCTTCATGGTGTATCTTCTTTTTATATTCTAAATTAAACAATTATAATATTATTATGTAAACTATAAATGTAAATTTTTGTTTTTAAAGTGATTCGATTAGGGTATAATAGATTATAAATCTTTAAGAGGAGGGCTTATTTTGGAAAAAGAAAAGTATTCCAATAATACTTTTAATAAAACAACACGTTTTATGCAGTTTTTCGGTGGACGTGATATTTATTTTATTTTAGGATTATTGATTTTGATAGGGTTAACAATATTTATTTTCCAACATGTTTCATTTGTTTTTGAACCTATCGTTACAATTACGACAACTTTAATTGGCCCAATTATTGTTGCGTTTGTTGCATTCTATTTGTTTAATCCTATAATTAATTTTATGGAAAGGTTTAACATTTCTAGATTATGGGGAATCATCATATTATTATGTGTGATTATCGCAGCATTTACACTAATTGTGACGTTATTAATACCTGTTGTGCAACATCAAGTTGAGAGTTTATCTAAAAATTTACCTACATATTTCGATGAATTTAGTGATAAATTAAAAGAGCTTTCTCAAAATTCATTTGTAGCGGATTACTATACACAAGCTCAAAATTGGTTCCAACAGAACTTTAGCGATATTCCTAAGAAAATATCTAATTCAGTAGGAGATTTTAGTAATAAGTTCCAAACATTTGTATCTACAATTACACATGTTGTTGTGATCATTATTACATTCCCATTTGTATTATTCTTTTTACTTAAAGATGGCGCGAAATTCAGAAATTACTTTATTAGATTAATGCCACCAAAATTCAGAAAAGATACACATGATTTAATTGATAAGATGAATGTTCAAGTTGGTTCTTATATTCAAGGTCAAATGATTGTTGCTTTCTGTATTGGTGTATTACTATTTATCGGTTATTCAATCATTGGATTAGACTATGCTTTAACATTAGCAAGTATTGCTGCTGTGACTAGTGTTGTACCGTATTTAGGTCCAATTATCGCTATTTCACCAGCAATTATTTTAGCTGCAATTGATTCACCGTTCATGTTATTGAAACTTGCAATTGTTTGGGCTGCAGTTCAATTTTTAGAAGGACATTTTATTTCACCAAATATAATGGGTAAAACAATGCAAATTCATCCTTTAACAATTATCTTTGTATTGTTATGTGCAGGTAATTTAGCAGGTATACTAGGGGTTATTTTAGGTATTCCAGCATATGCTATTATTAAAGTAGCAGTGACACATCTCTTCACATTATTTAAACGTCGTTATAATAAGTATTATCAAGATGACTCAGGTCCATACGAGTTTAAAGATGAAGAAGTTGTACATGAAAAAGAATAAACTATAACTATAGACTGCCTTTAACTTTTTGAAGCTTAATGGCAGTCTTTTTTAAACATTTTAATTTGTATATTTATATGGTATTATTTGGGAGTATTACAAAATAAAAGAAGGTTGGAATATGAGACTATTAAATCGAAAGAAAATTTTGCCAATATTAAAAGTTTTATTTATATGTATCATATTATGCATCGTTGTCTTTGTATTGCATAATGAATTAGGAAAAATCGACTTTAAAAAGACAATCGTGCTTTTTAGAGAAATGAATACATTTTATTTTGTAGGCATCATTATATTAGGTGTACTTTCCGTTTCTGTTTTATCTCTATACGACATGATGCTAAAACAGTCTTTAAAAATTAGTTTACCAATACATAAAGTTTTATCCATTAGCTATATCATTAACACGTTTAACAGTATTTTAGGATTTGGTGGATTAATAGGTGCTGGTTTAAGAATTTATTCTTATAGAAATGACGTTGAAGATAAGAAAGATTTAGTTAAAAGTGTTTCATTGTTATTGTTATCCATGTTAAGCGGTTTAAGTTTATTATGTGTACTTATTGTATTTCGTGTTTTTAATGCGGATGCATTACTAGCTGATATTTCATGGGCTAAAATTGTCATATATATTGGCAGTTTGTTTCTTCCTTTATTTATAGTTGTGTCGTATTTGAAACCTTCTATAAGTCGAGACAGACTGCTTGGATTTAAATTTACAATTGTATCTGCACTCGAATGGATTGCGGCGAGCTACTTATTATTTGTCATTTTGAAAGCATTACATATTCATGTAGACTTTGCTCACTTAGTTGGGATATTTGTTGTTGCAGCCTTATCAGGATTAATTAGTATGATACCCGGGGGATTTGGTGCATTTGATTTAGTGATCTTATTAGGTATTAAGTCGCTTGGTGTACCTGAAGAAAAAGTATTATTAGCGTTGTTACTCTATAGAGTTGCTTATTACTTCTTCCCATTTATTATAGCACTTGGTTTATCTACATTTGAATTTGGTAGTATCGCTAAAAAATACATCGAAGAAAGTAAATTCTATACACCAGCAGTTGATACAACATCATTCATAAAGTCTGTACAGAGTGATTTTATGACCAAAGTACCAACATTGGCGCTAGGTTTGTTATCAGGTATTACAGGATTTGTACTTTATTTTAATCACATTTTAATCTTATATGATGCTATTTACTCACATCATTATACTTTTTATTCAATCTTATTAGCACTTCATACAGCTTCTACACTTATGTTACTTATTTGTGCTAAAGGCGTTATGTCTGGTACGATGCGATCTATTCTCATGAGCATAATTTCTGTCATCGTGATGTTAGTCGTATCTATATTAACGAATAGTACAATCATTGCATTTTTATGGTTAGCGATACTATTAGTATTATTATTTATCGGCTACAAAAATGCGCTCGTTGTCAAAAAGATTGTTACACCTATGAAAATAGTTTTAAGTGGTATATTAATTTTAACAATGTTTATTTTCAATAGAATTGTCACTAAAAATTATTTGAATTTATATCCACATGAAGTCACTAAATTTGATAAATATGCTGTGTTTACAATGTTCTTAATTGCACTTGCGATCTTATGTTTAATCGGTATGTGCATAACATATATACTCTCAAAAAGATTCCAAAAAAGTTTATATACAAATGCTACATATGAAACGATACAGTCTATTATCGACCAAAATCAAGGTTCATATGTGAGTCACTTAGCATTTACAGGAGATAAATCATTTTATGTTAATAAAGATGAAGATGTCTTTATTATGTATCGACATAAGATGAATGCAGTTATCGTGTTAGGTGATCCAGTCGGTAACTCTGATAAATATCATGAAGTATTAAAAGAATTTTATGATCAAATGCATTTTTTAGGTCATGATATTATTTTCTATCAAGTACAAAGTAAATTACTTTCTTTATATCATGATTATGGAAATGTCTTTTTCAAATTAGGAGAAGAAGCACTCATAGATCTCGAAACATTCAGTTTATCTGGTAAGAAAAAACGTGGTATGCGTGCAACTCATAATAAAATAGCATCAGAAGGCTATCAATTTGAAATAATAGAAGCGCCATTTGCACAAGATGATATCAACATGTTGAAATCTATTAGTGACGGCTGGTTAGGTGACAAGAGAGAAATGAGCTTTTCAGTTGGGTCATTTGATGAAAATTATTTAAATAAAGCACCAATCGCAGTTATAAGAAATGATAGCAATGAAATAGTAGGTTTCTGTTCATTAATGTATACAAATTATAATGATTCCATATCCGTAGATCTAATTAGATGGAACAAAGAAGTAGAACTACCAATGATGGACGCTTTATATATCCATATGTTGTTATGGGCACAAGAACAAGGCTACAAACAATTTAATATGGGAATGGCTACGTTATCCAATGTAGGACATAATCAATACGCATATTTAAGAGAAAAATTTGCAGCAAAAGTATTCGAAAATATGAATGGACTATATAGCTTCCAAGGATTACGAAATTATAAACAAAAATTTTATCCAGAATGGGAACCAAGATATTTAGTATATCGTAAATATAGTTCACTATTATGGAATTTAATAAGAGTATCTTTAACAATTAATCATAAATAAAAACCCAAAACCACTTGTAAAAAAGTGGTTTTGGTGTTTTTAGTTAAATATCACTTTTATTCATTAATAGAATATACTTAATGCGGAATATAGGATCAATAATGACATAACAGCATTAAAAATATAATGATATTTATTGAGATATCTTTTTAAGTAGTGTCCTAATACGCCCCATGCAATAAGGCAAGCCCACCCAATAATAATAGTTAGTAGCATATATATATGGTTTGTTATTGGAATTAGGGATAATAAAGACACCTAGTAATGTGATGTAAAATAATAATGTTTTCATATTTAAAATTTGTAATAAAAATCCAGATTTAAAAGTAGAATATACATCACCAATTTCATCGTTTTTACTAGCAGTAAACGTTTTATAGGATAGATACAATAAATATACAAATCCAAATATTTTCAGTGTTTGTTCAACTGCTTCAATATATTCTTCAAATAAGTATAAACAAATAGAAGCTAAAATAGCTAAAAATAAAAAACCTGCTAATATACCAAGTATAAATTTTTTTGCACCTAATAAACCATGTTTCTTTGTAGAATTCATAATAAAAATATTACTTGGACCTGGCGTAATAGATGTTACAAAAACATAAATTAAAAACGCAGACATGTTCTTCACCTCTATATAAATTTTAATGTCTTTTTGGTTATAAGTGAAATTAATGTTATTATTAATACATTAATAAAATTAATAGGTGATTGAATGAATATAAAGCAGTTAAAAATTTTAAAGACACTTATAGAAACGAAGAGTTATACAAGAACAGCAGAAATACTAAACTATACGCAATCAAATGTATCTCAACAAATTAATCAGTTGGAAGCAGAATTGAAAAATGAATTATTTATATACTCAAATAAAAAATTGATTGAAAGTGAGTTTCTTTTAAAAATATTGCCTTTAGTTAATGACTATATTTCGACACACGATCAAATTATTAAATTATCGAACGAGGACATGACTAATAAATTAAAAATAGCAGCACCCGAATCACTAGTTACAACAGGATTAAGTGAAGTTATAAAAATATTTTTAGAAAAATTTCCAAATACAGAATTTGATTTACTTAATAATACTTGTAGCAAAAATCAAGCATTACTTATGAATGGTGAAGTAGATATAGCTTTTGTGATCAATACTGGAATCCAAAATAATGCAATACAAAAACATAAATTAAGTGATGATGAAATTGTTATTGTGGCACATCATTCTGCTCCAGATACATTAGATGAGTTGTTAAGAAGTAAACGATATAATCATTTTGTAATAAATGAAAAAGATAGCACTTATCGCACAATGTTTGAAGACTTTTTAAGTAGTAACTTAATGGGAGTTTCTAAAACAACAGAATTATGGAGTATAGATGCAATTAAGACATTTTTGATAGATGAAATGGGCTTTAGTGTTTTGCCATATCGAACTGTAGAGAAAGAAATATATTCAAATAAGCTGAAAATCATAGAGGGAAATGAGCAATTTCCTACTTTTTATTCATTTGCTTTAACAAAGAAGAAAAATTGGAATAACAATCTCATTGATTTATTTATTCAAGAATCGAAATTATATATGGGAAGAAATAAGAAAAAGGAGGAGATAAAAAAATGAAAATAGAAGGAATTGATCATATAGTTTTGACTGTTTCTAATATTGAAGCGACATTGGATTTTTATAGCAACATATTAGGTATGGAAATTATTGAATTTGGTGAAAATAGAAAAGCATTAAAATTTGGGAATCAAAAAATCAATCTGCATAGACAACATAATATCATTAAACCAAGAGCTAATAACCCAATGGCAGGTTCAGCTGATATTTGTTTAATAACTAAAACTAGTATCGAAGAAGTTGTATCTCATTTAAATAAACATAACGTTAAAATTGAGTTAGGACCAATTGATAAAGTTGGTGCACTCGGTGATATTAATTCTATTTATATTAGAGATCCAGATAATAATTTAATAGAAATATCAAATTATAAAAACTAAAACATAAATTTATTTAATACAAAAAAACTTTCATAACAATCCTTGGAAAAAGGGGTTATGAAAGTTTTATTTATTATTTAATTAACACGTGTTTCTTTAATGCGTTTATACCATAAGTATAGGACGTATAGTACTGCTATCGCGATGATTACAATAAACACTTTAGAATACATACCTACATATATGAGAATTTGATGCCAATGATTGCCTAGCATTTTACCGAGCATGATAAGAAATATATTCCACATACCTGTACCGATTGCTGTTAAAAGTATAAATACGGGTAAGTTCATTTTAGTTATACCGGCTGGTAATGAAATGAGAGTTCTGACAATTGGGATAAAGCGTCCTAAAAAGATAGCCCAATGTCCATATTTATCTAACCATTGAATGGTCTTATCTAAGTCTTGTGTTTTGATACCTATATATTTGCCACGTTTATGTATAAATTTATATAAACGTTCTTCTCCTATAAGAGCACCAATGCTATATAATACAAGTGCTCCGAGTACGGCGCCTAAAATTGTAAGTAAACATACAATTATGATATTCAACTCTGACTGTGAAGTCATAAAGCCTGCAAATGTTAATATGATTTCAGAAGGGAAGGGGTGTATTACATATTCTAAAAATACGAGTATGAAGACACCGATATATCCATAATGCGTCATAAAATCAGTAATCCATTGTTCCATAATGTTCTCCTTTTATATCTTAAATACTGATAGATGTTATATAAAAATAACAGTATAGCATAATTGTATACGATACTGTTATGCTATACTTGTTTATTTTAAACTTTGTCTAATTGTTTGTTCTTCTTGATATCTTTCAGGATTCTTCTTATAGAAATCTTGATGATAATCTTCAGCTTTGTAAAAAGGTTTATATGGTAATAATTTTGTAACGACTGATTTTCCTTCTGGTAATTCTTTATTTAATTGTTCGATATACTGTTCAGCAAGTTTCTTCTGATCATCATTTGTATAGAAAATAGCTGTTTCATATTGTGTACCTCTGTCTTGGAATTGTCCATGAGCATCAGTAGGATCAATAATTGCAAAATATATTTCTAGCAGTCTATTATATGAGAATAAAGCTACATCATATTGGATTTCGACAACTTCATAATGTCCGGTATCACCCTTTTTTACTTCTTCGTATGTTGGATTTTCAGTAGTTCCACCCATATAACCTGAAGTCACTTTATCTATTCCTTCATATTGGTCAAATGGCTTAACCATACACCAAAAGCATCCTCCTGCAAAATACGCTTTATTCATATTCATGATATTTTTACCATCCTTTATTCAGTCTCAAGTCTTATTTTTAAGTTAGCTTTGCAATTTTTCTTGATTTTTAGTATATAAATTGGTTAACTTAATGTATGAGTCTCATTATAATATAATTAGACTCAATTTTGAAGATAAAAGGTTGGTAACAATGACTTCGCATAATCAATCAGAAACTGAAGATAATCGTCAAACGAATATACCTACAAGAAGAAAAAAGCGTAGAATTAAAAAAAGACCTTTTATTTTCTTAGGTATCATCTTACTTTTAATTGGACTTGGATTTTACATTAATGCTTCTTATAAATCTGGTTTGAAAGTTTCATCAGATAATGGTAAAAAGCAGCAATTACATAAATTCAATAGTACAACGCGGAATGATGGTAAAGTAAATGTGCTCGTATTAGGTGAGGACCGCAAAGTAGATAATTCACAACCTAGAACAGACTCAATTATGATTGTTCAATACGATTACTTGAAAAAAGATCTCAAAATTGTATCTGTCATGAGAGATATTTATTCAGAAATCCCAGGTGGCTATCGTAATTATAAGATTAATACTGCATATTCATTAGGCGGACCTGAATTATTACGTAAGACATTGAAGAAGAACCTTGATATTGATCCGGAATACTATGCAATTATCGATTTTGATGGATTTGAAGAAATGGTCGATGAAATTGCACCTAAAGGTGTTCCAATCGATGTTGAAAAAGATATGTCTGCCAAAATTGGTGTTTCTTTAAAACAAGGGCAACATAATTTAAACGGGAAAGAATTATTAGGTTATGCGCGCTTTAGACACGATGAAGAAGGTGACTTTGGTCGTGTTAGAAGACAACAACAAGTCATGACTGCACTAAAATCAGAAATGATGAGTGTAGATTCAGTTGTTAAAGCACCGAAATTAGCTGGTATTGCTAGAGGTTATGTTAATACCAATTTAGATGATCAAACAATTTACAAAACGGGAGCTAGCTTCTTAGCTAGAGGCGATAAAGATATTAAGACGTTAACAGTCCCTGTTAAAGGTTCTTATACAAATGAGAATGATATTGAAAATGGGGCAGTATTAAAAATCGACAAAGAAAAAAATAAAGAAGCAATTAAGAAATTTCTTAACGATTAATCATTAAGGAAACTAAAAAAGCAATAAATGGTCACTTTGACCATTTATTGCTTTTTATATAATTATATAGTTCTTATGAATCAGATTTACGTGTACCAGCAACACCGTAGTGTTCAGGTTTCATTTCTTCAATAATGACATGAATATTTTCTTTTGGTGCTTTTGCATTTTGATGAACAGCTTCTGTAACATCTTTTACAAGACCTTTCAATTGTTCATCTGATCTACCTTCAATTAATTTAATGTTTACGATTGGCATTATAAACGCTCCTTATTATATTGAATATTTGCTGAAGGACCACTATCTCCATTCCAGTCTGTTTGACCGTCATCTTCTATGAATTCTATGTTCACATCTTCAACATGAGATAAGTCTAACAATTTTAATATAATCCGTTTTCTGATATCTGACAACTCTTTAAGTGTATAATTGTGATTAACTTCTAATAAACATTCTATATGAAGTGCTTCTCCTTCTTTAATAACAGCAAGTCTTTTAATATCACTAATTGCTTTGTCGTCTAATATGACACGTGAAGCATGTATTTCAGATTCATGATCTGCAATACCAAGAACGCCTTGTGCATTTTCAATAAAGATAATACCCACAACTATAAACATCATCACACCAATGATGACTGAAGCAATACCTTCTAACATACCTAAACCTGTTAATCTTGCAATAATGATTGAGAGAACGGCAATAATACCACCGCCAGTTGCGACAGTATCTTCCATGAATACTAATTTTGTTGCAGGTTTAGCTTTACCAATCAGTAAATAACTTTTAGTAAATGGTGTCAGTAATCCTTTACTGCTTTCACCAGCTTCCTCTAAGATTTCTTTACCAGCTTTTCTTAAAACACTACCTTCTAAAATAATACCGATAGCTAAAACAGCAATATTAATCCAGAAAAATAATATTGGTCCACCAGTTTCATTTGGATGGACAATATGGTGGAAACCTTCTTTAACTGTCTCATAAGATAAAATACCTACAATAATAACAGCTATTAAACAAACGAGGTTAATTAATCTTCCATATCCAAGAGGGAATTTTTCATTCGGACTTCTTTTAGAAAATGCTGATCCTAAAAATACAAAAAGTTGGTTTGCTGCATCACCAAAAGAGTGCATCATTTCAGCAAACATAGCGATGTTTCCTGTAAAGATAAAAGCGAATAACTTTAAACAACCTAAAATAAAGTTAACAACTGCAGCAGAAAGCGAAGACTTGCTTCCTTTTTTAAGTAAATTAATGAAAGCTTTCATAAAAAACTCCTTTAAAATATTTTTGTTTTGATTATACCACTATAATACCCAATTTTATTATAATATAAGTATTTTTATGTAAATATCATAATAATATTATGTAAACTATAAAGGTCAATTGAAATTTTTTAAACCATCATTTAGGGAATGTGTTATACTATTTATATAGATATATTAATTAAGTTATACTAATACTCGACTATTTTAATGTAACTTAATAATAAAGTTAACTTATTACACATTGTGCACTTGTTGTCACTTTTTAAATGAAAGTATAAGGTTTATAATAGTAGTAATACATAGATTAATTCATACAAATTATTCATTTGTATATTTTTTATGGACATATATATAGTCGAAATGGTTAATATTGAAAGGGGCTCTGTAGTTAATTATGAATGCTTTACATAAGAAAACAGATGTAATATTAATTGGTGGAGGCATTATGAGTGCTACTTTAGGTACAATGCTTAAAGAATTATCACCAAACTTAGAAATTAAATTATTTGAAAAATTATCAAAACCTGCTGAAGAAAGTTCTAACGAATGGAATAACGCGGGAACTGGTCATTCAGCATTATGTGAATTGAATTATACTAAAGAAGAGGCGGATGGTTCAGTTAATATTGATAAAGCAATTCAAATAAATGAACAATTTCAATTATCAAAGCAATTTTGGACATATTTAGTAAATAAAGGTAGTTTAACAGATCCACAATCATTTATTCGTCCTGTACCACATATGAGTTTTGTGTATGGAGACAAAAATGTACAATTTTTGAAAAATAGATGTGATGCATTATCAAAAAATCCATTATTCACTGGTATGACGTTTACAGATAATTTTGAAACGTTAAAGCATTGGATGCCGCTTATGATGGAAGGGCGTTCTCAAGATGAAAGAATTGCCGCAACTAAAATTGAATCTGGTACGGATGTAAACTTTGGGAATTTAACGCGCTCATTATTAAGTGACTTAAAAGACCAAGGTGTTGAGTTAAATTATAATCATTCTGTTCAGAATATTCGAAGAAATGAAGACAATTCATGGCAATTAAAGATTTATAATGCCGAAACTAAAAAGGCTGAATACCATAATACTCAATTTGTATTTATCGGTGCTGGTGGCGGTAGTTTGCCACTTTTACAAAAGACAGGTATTAAAGAAGCTTCTAATATTGGAGGTTTCCCAGTTAGTGGTTTATTTATGGTATGTAATAATGAAGAAATTATTGCTAAACATGACGCTAAAGTATACGGTAAAGCAAAAGTCGGAGCGCCGCCAATGTCAGTACCACATTTAGATACTAGATACATTGAAGGTAAACGTTCATTATTATTTGGACCATTTGCTGGATTCTCGCCTAAATTCTTGAAGACTGGCTCTAACTTAGATTTATTTGGTTCAGTGAAACCGAATAATATCTTTACGATGTTATCAGCTGGTTTAAAAGAAATGGGATTAACGAAATATTTAGTAGAACAAGTCTTATTGTCAGATGAAAAGCGTTTAGAAGAACTAAAAGAATTTATACCGACTGCGAAGTTAGAAGATTGGGATATCGTAATCGCTGGTCAACGTGTACAAGTCATTAAAGATACTCAAGAAGGCGGAAAGGGTACATTACAATTTGGTACTGAACTTGTAACAAGTGAAGATGGCTCTATTTCTGCGTTATTAGGTGCCTCTCCAGGTGCTTCTACTGCTGTACATGTTATGTTGCAGTTACTTGAAAACTGTTTCCCTAATGAATTTGTAAACTGGGAAGATAAGATTAAACAAATGATACCTTCATTTAGAACAAACTTATCTGATAATCCTGATTTATTTAATGAAATTAATTCATCAACTTCGAAAGCATTAGGTTTATATAAGTAAGATTTAGTTGAATATTGACGATTGTTAAAAAATTATCTACTATAATTAAAAAATTCTCTTTAATCACTTTAAATTTTAGTTTAATCGGGTTAAACTATCTTTAATGAAGATTAAGGGGGATTTGTATTATGTTTGAAAAATTACTTACCTCTATAGGTGTCGGTAATCTAACAATCGATACGCGTTTAGAAAAGATGACTTTTAATGAAGAAGAACCCATTAAAGGTAAAGTAATATTTAAAGGTGGGTCATGTGATTTAGAAGTTAAATATATCGAATTGTCCCTTATTGAACGTGTCAATAATCAAAATGAGGATAGTGATTTTTCGGAATTTGATTATGAATTGCATAAGCATAAAGTTAATCAATCCTTCTTGATTAAGAAGAAAGACCATCAAGAATATGAATTTGAATTTAAATTAGAACAAATTGAATTCAAAGGTGAACCAGATGAAATATATTTAAAGACACATGTTCATATCGATCAGTCAATTGGCGCTGATGATGAAGAAAAATTAAGTATAGTACGATAATTAATAATCAAGTCTTACAAAGCTGACCTATAAGAGGTTAATGCTTTGTAGGGCTTTTTTATTTAGACAAATAAATCTCTTGAAATAGAACGTATGTTCGTATATAATGATGATACAAACAAATGTTCTAGGAGGTGATGTGATGTACAATTACAGTGATTTCCAAGAGAGATATATTTTATGTTTAAGTCTTCATAACTTTTTTGCGAATGTGTCATGTGTTTCTAAAGGTATTAACCCAAATGAAAATAAATTAGCTGTTATTTCCGATACGAAAAGGCAAGGCGCCATTGTTATTTCTGCTACTGAGCCATTGCAAGAATTAGGAATCAAGACTGGTTCAAGACTATTTGAAATACCACATAGAAATGATATCTTTATCATCAATCCAAATATGAAACAATATATAAACTATGCAAATACTATTTATAAAGTATTGCTTAATTATGTACACGCAGATGATATCCAACAACATCGTGTAAATGAAATTTTCATTGATGTGACAGATTATTATAAACAATATTGTGATAAACCAAGTGAATTTGCTGCTAGAATTCGAGCCGAAATTGAACAAGAAACGCAATTGAATTGCCATATAGGTATTGGACCGAACATGTTGCTGAGCAAGTTGGCTTTAGATACAGAATCTTATCAACATGATCAATCAATTGGATTATTAAATTATAGCGATATAATGGATAAAGTGTGGCCGATACATCCGTTGCATAAAGTATGGGGCATAAATAATCGATTAGAAAAGGAATTAAATGAGCTTGGTTTATATACTGTTGGAGATTTAGCACGTTATCCAGTTAATAAATTAACACAATTATATGGCACTATGGGTAAGGAATTGAATCTAATCAGCAATGGTATAGATACTAATATCTTTAGGGAAACTCATAGTATTTATAATCCGGACATTAAATGTGAAGTAGCGTTTGAAAAACAATATCAATATTATGAAATGAAAGAAATTATACTTCAACAAGTGGAACGTTTAACGAAACAATTAAGATCTAGAAATTTATTAGTTAAGACAATTGCTTTTTCACTGAAAAGTAATGCCAATACAATCTCTAAATCTTATACTTTAAAAGACGGCACGAATATTACGATGGATATATTTAGAGTAATCTGGAGTTTTACAGAACAGTTATGTGATAAACATGAGCAGTATTCAGCATTAAATATTTCACTTACGCAACTCGTGCCAGAACGAGCTCGTGAACTGAATTTATTTATAGATACATTTGAGCGAGAACGTGATGAAGCATTAGCATTGCTTGCAAATGAACAAAGTGACAATAACACGTATAGAAGACAAGATGAAAGTAGACAGAATCTAGTCGATCATAGATGAAATACAGAAAATAATCACTATGTGTTGAAAATGTAAATTTTATTAACATTTGACAAACTCTTTGCACATTTATATACTTATTTTGATTAACAATCAAATATGGGGAGTGGTGCATGGTGATTAAACAAGTTACACCTTATCTTTACTTTAACGGAACTTGCGAGGAAGCATTAGCATTTTATAGTGAAGCATTAGATGGAAGTGTAAGAGAATCACAAACTTATGGTGATGCAGGTGTAGATGCCTCCGAAGATCCAAATAGAATTATACATGCACAATTAGAAGTTAATGGTCATTTATTTATGTTTTCTGATACCCCAAATGATGATGATTCACTTCATAAGAATCACAATATATATATTGTTTTAGAATTTGAAACAGAAGAACAAATTAATGAAGTTTATAATATTTTTAAAGAAGGTGGACAAGTTCAAATGGAACTTGGACAAACTTTCTGGGGTCAGACATATGCGAAAGTAATCGATCAATTTGGTATAGGTTGGGATTTAACTTATACTCATCAATAAAATAAAGTATAAAGAAAAACCATAAACAATTTTTGAGTAAAGTTTATGGTTTTTTAATCTAGTCATTTAATGAATTAACAATTTCTCCCCACGATCTTTTTCTGTGAGATTGCATAGCTAATCGTGCGGCATGCTTATCTTTAGCTTCTATACATGCAATAATCGCTTTATGTTCAATGATAGATTGATATGGAGCAGGTCGGTCATTTATCGTAAATAGTCTAGCTCTAAATAATTGGTCTGCATGTATATTAATTACGCTACTTAAGCGTGTATTATTTGCAAAACTAATTAAATCTGCATGGAATTGATCATCTAATATAGACCATTCGTATAAATTATTCTGTTCAAGTTGTTCTTGTTGTAATTCTATTAAATGCTTTAAATGTGCTATATTTTCTTCTGTCACTTTTGTTGTCGCTAATTCTACTGCCAAACCATCTAATGTTTCAGTGATTTCATAGATTTCCTTTAAATCATGCTTTTTTATCGGATTGATATTAAAACCACGCCTTGGAATTAAAGTCAGTAATCCTTCAGTTTGTAATCTTACTAATGCTTCTCTAACAGGCGTACGACTCATTTCTAAAGCTTCAGCAATTTCTCTTTCTAAAATTGTTTGCCCCGGCTCTAATATTAAATTTTTAATCGCAATACGTAATATATGATAAGCACGAATAGGTAATCGCTGTTCATCTAACTGTTTAGCGATGTCTAGAAGTTTTCCTTTTAAAGAATCATATTCAATTTGATGCTCTTCTGACATGTCGTATCCTCCTCATTCAAATAATAAAAAATACACGTCTTTCTTAAAATGAGTTTCTCTCATTATAACAGAAAGACGTGCGGTTATATAAAATGATTACGAATAAAATTATTGCTTCACATTTGAATGTAAGTTCTCAATAATTGAATCTGCCATTTTTTTAGTTGTTGTATTACCACCGATGTCTATTGTAAGTGCGCCAGAACCTGTCGCTTTCTTAATAGCTTCATTGACTTGATTTGCTTCTTCTTTTAATCCTAAATGATCTAACATTAATGCTGCACTACCAATAGCTCCAATAGGGTTTGCGATACCTTTACCAGCAATATCTGGTGCAGAACCATGAACTGATTCAAACATGCTTGGATAACGACGATCTGGATTTAAGTTTGCACTTGCTGCAATACCTAAACTACCTGCTAATGCACTACCTAAGTCAGATAAAATATCTGCTAATAAGTTAGATGCAACTACGACTTCTAAATCTTCTGGATGTAACACAAAGTGTGCCGCCATAGCATCAACTAACCATTGATCTGTTTCAACATCAGGATATTCTTTGCTCACACGTTTAAATACATCATCCCATAATACCATCCCATATTGTTGCGCATTACTTTTAGTAACACTTGTTACTTTTTTACGTTTACGCTTTCTTGCAGTTTCAAAAGCATATCTAATAACACGTTCACAGCCTTTTTCTGTAAATAAAGATGATTGTACGGCTACTTCATTTCCTTCACCTCTACCAGTAAAGTTACGACCACCAACGCCAGAATATTCACCTTCAGAATTTTCACGAATGAGTACCCAATTTAAAGATTCAACATCAGGATGATTTAATTTACTTTCAACACCTGGTAAAAATTCAACTGGACGAATATTTGCCCATTGGTCAAATCCTTGACATATTGCGATTCTCAATCCCCATAAGCTAATATGGTCGGGAACATTTGGGAACCCTACAGCACCAAAGTATATAGCATCATAGTCTTTTAAAGTATCTAATCCATCTTCTGCCATCATACGACCATTTTCTAAATAGTACTCACATCCCCAAGGGAAGTAATCAAAATCAAATGAAAATTGATGATTGGATTGCTCTGCTAAATGATTTAATACACGAACCCCTTCGTTAACAACTTCTTTACCAATACCATCACCTGGAATGACAGCAATTTTAAATGTTTTTTCTTCTGACATGATAAATAACCTCCTGTTTCTTTGTGATACATCCATTATTAAATAATGTATACGTTAATGTCAATATATAACTTAATAAGAAAAATATTTCACTAAATTATTGACTTAATGTATACGTTAATGTACGATGATTGAAATGAAAACGCTATCAAATTTTGGAATAAGGGGTGTTTAGTATGGATAGTTCAATAATTACTTTAATATTTTTAGTATTTGCAATAGTTATGTTCGCTTGGGAAAAAATACCGTTAGCAGTAACTGCGATGATCGTCGCAATTGGATTAGTCATTACAGGCGTACTTAAACCTGAAGAAGCTTTTGCAGGATTCGTTGATAGTAACGTACTATTATTTATGGCTATGTTTATTGTTGGTGGCGCGTTTTTCGAGACAGGAATGGCTCAAAAAATAGGGGGAATCGTCACAAAATTTGCTAAAACTGAAAGACAATTAATTATTTCTGTTATGTTAATAACTGGTTTAATGTCAGGGGTACTTTCTAATACAGGTACTGCAGCAGTTTTAATACCAGTTGTAATTGGTATCGCAGCAAAATCCGGTTTTTCAAGATCTACTTTACTATTACCATTAGTTTTTGCAGCTGCAATGGGTGGTAACTTAAGTTTAATTGGCGCACCTGGTAACATGATTGCACAGTCAGCGCTTAAACAAATAGGTGATGGATTTGGATTTTTTGAATATGCAAAAGTAGGGTTACCAATTCTTATTATCGGTATATTATATTTCACTTTAATTGGACATAAATTATTACCAAAAAGAGAAGAAGTCGATCTTGAAGAAGATTCAATATATGCTCAAGAAGTTGATTATTCAAAGGTTCCAAAATGGAAACAAGTTATGTCTTTAGGCGTATTGATTTTAACCGTTATCGCAATGATTTTTGAACAGCAAATAGGTATTGCGTTACATGTTTCTGCATGGATTGGTGCTTTAGTGTTAATGGCAACAAGAGTTATTCCAGAGAAAAAAGCGATGAGATCAATTGATATGAATACAATATTATTATTTGTAGGGTCACTTGCTTTAGCAAATGCTATTCAAGTATCTGGTGCAGGTAAGCTAATTGCCAGTTCGTTAATGAGTACATTAGGTAAAGATCCATCTCCGTATGTATTATTATTTGTTATACTCGTGTTATCTGCTACGATGACGAATTTTATGTCTAATACGGCAACAACTGCATTATTAGTTCCAATTAGTATTTCTATTGCAAATGGTATGGGGGCAGATCCTAGCGCTGTATTAATGGCGACTGTAATCGGTGGATCATTAGCATTTGCGACACCAATTGGAATGCCTGCTAATACAATGGTTTACGGTCTTGGAGGATTTAAATTTAAAGACTATGCTATTGCGGGTATTCCACTTATTATTTTATCTATCATTGTTTCAATGATTCTGTTACCAATATTCTTCCCATTTTATTAATTAAATCTGTTAATTTTATATTTTTTCTGTAACATATAATTAGAACGAAATCATAAGAAGGTGGCGTTATTCATGAAAGTTTTAATTGCACCAGATTCCTTTAAAGGTAGTATTGATGCACTCAGTGCTGCACAAGCGATAGAACGTGGCATTTTAACAGTAGATCCTGAATCTAAAACGTTTATTCTTCCAATGGCAGATGGTGGAGAGGGTACGATGATTAATTTAGTGCAAGCAACTAAAGGAACAGTAATGGGAGTTAAGAGTATTGATCCGTTATCAAGACCAATTCAATCAAGTTATGGTATAACTGGTGATGGAAAGACAGCTATTATAGAACTAGCTACAAGTTCAGGGATTGATTTACTTAAACAAGAGGAACTTAATCCATTACATACGACCACTTATGGAACAGGCTTACTTATTAAAGATGCCATTGAAAAAGGCATTAAACATTTTATTGTATGCTTAGGTGGAAGTGCTACAAATGATGCAGGAATTGGTTTATTACAAGCATTAGGCTATCAATTTCTAGATAAAAATGGAGTAGAAATACCATTAGGTGCAGAACATATTCATAATATTGAAGCGATAGATCAATCAGATGTGATGCCACAAATACATGATGTGAAATTTGAAATTGCATGCGATGTGACGAATCCATTCGTTGGTAAACAAGGTGCAAGTTATATATTTGGGCCACAAAAGGGAGCAACTCCAGAAATCGTAGAGAGGCTAGATCAATCATTTATTCATTTTGCAGATGTTATTAAGTCATTTAAAGATCAAGAAATAAGCAATATAGAAGGTGCTGGCGCTGCGGGTGGAACAGCAGGTGGCATGTTAGCGTTCTTAAATGCAGAGTTAAAAAGAGGTATAGAACTAGTAGTGGATTTTGTGAATTTTAAAGATATTATTAAAGAAAATGAAATAGACCTAATTATCACTGGTGAAGGTAAAATTGATGGTCAAACTTCAGGTGGAAAAGTCATATCAGGAATTGCACAAATTGCAAAATCTTATGACATACCTGTTATCGCAATTGGTGGTACGGTAGAGATGCCATTATCAGCACTTCACGAACAAGGCTTAACTGCAGCATTTAGTATTGCAAATGGTCCAATGACTTTAGAAGATGCTATGAATAATGGTGATAAACTCATTGAACAACAAACTGAACAAATTTTTAGAGCGCTTAAATTGAAATAATAAAAAGAGGTGGGAAATTATCCCATCTCTTTTTAATGATTATACCGATATTTCTGAACTTGATTTATAATAAAGACACCACATATCATGGATAAGATAGCTAAAATAAGTGTGAATTTAAAATCAATTATACTTGTAATAAGTAAAGCAATCGTTGTTACAATACCGTTAAATATTGCAATCGGTACTTGGGTCTTGTTGTGATCTTTATGATCAGCACCAGCACCTGTTGATGATAATATGGTTGTATCTGATATTGGAGAACTATGATCCCCAAAGATACCTCCAGAAATAACGGCTCCTATACAAACTGCTAACGAAATGTCTAAATGATATCCTAATGGAATTGCGAGAGGTAACATAATAGCAAATGTTCCCCAAGAAGTTCCGTTTGCGAAGGACATACATGCACCAACAAGGAAAATTAAAGCAGGTACTATAGCAGGTGGTATCGTGCCATCGATAACTTGAACGATATAGTTAGCCGTTCCTAATTTGTCCAATACACTTCCTAAAGACCATGCTAATACTAAAATAACTAAAATATCTGTCATATTTTTCATACCGGTAGTATAAATATTTAATGATTGGCTAATTGTCTTAACTTTATAAAATAACATTAATAGGATAATAGAAATAGCAGCAAAGAAATAAGATAAACTTAAAGCTATTCTGAAATCTTTACCCTCTACACTTTGGAACGGGAATCCTTTAGGTGCTAATAAAGTAAACAATGAAACAATTAAAATGACGATAGGTAACCAAATTAGAATGGGTTTACTTTTATTTTCTACATCTTTATCAACTTCTACACTTTCTCTTAATGGCTTCGCATTGTCCCAATAAATTTGACCAGTATTCATTATACGATCCTCAGCTGCTTTCATAGGTCCGAAATCTAATTTTAATAAAATAATAAGAGGGACGATTAATACCGCAAGGACTGGATAAATAAAGTAGGGTAATGAAACCATAAAGGCATCCCATGAGGACATATCTATACTTAATCGTTTAAATTCTGTATCAATTAAACCCATAATATAAACGCCCCAACCTATAAACGGTACCATTACAGAAACTGGCGATGCTGTTGAATCAATAATCCAAGCTAATTTTTCTCGTGATATCTTCGCTTTATCAAATAAACTTTCATAAATTGGACCAACAATTAAAGGTGTGCCCATTTCAGAAAAGAATATTATAATACCACTAAACCAAGCAGCAAGTTGGATTTTGATACGACTTTTTGCACCTGATATAAATCGATTCGCAAATGCTTTTGCACCACCTGAGTTCTCAAGCAACGCCACAAATCCTCCGATAAACACTAATAAGATAAGTATGCCCGCATTATATTCATCAGCAACCGTGCTGTACAAATAATCTCCAAGTAATTTTTTTAAAGAAGATATTGGATGAAAGCTTGTTAACAAGAGTATGCCTGAAAATAATCCTAAAAATAATGAAACAATAACACTTCTCGTAAGTAATACCATAATAATGGCTATAATTGGAGGAATAATCGACCAAAAGCCAAAATGATCCATAAAAATACCCCCTTCAAAATATTCTGAAATATGTAATTATTTAATCTTCACATATAATTATAAATAAGTAAATATGATTTTAATAAATTAACAATGATATGCATTCTTATACATAGAACAGTGACAATTATATATAACAAATTGACAACTATATTTGTCAATATGACTAAAATCGTGTATATTGATAAATGTAGGTGGTGGTCAAATGAGAAATAGGGTAAAAGAGTTAAGAGCTCGGGAAGGATTTAATCAAACTGAATTGGCTAAAAGAGCAGGAATTTCAAGACAAACAGTTTCTTTGATAGAGCGGAATAACTTTATGCCATCAGTATTGACTGCTGTTAGAATAGCAAGAATACTCAAAGAAAATGTTGAAGATGTTTTCATATTCGAGGAGGATGAATTATGAAAAAGAATAAAATTATGTTAATTGGTAACTTAATATTATATATGCTGATCGGTGGTTTAGTAGGTGGCTTACTTACAAGTATTTTTAAAAAAGGACATGACTTTTTAGAAATTGAACTTACGACAGTGCAAACTGATATTACAGCCATTATTCTAGCAATTGTATTAGTTATTTTAGTTATCATTTTATTGAACGTTTATAAAAAAGCTGAAAAATATAGAAAATTTGAAACAAATCCTGAAAATGAAGATGAAATAGAAATACAGTTAGAAAAAACATTAATTTATCCACCCATATTGCTTGGTATCATTATGACAATAGCTTTAACAATACTAAATATCGTCATTAACTTAACAAAAGAACCAAGTATGCTGTCTTTATTAATTGCGATGATTTCATTAATAGCAACAGCACCAATATCATATATGCATTTATCTAAATTGAGAAAATTATACCCAGAGCGAAACTATCCTAAAGCAGGAGATAAAAAATTAAATGAAAAAATAATAGATATGATGGATAGTGGAGAACAATATATTACATTAATTGCACTACAAAAAACTTATACACTGAACCAACAATTAATAATCGGATGTATAGCATTATCATCAATATTCTCAATCTCATCAAACAATAATCAATTCTTTAGTGTGTCATTATTGATTATTTTATATTTAGTCAACACAATGTATTACTCTAAAAAAGTATCAGAAACAATATAAAAAACTGCCTTTTATGGGCAGTTTTTTGTTTGAATGAATGAGGATGTACAATTGAAGTGACCCAAGTCTTAGCTTAACGACCTATTTAAGCCAAGAGAAAGCCCAAGTCATGGCTTAACGCCTAACTTAAGCCAAGAGATCGCCCAAGTCATGGCTTAACGCCTAACTTAATCCAAGAGATCACCTAAGTCATGGCTTAACGCCTAACTTAAGCCAAGAGATGACTTAAGTCATGGCTTAATGTCTAACTTAAGCCAAGAGATAGCCTAAGTCATGGCTTAATGTCTAACTTAAGCCAAGAGATGACCCAAGTCATGGCTTAACGAACAACTTAAACCAAGAGATTGCCCAAGTCATGGCTTAACGAACAACTTAAACCAAGAGATTGCCCAAGTCATGGCTTAATGTCTAACTTAAGCCAAGAGAAAGCCCAAGTCATGGCTTAATGTCTAACTTAAGCCAAGAGATCACCCAAGTCATGCCTTAACGACCTATTTAAGCCAAGAGATCGCCCAAGTCATGGCTTAACGACCTATTTAAGTCAAGAGATCACCTAAGTCATGGCTTAATGTCTAACTTAATCCAAGAGAAAGCCCAAGTCATGGCTTAATGTCTAACTTAATCCAAGAGAAAGCCTAAGTCATGGCTTAATGTCTAACTTAATCCAAGAGATCGCCCAAGTCATGGTTTAACGACCTATTTAATCCAAGAGATCATCCACAATCTATTCCACTAATCAAAACAAAGCCAAGAGACATTCATTCTCTTGGCTTTGTTCCTAATCTCGATATTCGATATTACAATGTATACGTATCAAATGATTGTAAGGCTTCTATTGCGCGATCTCTGTCTGTGCTTGATTTGAAGCTTAATCTTAATGCACCCATAATATCTTCTCTAACTTCTAATATTCGAATATTTGTTATAGAGATGTGATTTTGTCCGAGTATTCTTGTTACTTCACTGATCATACCTGGTTTATCTGGGATATCGACATATAAATCAAATGTTGAAGTTAGGGCACCTTGCTCTTTAATAGGGAGCTGGTCTCTATATGTTTTGGCTGATTGATAAAAATCATGAATTAATGCAGGATTTCCTTCTTCTATCATTTCTTTCGTATGTGTCATTTGTTCGATCCAATTTTCCATAAGTGTGACAAGATGTTCTTTATTTTCTAATGTGATGTCACGCCACATATCAGCATTACTACTCGCGATACGTGTGATGTCACGGAAACCGCCTGCTGCTAGTGTTCTGACATATTCAGATATTTGTGTGTTTTCTTCATTCATATGAATTAAACTTGATGCGATGACATGTGGAAAATGACTGACGACGCCAGTTACATAGTCATGTTCTTTTGCCGACATTTTGATGAATTTTGCTTTAGTAGGTTCTAACAAATGTTTAACTTCACTATAAGCCGCTTCATTGTCTGCTTGATCATATATCAATACATAATAAGCATTCTCGAATAAGTGCTTTTTTGAATTCGTGACACCTGACTTATGGCTACCTGCCATTGGATGTCCACCGATTAAATGAATATCTTGTTCTAATAATTGTGATTCTAGTGAACTTAATCCTAATTTCGTACTACCTGTATCGGTAACGATTAATCCTGGTTTAGTATCAATTTCTAATAATCGCTTACCGTACTCAATAGATTGCTGTACGGGTGTGGCTAATATAATTAAATCTGCTTGACGAGCACTAGAATCAAAGTCCGTTGCAATTTCATCTATAATTTTCATAGATAATGCGATTTCTGAATGTTTTTCAAAATAATCGTAACCTGTTATATGTAAATTGGGATGATAAAATTTAATATTTTGTATTAAACTCCCACCAATTAATCCTAGTCCAACTATAAATACGCGTTGCATAAAATCCCTCCAATACTTTAATAGTTTAAAGTAAGTTAGTGTGAGAAAGCAAGTGTTATTGATTTATTTTTTTAAAAGTATAGAATGATAATAAATGTATAAGGAGTGGTAATATGACAATTAACGTAAAAGAAACAATCGATACAATTAAAGAACTTGTTTACATTAATAGTCCGTCTGGATTTGCTGATCCAGCAGTTGAATATTGTAGAAAAGTTGCTGAGTCTTTAAATTATGATACGAGTGTAACACACAAAGGCGGATTATTTATCAACGTTCCAGGAAAAAATGATGATGCACAACGTCTGATTACAGCACATGTAGATACATTAGGTGCAATTGTTAAAGATATTAAAGAAGATGGCAGATTACAACTAGATTTAATTGGGGGATTTAGTTGGAATGCAATTGAAGGGGAATATTGTACTATCACTACGCAAAGTGGAAAAGAAATAACAGGTACCATTTGTTTACATGAAACAAGTGTTCATGTATATAAAAATAATACTGAAATTCCACGAAATGCCGAACATATGGAAGTAAGATTAGATGAAAAAACATTTAATTCAGAAGATACAAGAGCACTAGGCATTGAAATTGGAGATGCAGTGAGTTTCGACCCAAGATTTGTACATACAGAATCAGGATTTGTTAAATCTCGTCACCTTGATGATAAAGCGAGTGTTGCGATGATTTTACAATTTTTGAAATATCTTAAAGAAGAAAATGTTGAAATACCACATACGACACAATTTTATATTTCGAACAATGAGGAAATTGGTTATGGTGCAAATTCAAGTATTTCAGATAAAGTTGTAGAATTTATCGCTTTTGATATGGGTGCATTAGGAGATGGACAAGCTTCTGATGAATACACAGTATCTATTTGTGTGAAAGATGCTTCAGGGCCATATCATGTAGGTTTAAGAAATCATTTAGTCAATTTATGCAAAGAAAATGATATTCAATATAAATTAGATATATATCCTTATTATGGTTCTGATGCTTCTGCTGCTATACATGCTGGTGCTGATATTAGACATGGATTATTCGGTGCAGGCATTGAATCTTCGCATGCTTTAGAACGCACACATGAAGATTCTATTCTTGAAAGTGAAAAGTTATTAAGAGCTTATTGTTTATCAGAAATTAAAAACTAATCAGAATTTAAGGGTTGACATTTAAAATTTATTCTCGTATAGTGATATTTAATTAATCCGAAGAAATCATTCGGAATTTGAAAGATAAGTATCTCGTGTTGATAGTAGCCAATAGAAAGCTAATGGTTGATGTAAATTAGCACTACACACAAAGAGAGAATTGGGCTTTCAAATCATCAATTAAATGAAATTTAGAGTGAACATGAAATTCAATGTTAACTAAGGTGGCACCACGGTAACGCGTCCTTACAGATAGCGTATACTGTGGTGTCTTTTTGTATACCTAAATCAGTGGTCATAAGTATAAATTAAAGCCTGTAGCAAACAGAAAGTTAGTGGTTGATGTAAACTAACACAGTTTAATTTAGAAATGGGGACCATGTAGACATAATTAAATATTTAATGAGTGAATAAGTTCTAGACTTATTAATGAAGGTGGTACCGCGCATAAGCGTCCTGTTTGATTAGGATGTTTATGCGCGGTTTTTTTATTAAGGAGGATTAAGATGATTATTAAATTTAAAAAGTTAAATGCTGATATTACCCCAGAAACTTTAGGACAAATAAATCGTAAGAAAATGATTTTAGAAAGTGCAAGCACAGACCAAATGAAAGGTAGATTTTCAATTGTAGCGTTCGAAGCTGTTGGAAAAGTGAATTTATATGATGATTATTTACAAATATTCATAAATGAAGAAGAACAACTTGTAAATGAACGTCCATATGAATCACTAGAGGATTTCATCAATGATATAAAAGTTGACGAAGTTCCAGATATTTTAACACATTTACCATTTGTATCTGGCATGATCGGGTATTGTAGCTTCGATTTAATTAGATATCAAAATAAATTACTTAAGCAAATTGAATTGCAATCAGATATTCCAGACGCTTCATTTAATCTTGTTGAATCTGTATACGTATTTGATCATTTTAAAGAAGAATTGTTTGTTATCGCATCTAACTTATTTAGTCAGAATACGGAAGCACAAGTTGAGCATGAGCTCAATAAAATGGTTGAAACATTAAAAGATATTTCACTATTTCAAAATAAAATTGAATATACATCAAGAGGTGAACTTGAAACTAATATTAGTGAAGAAGATTTTATGAAAGAAGTCGAATATTATAAATCGCTTATTAGTCAAGGTGATATGTTCCAAGTCGTACCTTCAAGAATTTATAAATATAAACATTACTTTAATGAACAAAATAAAGATACTTTGAAACTTCAAATTTATAAAAATTTAAAAAGACAAAACCCAAGTCCATATATGTATTACATTGACGATGAAGAAAGAAGCATCATTGGATCTTCACCAGAAAGTTTCATTAAGAAACAAGGTGATATCATTACAACAAACCCAATAGCAGGTACTAATAAGAGGGGTCAAACAGAAGAAGAAGATAAACAAAATGAGGTTGCACTGATTACAGATGAAAAAGAATTAGCTGAACACCGTATGCTTGTCGATCTTGGAAGAAATGATTTAAATATGATTGCTCAAACAGGTTCAGTATATATGCCTAAGTTAATGACTGTTGAAAGATTTGAACATGTTATGCATATCGTCTCAATCGTCGAAGGTAAAATTAGACCAGAAATTACACCGCTTCAAATGATTACAGCTTTATTACCAGCAGGAACAGTATCTGGTGCACCTAAGACGAGAGCAATCACAAGAATTTATGAAAGCAGAAAAAGAAAACGCGGTATTTACGCTGGTGGTGTTGGCTATATTAATTGCAACCATGATTTAGATTTTGCTTTAACAATTAGAACGATGGTTGTTGATAACGAATATGTAAATGTAGAAGCTGGCTGTGGTGTTGTATATGATTCAAACCCACAAAAAGAATTAAAAGAAACGATGATCAAAGCAAAAAGTTTATTGGAGGTTACACCATGATATTAGTAATTGATAATTACGATTCATTCACATATAACTTAGTAGATTTAATTAAGCAACATGATGACGTCTTAATCTATCATCCGGATGAGGCACCGTTCAATTTAAATATTGATGGATTGGTTATATCTCCAGGACCTGGTCATCCTGATGATACAGAAGACTTAAAAAATTTAATAGAAGCATATAAAGATAAACCGATATTAGGTATTTGTTTAGGCGCTCAAGCATTAACGACTTATTACGGTGGAGAAGTTGTCGTTGGGAAAGAAGTTAAGCACGGTAAAGTTGATCAAATTGATATTATTGAAACTTCTAAATTGTATCAAGAATGCGAACAGCATTTTAATATTATGAGATATCACTCATTAATTAGTGATGAAAAAACATTTCCAAGCACTTTGAAAATTACAGGAAGAACGAGAGATTCCATACAATCATTTGAACATAAATTAGAACCACATTTCGGAATACAATTTCATCCTGAATCATTTGCTTCAGATCATGGAAATGAAATTATAAAAGCTTTTATCGATATAACAAGGGAAGGTGCAAATTATGAACACGTTAAAACAACTCATTCAGTATCATGATTTATCGCAACAAGAAATGAAATCATTTGTAGATTTAATGATGGATGAACAAGCAGATGTATCATTGAAGGTTGCACATTTAGTAGCATTAAGTATGAAAGGTGAAACATCAGATGAATTATCGAACTTAAGTCAAAGTTTAATCGAAACAACATATAAAGAAAGACCTTATTTAGAAGATAGTATTTGTGTTTGTGGCACGGGTGGAGACCATTCTGGCAGCTTTAATATTTCAACAACCGCTTCATTTGTTGTTGCGGCAGCTGGCTTGAAAGTTTTGAAACATGGTAATAAAAGTATTACATCTAAAACAGGTAGCATTGATATCTTATCTGCTTTAAATATTCAAACAACACCTATTAAAGATGCGACAGAAAAAGTAAACGAAACAAATTTAGCATTTTTAAGTGCAACTGAAACGTATCCGATTATGAAGACTGTTCAACCTGTTCGTAAATCAATACCAACACCAACAACATTTAATTTACTTGGACCAATGATTCATCCGTATCATTTAGATTATCAAGTGATGGGCGTTTATGATGAAACGAAACTTAAAATTATTGCTGAAGCAATTTATAAATTAGGAAGAAAACGTGCCATTATCGTGCATGGGGCAGGTGGCATGGACGAAGCTACTTTATCTGGTGACAACATTATATATGAAGTATCTCAAGAAGAAGGTATTAAACATTATACTGTAAATGCTGAAGACTACGGATTACAATCAGCACCTAATGAATCATTAAAAGGTGGAACACCTGAAGAAAATAAAGTCATTACTTTAGACATATTAACAGGACAAGATCATGGTCCTAAAAGAGATGTCGTTGTATTAAATGCTGCTTTAGCGTTATATGCCGGTCAAAAAGTAGACTCTATAAAAGAGGGTATTACTTTAGCAGAGTCTTTAATAGATAATAAACATGCATTATATATATTAGAAGCTGTAGGAGGCAAAGTTTATGACAATATTGGATGAAATTGTAGAATATAAAAAAACATTACTAAATAATCAATATTATGAACAAAAATTAAACACATTGGAGAAAGTGGATGTACAACACAAAACATCTTTCTTAAGTCGTACACAGCATGATAATAAGTTGAATATCATTGCTGAATTAAAAGCAAAAAGTCCTACAGTATCAGATATTCCGAAACGAGATATGGCTACTCAAATAAAATTATATGAACAATACGGTGCTTCTGCTATATCTATATTAACGGATGAAAAATATTTCGATGGTAGTTATGAGAGATTACAAAATTTAACAACTAAGACGACATTACCTGTTTTATGTAAAGATTTTATCATTGATAAAAGACAAATTGATTTAGCACATCATGTTGGTGCCTCTATCGTATTATTAATCGTGAATATTTTATCAAAAGAAGAACTCAAAACTTTATACGCATATGCAACAGAAAAAGGTTTAGAAGTACTTGTCGAAGTGCATGATAAAGAAGAACTCAATATTGCACATGAAATTGGTGCACAATTAATTGGCGTTAATAATCGTGACTTAAAAAGATTTGTCACAGACGTTAAACATACGAATGAAATCTTAACACAAATTAAACCAGGTGTAACATACATTTCTGAAAGTGGTATTCGTACTTTAGATGATGTAAAAAGTATTATCGGCAGTGGTATTGATGGCGCATTAATTGGGGAGTCGCTAATGAAACATCCACACTTAGATGAATTTCTACCAAGTTTACGACTAGAAAAACAAGGTGAGCAACATGTTTATTAAATGTTGTGGCTTTCAAGATAAAGATGCTATCGAAACAGCTGTCTTAAATCATGTCGATGCAATTGGATTTATCACGTATCCAAAAAGTAAACGATATGTATCTGTTAAAGATATAAAGTCATTAAGTAAAGATATTCCCCAAACGATTGATATCGTAGCTGTTGTTGTGAATTTAACGATGGTAGAAATTGATGAACTTATTCGAGAAACTTCTATTAATACACTTCAATTTCATGGTGATGAATCTGTATCATTTATACATGAGGTGAAAGAAAAGTATCCGCATATTAAGATTTATAAAGCTTTACCCGCTAATGATCAATTAGTTACTAATATAGAAGCTTTTAAAAATGAAGTAGATTTATTTTTAATTGATACGCCTTCAAAAGATTATGGTGGTACAGGAGTATCTTATGACTGGTCTATATTAAATGCATTAAACAATATTCCGTATTTAATTGCTGGTGGTATTAATATAGATAAAATTAAACAAATTGAATCATTAAACTTTAACCATAATGGTTATGATATATCAAGTGGAATTGAAAAGAATGGTCAAAAAGATAAAGAGAAAATTAAAGCATTACTAACATATGTAAAGGGATGATTGAATTGAATAAAAATATACAATTAGAAGCAGATGAATTAGGATTTTTCGGTGAATTTGGTGGACAATATGTACCAGAAACATTAATGCCAGCTATACAAGAATTAAACGATACGTATCAACAATTAAAAAATGATCCGGAATTTCATGAAACATTAAATGATTATTTAAAGGATTATGTAGGTAGAGAAACACCTTTAACATATGCTGAGCGTTATACAGAAGCACTTGGCGGCGCAAAAATATACTTAAAAAGAGAAGATTTAAATCATACTGGCGCTCACAAAATCAATAACGCATTAGGACAAGCGCTTATTGCAAAGAAAATGGGTAAAAGAAAGCTCGTTGCTGAAACTGGTGCTGGTCAACATGGTGTAGCGAGTGCAACAATTGCAGCGTTGTTTGATATGGAACTTATTGTATTTATGGGTGAAGAAGATATTGAAAGACAAGCATTAAATGTTTTCAGAATGGAATTATTAGGTGCTAAAGTTGTACCTGTAACAGACGGACAAGGTACGTTATCAGATGCAGTAAATAAAGCTTTACAATATTGGGTTTCACATGTTGAAGATACACATTATTTACTTGGATCGGCGTTAGGTCCTCATCCATTCCCAACTATCGTAAGAGATTTACAAAGTGTGATTGGTAAAGAAATTAAGAAACAAATATTAGAGAAAGAATCTCGATTACCAGATGCAGTTGTTGCATGTATTGGTGGCGGTTCAAATGCAATTGGTACATTTTATCCGTTTGTAAATGATGAATCTGTTAAATTATTCGGCGTTGAAGCTGCTGGTGAAGGTATAGATACTACTAAACATGCTTTAGCTATTGAAAAAGGGAAACCAGGTGTATTACATGGTTCTAGAATGTATTTAATTCAAGATGAAAATGGACAAGTCGAACTTGCGCACTCTATTTCAGCGGGATTAGATTATCCAGGTGTAGGTCCGGAACATAGTTATTATAACAATATTGGTCGTGTTCAATATCCGAATGCAAGTGATACTGAAGCGATGGATGCGCTTATTAAATTTACACAATTAGAAGGTATTATTCCAGCTATAGAAAGTGCACACGCGTTGAGTTACGTTGAGAAACTAGCACCAACAATGGATAAAGATGAAATTATTGTTGTGACAGTTTCTGGTAGAGGAGATAAAGATATGGAAACGATTAGAAAGTATATGCAAGAGAAGGGGGATCATCATGCGTAAATTATTTATACCATATGTCATGGGAAACAAAGATTTTATAGATTCAGTCAAGCTTATGGACGAAAATGGTGCAGATTATATAGAAATTGGTTTACCTTTCTCGGATCCTGTAGCTGATGGCCCAACGATTATGGCGGCTGGACAAGAAGCGATTAAACAAGGTATGTCTGTTAATAAAATCATTGATCAACTGATCGAACATAAAGATGAAATCAATACGCCATATTTATTTATGACTTATTATAATTTAATTGATGCTTATGGTGTTGACGCTTTTATAGAACGAATTGCTGAAGCGAATGTTTACGGTTTAATCATTCCAGATTTACCATTTGAACTTGGACAAAGATTTAAAAAGCATTTACAACCTAAAAACATTAAATTAATTTCTTTAATTGCGATGACTTCTAGTGATGAAAGAATTAAACAAATAGCCGAACATGCGGAAGGCTTTATTTACACAGTGACAATGAATGCGACGACTGGTGATGGCAGAGGCTTCCATGAATCTTTAAAAGATAAAATTAAATTTATACAACAACACGCTAGTGTACCTGTCGTTTGTGGATTTGGTATTAGAACTGAAGAACACGCTAAAGAAATAAAGTCATTTAGTGACGGCATTGTGATTGGTAGCGAAATTGTTAAAAGATTAAAAAATGATTCAATAGAACAAACTCAAGCATATTTGCAAAGTATTAGAAAAGCATTAGATGAAGATTAAAAATGCATAACCCTTAATAGAAGAAAAAGAAACACACTTCATGTATAATCGACATTAACAAATGAAAAGGAGTGTTTCTAATGAGCAAAAAAGTTCTCATAGTTGTTACAAATGCATCTCAATTTAAAGATGGTAAACCAACTGGGTTATGGCTAGAAGAAGCAGCAATTCCTTATAAAGTATTTATTAAAAATGGATTAGAAGTGGATATTGCATCTGTAAAAGGTGGCAGTGTTCCGATAGATCCAAATTCAACTCAAAATGACGAAGCTAAAGAATATCATGACGTATTAGAAAAGTTACAACAAACATATAGTATTAGAGACATCGTGTTTGAGAGTTATGATGGCATATTCTTACCTGGTGGTCATGGAACAGTATTTGACTTCCCAAATAATGAAGACTTGGAAGATATGCTAGCATATTATAGAAATAACGATAAGGTGATTGGTGCAGTATGCCATGGTCCAAGTGCATTTGTAGGCGCTAAGCTTCCTAATGGGAACTATTTAGTGGATGGTGTTAAATTAACTGCTTTTACAGATAGTGAAGAAAAAGCAATGAATTTAGAAAATGATGTACCATTTTTACTACAAACACAACTTGAAAAGCAAGGTGCTCGATTCGTTAAAGGTGCTGATTTTGAATCGCATACAGTTGCAGACGGTAAATTTGTCACAGGACAAAATCCAAATTCGAGTGAAGAGGTTGCCGAAAAATTTGTGAATGTATTAAAATAGTTAAGCAATATAAATAAAAACCTGCCATATGGTAGGTTTTTATTTATGAAATAATGGTATAGTAATGAGTATTATTTTAGAATAAAGACAAAATATTGTATAATTGTAACAAATACATAAAAATGAGATTGGGAGTATTGTATAAATGAAATTTACAAATTTAACAACTGGTGAATTTGAAGCTTTTACAAATAAAATGCCGTACGCGCATTTTACACAAGCAGTAGGTAATTATGAATTAAAAACATCTGAAGGTACTTCAACACATTTAGTAGGGGTCAAAGATAATCAAGGTGAAGTATTAGCTGCGTGTCTGTTAACAAGTGTACCAGTTATGAAGAAATTTAATTACTTTTACTCAAATAGAGGACCAGTAATGGATTATGACAACAAAGAACTTGTTGACTTTTTCTTTAAAGAAATCGTGAGCTATTTAAAAAGTTATAAAGGATTATTCTTTAGAATCGATCCTTACTTGCCATATCAACTAAGAGATCATGATGGCAATATTAAAAAATCATTCAACCGTGATGGTTTAATTAAACAATTTGAATCATTAGGTTATGAACACCAAGGCTTCACAACTGGTTTCCACCCAATACATCAAATTAGATGGCATTCTGTACTTGATTTAGAAGGTATGGACGAAAAGACGCTCATCAAGAACATGGACAGTTTAAGAAAAAGAAATACTAAAAAAGTTCAAAAAAATGGTGTTAAAGTTCGTTTTCTATCTAAAGATGAAATGCCGATATTCCGTCAATTTATGGAAGATACTACAGAGAAGAAAGATTTCAACGATCGTGGCGATGACTTCTATTACAATAGATTAAAATACTTTGAAAATGTAAAGATTCCTTTAGCATATATAGACTTTGAAACTTACATTCCACAATTAGAAAAAGAACATGAACAATACAACAAAGATATTGCAAAAGCTGAAAAAGATTTAGAAAAGAAACCAGATAATCAAAAAACGATTAATAAAATAGACAACTTAAAACAACAAAGAGAAGCAAATGAAGCTAAATTAGAAGAAGCACTTCAACTACAACAAGAACATGGTGATACATTACCAATAGCAGCTGGTTTCTTTATTATTAATCCATTTGAAGTTGTATATTATGCAGGTGGTTCATCGAATGAATATCGTCACTTTGCAGGTAGTTATGCAATTCAGTGGGAAATGATTAAATACGCGTTAGATCACAATATTGACCGTTATAACTTCTATGGTATCAGCGGAGACTTCTCAGAAGATGCACCTGATGTTGGCGTTATTAAATTTAAAAAAGGTTACAATGCAGATGTTTATGAATATATTGGTGATTTCGTTAAACCAATTAATAAACCAGCGTACAAAGCATATACAACACTAAAAAAAGTATTAAAAAAATAAATGATTTTCAGTAAGAGAGGAATTTAGATAATATGAAATTTACAGAATTAACGGTTACTGAATATGATGAGTTCGTATCTGATAGTCGATACGAAAGTCACTACTTTCAAGTAAAAGAAAACATCAAGACGAGGGAAAATGATGGTTTTCAAGTTGTATTATTAGGTGTTAAAGATGAGAATAATCAGGTAGTTGCAGCAAGTCTATTCTCTAAAATACCAACATTAGGTAGTTATGTGTATTATTCAAATCGTGGTCCGGTAATGGATTATAGCAATCTAGATTTAGTGACATATTACTTCAAAGCACTTGAAAAGTACTTAAAACAACATCAATGTCTATATGTTAAAGTCGACCCATACTGGATTTACAATATATACGACAAAGATATTAAACAAATTAAAGAAGATGGCGCTAATGACCAAATCGTTGATCTAATTAAATCACTAGGCTATGACCATCACGGCTTTACGACTAAATATGATCCATCAAGCCAAGTAAGATGGATGGGTGTCTTGAACTTAAAAGATAAAACATTAGCAGAAGTTAAAAAAGGATTCGACAGCCAAAGAAAACGTAACGTCAATAAAGCGCATAATTACGGTGTTAAAGTACGTTTCTTAGAACGCGATGAATTAGATATATTCTTTAAATTATATAGAGAAACAGAAGAAAGAGCTGGCTTTATTTCTAAGACAGATGAATATTTCTTAAACTTTATTGATACATATGGTTCTAAAGCATTAGTACCATTAGCATATATCAATTTAAATGAATATATTCAATCAACACAAGAGAGTTTAAATGACTTAGAAACAAAACGTGACCAAATGATGGCAAAAGAAAACAAATCTGAAAAACAATTAAAGAAAATTGCTGAAACAGATCGTTTAATTGACCACGCACAGAAAGAATTATTAGAAACTAGCGAACTCATCAAAACAGATGGTGAAATCTTAAACTTAGCTTCAGGTGTATTCTTTGAAAATGCATATGAAATCAATTATTTCTCAGGTGGCTCAAGTGAAAAATATAATCACTTTATGGGACCATATATGATGCACTGGCATATGATTAACTATTGTTTCGAAAATGGATTCGATAGATATAATTTCTACGGATTATCAGGAGATTTCACTGAAGATAGCGAAGATTACGGTGTATACCGATTTAAACGAGGATTTAACGTTCAAATCGAAGAATTAATCGGAGATTTCTATAAACCAATCAATAAGAAAAAATATTTCTTACACAATGTAATTCAAAAAGTACGATCTAAAATTAAAAAGTAATCAAAAAAAGCTGAAATTCATTTTTCAGCTTTTTTAGTGTTAAATATAGGGTTAGTGGCATATATCATATTTATTCGATTAATTAGTTTACATAATATATATTATAGGAAGTTAAGTATGTTGTCTTAGGGGACGCCTATTCTACATATATATCTAACTATTTATTGTTACATGTTTTATTTGTGACGATTCATCAATTGCATATAGATCTGGATTCTTTAAAGCTTTCCATTCATCAAAGCCAAATTGTTTATCAAAATGATTTAGTAATAATGACATGATGTTTCCATGTGTAACGATTAATGCATGTTCATTTACTGGTATCGACTTAAATACTTCTAAAATTCGCTGTTGAGCTTCTAAACTTGTTTCGCCATTATGTATCCGATAATTAAAGTCACTGAAAGTCATTTTAAGCTCAGTTAGCCAATTATCTATTGGTAAGTCACTTAAAATGCGCTCATTTAATCGACTATCATAAGTTAATGGTGTTTGGTATTTCGTTAAATATGGTTTAATTGATTCATATGTACGATTCATTTCACTGACATATATATGGTCAATATTGAGTTTAGCTAGTACAGGTACTAATTGTTGTGCTACCTTAATACCATCTATCGTTAAAGCTGCATCAAAGTCTTGTCCAGTAGCTTTGCAATGTCTTAATACATAAATCATTAAATCACTCCAAATAGATTTTAGGAAAGCATATCATACATCATTATAAATAAAAACTACTATAAATCGAAATAAATACGATTTATAGTAGTTCATTCTATTGATTCATTTTGACATAACTTGCAATTGCTTTACTAGCAAATTGTGCGGTACCGTCACCAAATTTATTGATATTTTTAGTAAATCTTTCATCACTTACATACATATCACCGATACTACCAAATGCTTCTAAACTATACTCGCAATCAATATTAGAATTTAAATATGTGTACCATCTTTGTACAATTGATTGAGCAATTTCTGAGTCTGGAGATTCATTTCTCTTTGCTGCAAATGCTCTAAAAATATCATTCATTTCTTCTTCTTTTGAAGCTTTTTCTTCTTTAGACCAACTATTAATACGATTGTTCGCTTTATCTACAGTTTTATTCCCCCACTTTTCACGTGCCTCAGCTTCATATTCATTCTGATTAAACTCAAATCCTATAAATTTATCTTCATTCGTCATGTTAATTTCTCCTTTCATATGTTTAGTCGTTTGATCTATCGTTTGAATCATTTGATCAATTCTTGTTCTTTTATTGATGAGCATCTTTTTATGCATATTTAATGCTTCTTCTTTATCAAACGAAGGATCATCAAGAATTTCTTTTATCTTTTTGAGAGGAAAATCAAGCTCTTTAAAAAATAAAATTTGCTGTAATCTGTCTACATTCTCGTCTGAATACAATCGATAACCAGATGATGATACATTAGACGGATTTAGTAAATTAATTTCATCATAATGGTGAAGCGTGCGCACACTTATACCGACTAATTGAGCAATTTCTTTAACAGTCATTTCCATTTACTTAACCTCCTCATAACCTTACTATAAAGTCTTACGTTACGTTAGAGTCAACAATATAATCAAAAAAATAAATAAAGTCAATTTCGTACATGTTATAATACATATAGAATATCACGTAAGTCAGGAGTTTTATAATGAATAAAGAGATACAACTTGAATTAAAATTAGACACATCTCGTTTAATACTACTAGCTGGAGAACAAGTTTTTTCATATAAAGAGACAATAAAGGACGAAATGCTGAACTCAGTAAATACATTGAAAGATTGGGTAGCATTCTTCAATTATCAATTCGATGAATATAAAGTGACTGATTTTCTTAATAAATCAACTGACCCACAGTATAACAAAGAATATTTTAGATATTTTATCTTTGAAAAAGATACGATGCAATTTGTAGGATCAGTTGTCCTTCAAGATATCGATTTAAGATTACCATCATGTGAAATTGGCTATTGGGCAGTCAATTCAGGTTTAGGCAAAGGTTATATAACCGAAGCAATTCAATATATTACACAACATGTTATAGAAAACCATGGCTTTGTAAGAATAGAAGCATACATAGATGTTAAGAATACAAGAAGCATTAACACTATTGAAAGATGTGGATATGAGCGAGAAGGAACATTAAAGAACTCAGATTTAAGCGCAGATCAACAAAGTATTATTAACGAAGCACTCTATGCAATCACGACACCTGTATATTTTAAATAAAGAAAGAAAAGACGACTGGGATATATAGAAATATCTCAGTCGTTATTAGCATTTTTGATAAGAAGTGCAAATAACGAGTGTGTTAGTAACACTTCGGCTGAGTTTTGTAAATATGGCTATCCATAGTAACACTTCAGCCAAGTTTTGTAACTATAGTGGTCCTTAGTAACACTTCGTCCAAGTTTTGTAACTATGGGTATCCTTAGTAACACTTCAGCCAAGTTTTGATACTATGGGTATCCTTAGTAACACTTCAGCCAAGTTTTGATACTATGGGTATCCTTAGTAACATTTCGACCGAGTTTTGTAACTAAAGCAGTCCATAGTAACACTTCGACCGACTTTTGTAACTATGGGTATCCTTAGTAACAGTTCAGCAGAGTTTTGTAAATAACGCCCCCGTTACGAACAAGTTTGGCGAGAAGTGTTCACAAGAGCCCCGTTATAAACAAGTTTAGCCAGAAGTGTTCACAACGCCCGACCAATCAATCAAAAAACGAGTCTGGGACATAATGTAATGTCTCAGACTCTTCTAGTATCTTGGCAGTAGGTGTCTGAATTGAAAATGCGCTTGTACCAAGCTTTTTTCAATTCTAGTCATCCTTGCCGGGGCGGGACTACGAAATCTTTTTATTTAAATTAGATTTCTGTCCGGCTCCCTATTTATTACGTCTTTTTAATTCATTAAATTGACGTCCATCTTCTATTGTTTCATCTTGACTATGTTTTTCAGCTAATCTTTTTTGATTCTTTCTCATTAAGTACCATGTTAATAAGCATACAAATAAACTTACGATTGCCATAAATGCGGCATAGCCTAATAATGGTTCGTATGTAATATCATAAAAATTAGGTAATATAAATGCGATCATACCTAATACGACAAATGTCAAAATTGCACTGATGACGTGTTTTTTAAGTATTAATGATGATAATACAGAAAAAACAATAACGACGACAAATGAAATCCATAAGTAGTTTGGGAAATCAAAAATGTTCAAGATGTACGCCTCCTTTATCTAGTTGTACTGGTCTATACCCCTTTTATTTATGTTTAATTACAATATAGATAGAAATTTGATTTATTCATATAAAATTAATTGTACATTTGCAATTTTATTTAAATTTTACGGACATAAGCGCACAAATGTGACCATGATGAGCAAGATAAATTGTTCGAATAGTGCGTTGTATCATATGACGTAGAAGATGTTTATATGTATAATATGTACATAAGTACATAAATAAGTAAATTTTAAAAAAAGGGTGATTTGATGGGACAATTATTAAGAAGTGAAGTTCCTGTTCAAGAAACATGGGATCTTTCAAGTTTGTATCAAGACAATGATGCATTTTTTAGTGCATTAAATGAATTAGTTGAGAACGTTACAGCATTTAATAACAAATATGTGAATCAGTTAAATGAAATATCAACGATTGAATCTGCTTTACGTGAACAAGCTGATCTTATCGTAAGTATTATTCACTTAAGCACATATGCAGAATTACTTTATTCGACTGATACGACAGATGAACAAAGTCAAAAAGTAGCTGCACAATTTTCTACTACATATGGAAAAGTAGCTGGTTTATTATCATTTGTAGAGTCAGAAATTTTGCAATTAGATGATGAAGCATTCAATGCTTTAATTAAACAATCTGAGTATCCTAAATATTTAACATTGTTAAAACGTCAAAAAGAACATACATTACATCCTGAAGTAGAAAAAGCGTTAGCAACCTTCTCACCTACTTTTGGTGCGCCATATGAATTATATGGTATTACGAAGATGTTAGATATTGAGTTTGGTACTTTTGAAGCGAATGGAGAAGAAATACCTTTAGATTATGTATCATTTGAAGGTGATTACGAAGTTGAGTCTAATACAGAAGTTAGACGTAATGCATTCAAGAAATTTAGTGAGTCGCTACGCCGTTATGAAAATACAACTGCAGCAACATACAACGCTCACGTTCAAAAAGAAAAAATTGAATCTGAATTACGTGGTTATGATTCTGTTATTGATTTCTTATTAGAATCACAAGATGTAACGAGAGAAATGTACGATCGTCAAATTGATGTTATTTCAGAAGAATTAGCACCTCATATGAGAAGATATGCGCAATTACTTAAGCGTACAAATAATCTAGATAAATTGAAATTTGAAGATTTACGTATATCATTAGACCCTACTTATGAACCAGATGTATCAATTGAAGGTTCTAAAGATTATATTAAAGAAGCATTGAGTGTGCTTGGTGAAGATTATATGCAAATGGTTAATGATAGTTATGATAAACGTTGGATTGATTTTCCTCAAAACAAAGGGAAACAAACAGGTGCTTATTGCGCAAGCCCATACGGTGTTAACCCATTCATATTTATTTCATGGACAAGTAAGATGACTGAAGTATTTGTATTAGCACATGAACTTGGTCATGCAGGACACTTTAATTTAGCAAATGCACATCAAAATGTATATCAAGCAGATTGTTCTATGTATTTTGTAGAAGCACCATCAACAATGAATGAAATGTTAATGGCTAATAGTTTATTGAAGAAATCAGATGATCCGAAATTTAAACGTTGGGTTATTAGCTCAATTATTTCAAGAACGTACTATCATAATATGGTTACACATTTATTAGAAGCTAAATATCAAAGAGAAGTTTATAAACATGTTGATAAAGGTGAAGCACTCACTGCCCCACTTTTAAATAGTATTAAGAAACAAGTTATTTCTGATTTCTGGGGAGACGAAGTTGAAATAACAGAAGGTGCAGAATTAACATGGATGCGCCAACCACATTATTATATGGGCTTATATCCTTATACGTATTCTGCAGGTTTAACGATAGGAACTGCTATGAGTCAAAGAATTGAAAAAGAAGGACAACCTGCTGTTGAAGATTGGTTAAACGTTTTAAAAGCTGGTGGCTCTAAATCTCCTGTTGAACTTGCTCAAATGGCAGGCATTGATATTACGACAGATAAACCACTTAAAGAAACAATCGCGTATATCGGTCACTTAATCGATGAGCTAGAATCACTCACAAACGAAATTGAATAATATCTTTTCTATTATTAATGTAGAGACTGGTACATCTTATTGTGTCAGTCTCTACATTTTCTTGTCCAATATAAACATGCCTTATTAAATTACCGTATTATATATTATTCTAATTTTAATATTAATTGTGTTACAATATAATCAAACAAATTCGAACTTATTAAAAAGTTAATATATAGGAGGATCACAAGTGAAATTAAAAGTTGATAGGCACCGTTTTATAATGGATGAACTTAAAAATAATATGTCTGTGAAAGTATCTTCCCTTTCAGAGAAGATGAACGTTGCTGAAATGACAATAAGAAGAGATTTACAAGAACTAGAAAACAATGGTTTGTTAAATAGAATTCATGGTGGCGCTAAATTAATTGAAGATAACTTATATAATGAAAAGTCACATAAAGAAAAGCAAACCATTAATGTCTCTAATAAAATGAAAATCGCTCAAAAGTGTGGCGAACTCATTCATAATGAAGATATTATATTTATCGGTTCAGGTTCTACAAATGAACTCATATTTGATTTTATAAAAGACAAGAACTTAAGCATATTTACGAATTCGCTTGATATATTTTTACAATATAAAGATTTATCAAACATTGATGTATTACTCGTAGGTGGTCGTTTCAGATCTAAAACGGGTACATTTATCGGACACTTTGCGAACAAAATGATGGAAGACTTTCATGTAGCAAAAGCATTTGTCGGTGTTAACGGTATATATGGTCAGAAATTAACAACTGCTAATGAAGAAGAAGGCAAAGGCATTCATATTATTTTAGAAAATGCAAAGCTTAAATATATCACCGCAGACAGCACAAAATTTGGTGTTCAAGCATTATATAACTTCTATAATATTAACGATGTCGATGCTGTTATTTCAGATGATGATGTAAGTGAAGAAATATTAAACACATATCCAAACAAGATTAAGTAGTTATAAAAATGAATATTAAAAGAAAAGCAATATAGAATAGCATAACGCTATTTTATATTGCTTTTTTTATTGACAGAAAGTATGTTTGATTTTATATTATAATTAACAAAAACGAACAATTAAAAACACAGGAGGATGTATATGAAAGTTTTTATTAATTGTATTCGTAAATCCAGCCCTTTAAAAGACAAGATTATTCAAGAACTATCTCATTCTAACATTGAATGGATCAATTTGTATGATGAAACACTTGAAGACGATGTGTTTGCTGTAACTGTAAATACTATAGAAGCAGTTAAAAATAATGAAGATGCTAAGGCAATAATTATTGATGATTATGGTATTGCACCATTCATTATTGCAAACAAACATAAAAATATAATTGCTGCTTCAGTTTCAGATGACCGTTCTGCTTGTATGACAGCACGTCACAACAATACAAAAATTATGATCCTTGCTTCTGAAATTGTTGGCCCTACTCTAGCGGTTAATTGTGCTAAAGCATTTGGTGAATCATCTTATGATGCTGGCCGCCATCAAATCAGAATAGATATGTTAAATAGTTTGTGTTAAGGAGGAAGTTAAATGAAGATAGCTATTGGATGCGATCATATCGTTACGGATGAAAAAATCAAAGTATCAGATTTTATTAAAAGTATTGGTCATGAAGTGATAGATGTTGGAACTTATGATCATCAAAGAACACACTACCCTATTTATGGTGTAAATGTCGCAAAAGCTGTGACAGAAGGAAAAGCTGACTTAGGTGTTGTACTTTGTGGTACAGGTGTAGGTATTAGTGTTTCAGCAAATAAAGTGCCTAATGCGAGAGTTGCGCTCGTACGTGACATTACAAGCGCTCGTTTAGCGAAAGAAAAATATAATTGCAATATTATCGGTGTCGGCGGAACGATTTCAGGCATAGATTTAATTAAAGATATCGTTGAGACTTTTATAAATGCAAGTTATATCCAAACATCGGAATCAGATCAATTAATAGAACGCATGAATCAATTGTTAACAGACGACCAAGTTCAATATGATGCCAATCAGTTTAACAAATATATTGATAAATGGAATAAAGGAGAATATGTGGATGAGGTGAAATATTGAAATTATTAACAATTACATTAAATACTTCAGTGGATATCGCCTATCAACTAGATCATTTTGAATTGAATCAAACGAATCGCGTTAAAAATGTTATTAAAACGGCTGGTGGCAAAGGATTGAATGTTACGAGAGTGGCAAACATTTTAGGCATTGATCATTTAGCAACTGGCATTATCGGCGGTACTACTGGTGAATTTATTAAACGTGATTTAGATCAAGATCATATTAAACATGATTTTTATGAAACAAATATTGAATCGAGACAATGTATAGCGATTTTAAATGGAGCGCATCAAACAGAATTACTTGAACAGGGAGATTCAATTACGCAAGAAGATATTCAATTATTGATTCAACATGTGACTGAACTCATTCAAGGGCATGACATGATTGCGATATCAGGTAGTGCTTTACCAGGCATGAATGTTGAAGCTTACCAGACGCTTATCGATATCGCTGTTAGTCATGGTAAGAAAGTATTGTTGGACGTTAATGGTCATACTTTAAAAGATTTATTAAATCATGAAGGTCAAAGCTTACCTTATTTAATTAAACCTAATATCGAAGAATTGGCTCAGCTTTTTAATGTGAAAGATCAAGATAATCACCAAGAGATTATAAACGCATTGAAATCCCCTCTTTTAAGCCAAATTCCATGTGTCATGATTTCACTTGGTTCTAATGGTGCACTATATAAATATCAGCATCAAATTTATAAAGTAAATATTCCTAAAATTAAAGCTGTTAATGCAGTTGGTTCTGGTGATAGTTCTATAGCAGGATTTAGTTATGGACTCATACATAAACAAGATGTTCACTATGCTGTTAAATCAGCAATGGCTGCTGGAATTGCTAATGCTTTAGAACAGAAAACTGGATTCTTAACGAAAGAGAATTTTGAGTATTATTTAGCAAAAATAAAAATTGAACAATTGGAGTGTTTTTAAATGGTTAAAAATTTATCAAAACTCACAAACGATTTAGGCCAAATTGCTGCACTTGCTATTGATCAGCGCGGTGCATTAAAGAAAATGCTTGGTGAAAATGTAGAATCAGAAACGATAGAAGATTTTAAAGTACAAATATCTAAGACATTAACGGCATATTCTTCAAGTATATTATTAGATCCTGAGTATGGATTACCCGCTTCAAAAGAAAGACATCCTAATTGCGGTTTAATCTTAGCTTATGAAAAGACTGGCTATGATAAAGCGACACCTGGTCGATTACCTGATTTATTAAATACATGGTCTGTACATGCACTGAAAGAACAAGGTGCAGATGCCATTAAATTACTCGTTTATTTTGATATTGATGAATCACAAGAAATCAACGCACAAAAAGAAGCCTTTGTAGAAAGAGTCGGTGCTGAGTGTGTCGCATTGGATATTCCATTTTTCTTAGAAATCGTGTCATATGACGCAACAAATGATGATAATTTAAGCGAAGCATACGCAAAAGTTAAACCTCATAAAGTTATTGATGCAATGAAATTATTCTCAGAAGACCGTTTTAAAGTAGATGTATTAAAAGTAGAAGTTCCAGTTAATATGAATTTTGTAGAAGGATTTGGAGATCATCCAGTATATACTAAAGCACAAGCTCAACAGTATTTTAAAGAACAATCAGACGCAACGCATTTACCATTTATCTTTTTAAGTGCAGGCGTATCACCTACTTTATTCCAAGAAACGTTAAAATTTGCTTATGAATCAGAATCTAAATTTAACGGTGTATTATGTGGAAGAGCAACATGGGCAGGCGCTACTCAAGCATATGTTAAAGATGGTGAACAAGGATGCAAAGCTTGGTTAAATAATGAAGGTATAACCAATATACAAAATTTAAATAAAATGATTGAACAATATGCAACAGCTATAAGTTAATTAAAAACCCCGCTTCTATTTAATCTAGAAGCGGGGTTTAATATGATTTTTATTCTGTTTCTTTCTCTATTGACTCAGATAGTGCTTTATACCATAATGCACTTTTCTTGATATATCTTTTCTGTGTTTCAAAGTCTATATAGAATAATCCATATCGCTTATTATAACCATTAGACCAACTAAACATATCTTGCAATGACCAAACAAAATAACCTGCTACATTTACACCATCTTTAATCGCATCACTAATGCTTTCTATATGAGCAGCTATATAGTCTATACGTGGTTGATCATCGATGATGGTTTGTTCATCTATAAATTGATCTTTATACCCTAGTCCATTCTCAGTGATCAGAAGCTTTTTATAATTTGGATAGTCTTCTTTAATGCGCATAATCATATCATATAAACCTTTAGGATATATATACCAATCCCAGTCAGTCGTTGGAACGTCATGGTTTTTAACAATTTCAGCTATTTGTTTAAGTCTAAAAATCGAACTACCTTTATCCCCAGTACCATTATGATGTATTAAGCTATCCGCTTCATTTGATTTAACCCAATTACTTTGATAATAATTGATACCTAAGAAATCTTGTAATTGACTAGCTTCTTTAATGATTGTCATTTCCTCTTCCGTCAGATCTAATGAACCATCATATATATTGAGTAGATGATGAATGACCTCCATTTTCTCACTAGAATATTCTCCTAAAAATGTACCATCTAATAAAAGTCCATTTATAAATGTATCCTGTATTTTAGCAGCTTTTACATTTTCAGGTTGTTGATTAATTGGATATATTTGAGTTAAAGCATGTATAATACCGATTTCTCCGTTATAACCTTTCTCTTTATATAGTTTAACTACTTTACTATGCGCAACAATAAGATTATGTTGAGCTTGGAGACATTTGACGACTTGATATTGTTCACCAGGTGGAAACGCGCCTGTTACATATTGACCTAAAGTATATGCGATAGGTTCATTAATTGTCATCCAATATTGAACATCATCTTTAAATGTCTCAAAGCAAAATGCTGCATAGTTCACAAAATGCGTGATGTTTTCCTTACATAACCAATCCCCTTGTTTGAATAGTTCTTCAGGCGTATCAAAATGATGTAAAGTCACATATGGTTCGATATTATATTTACGACATGTCGCAAATACATTTTTATAATATTCTACCCCTTTTTGATTAACATCCCCATACCCTTTTGGAAATATGCGAGACCAAGCAATAGAAATTCTTAACGCTTTAATACCATGTTCTGAAGCTAATTTAATATCTTCTTCATATCGATTATAAAAATCACTTGCTGGATCTGGCCTGAATCTTCCTTGTTTTTCTAAAAATTCATCCCAAAGCACACGTCCCTTTCCATCTACTTTGCTTGATCCTTCGACTTGATATGCTGCTGTTGCAGCGCCTAGTACAAAAGTTTTTGGTAATTCTAACATGCTTATACTCCTTTGTTTTATTTTTCTTCTAATAGTAGTTTGTATATCTTCTCTATTGCTGCTTCTCCATCCCTTGTAAGAGCAATATATTCTTTACCTGTTGTTGTCATAAGAAGAGCATTATGTTGGTCAGTATATTTCTTCATTTCATTTTTCATTGAATCCATTTGAGGGGCTAATATAACAATGTTCATATCTTTAATTAAATCCATATCTTGACCATATGCCCTCGCAGTAGCATTTAAATGAATGTTTTGTTCTTTAGCAGCTTTATTTAACGAATTAGCGAGTATACCACTTGTACCACCACCAGCACATACGACTAATACATTGACGTGATCTTTAATGTCATATTGAACTATAGTATTAGTTGTTTCTAACTGACTATTTTTGTTTGACTCTGCATTTGATTGAGGCTGTACAATATTTTGACATTCAATCGTACCGCGTTCTTCACTCACTTTTATGCGATCATACGCTTTAATAAATGGCATCCAAATCACAAAGTCGAGTATCATAATAACGGCAATTAATAATAATGATAATGGCGCGAAGTTAGATGCCATGTAAATACCTATAGGTCCTGGTGTCGGCCATGGTAAGAAATGCATGAAACCATTCATACCTAAATTCTCTACAAAGAATTTCAATACCCATGAGTTTAGAATTGGTGTAACAATAAAAGGTATCATGAATACTGGGTTTAAAATTATTGGTGCACCAAATAGTAAAGGTTCATTTACAGCAAATGTTGTAGGAATAAATGACGCTTTACCAACAGCTTTAAGTTCTTTAGACTTACACAAGAATATAAATATATATGGAACTAAGAATGTGGCACCTGTACCTCCAATAAGTGCTACAAAGTCTTGCGTACTTTGTGTTAATGCAATATGTGCATGTTGACCTTCTCTAAATAATCTTAAGTTTTCAACTTGGTTGTTATACATAATTGCAATAACAGCTGGACCTACTACAGATGGTCCATGTACACCAATAAACCAGAAGAAAGCAATAAATCCGAAGATAATCGCAAATCCTAAGTAACCATTCGCAGCAGTAAATAATGGTGACAGTATAATTGTCGCCAATTCTGCTAAGTTACCATTCGCAATTTGACGGATCGCGATATCAATAATCCAGAATAAACCGACAGAAGCGGCAAACGGGATCATATCTTTAAACGCTTGTGCGATATTACCGGGTACTTGAGGAGGCATCTTGATTGTGATATTTCTACCAATAAAGAATTTATAAATATTTGGTATTACAAATGCTACAATAAATGACGCGATAAGTCCTTTAGTACCAAGCATGTCAATACTTATACCGTCTTTAACGGGGTTCATCGCTACAATTAGTAATGAAGATTCAGCAGCTACGAATGTTGAAATGACATTGATTTGGTTCGTTTTAGGTAATTTTAAGTTTTTATTGTCAGTTAATGATTTCGTAACGGTTCCTGCCATATAAAGTGCTAACATACCCATCGTGAATTGATACACTTTCATAATGGTTGTTTCGATATTTTTTGGCCAATGGAATCCCCAAACGTTCGGTACGTAAGCAACTAAAATAAATAATGATGAAAATAAAATAACTGGCATTAATGCAACGAAGCCATCTCTAATTGCCGTTAAGTATGGATTAGAAGCCACTTTCTCAAAAAATGGTTTCATCTTTTCAATAAATTTAATTATCTTATTCACAAGTATCACCCATTTTGTTTTAAAGTTTGAAGTTGTTCATAAATATCAATGATGTAATTTACAGAATCACGTAGTGCCATCGTTGTCATTAAGTGATCTTGACCGTGTACCATAATAAAACTTAACTCAGATGATTCACCACTTGCTTCTTGAGCTAAACATTGGGTTTGTTCTTTATGTGCTTCCGTTATATATGTATTTGCACTTTCAATATGACTACGTGCTTCTTCGAATAGTCCATTTTTAGCTTTTTCCATAGCCGCCATAACTTCTCTTCTTGCATCCCCAGCTATCGCAACAATGGTGAAACCTACCATCATATTTTCTTCTCTACTCATCTCTTGTTGTGCCTCCTTTTTGTGATGATAATATGCGTTCTATATGCAACTGAAAATAGAACAAGTGATGTTGATTAATAACAATATTGAACTTTCTTGATATGGCATGATATAAGTCTTTTGCGTACAAATAAGAATTTGGATAGTGTGTTTTTAAATGCTGTTGGAATGATATATCAACTTGTTGAGATAAGTCTTCAGAATAATCAAGAATGTGTTCTGTTAAATACTTTAAGTGCTGGATGAATCTATCATAATAATATTCATTGGACTTATTCCGAGTAATACCTATTTGGTTTAAGCAATTGATTAAATCGTTCAGTTGAATATTTTTATTCTTATAAGCAGTTTGATTTTCGATACCTTCAGGTTGCTCAGCATTGATAAAATGTAATGCTAGATTATTTGCTTCATATGCTGGGAAAGAAATATTTAAATTTCGTTTAATAATCGTCAATGCGTATAAACTAGATTCAAATGCACGAGGATGAATGCTTTTAACATCAATAGAAAATGTCTGTATCTTTTGATTGTTTTGATGAATATTAACAGCGTGATGCAAATGGTGTGTTAACGTGACATAAATATAATCTTGAAACGTAAAATCAAATTTATGTTGAACATCATTTATGATTTCACAACATGTCGTAATAATAGGTACGGGGACATCATTAACTAAAGACTGTAAATGAAATCTCACTTCTTGATTATCGAGTCTAAATATTTTCTCGGGTGTTTGATGAGATAAGAAATCACCTTTCTTTTTTGAGAACACAATTCCTTTCCCCATCGCGATAACTTCTTCACCATTTTCAGTAATGGCAATAGCAACATTATTGTTAAGGACTTGTTTGATTATCATAGGCAGCAATACCTCCAATCATTTGAAATAAAAATACCACAAGACTTAGAGGTGATTGATGCACCTCAAGAATTGTGGTTTTCGCCTAATTGAATAGTCACGATCCAAATATTTAATTGTTTATTAATGTTCGATATTGTTACATTTATAATTTACAACGCTTTTTAAATTATGTCAATATTGTAATTAAATGGAATATAAATGCATTAAAAAACCAAACCTACTTCATTTTGAAGTGTCGGTTTGGTTATATGATTAGTCTTCTTTTTTAACTTGAGCCCAACCTTTTTTGGTAATGGTAATTTTACCAGTCTCGATTGTGATCAGTTTTTGCTTGTATAATCTACCGATAGCACGTTTGAAACTTGCTTTACTCATATTAAAGACTTCTTTAATTGCTTCTGGGTTTGATTTATCCCAAAATGGTAATTCTCCGTCATATTCTACTAGTAAATCAAATATCACTTGGCCATCTTCATCAAGTCTTTCATGTGCCAATGGTAAGAATGAACCATTTAATTCACCGTTTTCTTTTACGCCGATGATTCTAACGTCCATTTCTTCACCTAGTCTTGGCTCATGTTTACGTTCTGATTCGTGTACAAAGATTTTATAACCATCTTCAGATAGGAGGAAAGTACCTACTCTTAATAAACGATATGGTCTTGCTGTTACATGTTGATGTAATATAGATTCTTCAGCTGTTTTGTACATTGTATCAACGATTGTTTCAGTTGCTAATCTCGCAAACATTTGACTATTACTATCTATTCTAAGTGTACAGAATATCATGTCACCGTTTTGTGGCCATAGTTCTTTAACTTTAGGTAGATCTTCCCATGGAATGAGTACTTCTCTAGGTAATCCTACATCTACTGCAGCACCATCACGGTCTACTCTCAATACTTTTACCCAATCATAACGGTCTTTTGTAATAGTTGGCATGTTTTGTGTTGCAAATAATTCTCCAGATCGGCTTGGATATACAAAGAAACTATAATCTTCACCGATTTCTAATTGATCGTCATCTTCGACTTCTGAAGCATTCATTTTAATAGGTTCGCTATTTGGTCCAAGTAAATGATAAGTTGAACCTTCCAATCTATCCACTTTTAAAAAGTCTATGCGACCTACAAGCGTATCTTTTTCGTGTGCCATGTCATTCTCCATTCATATGTTTTTCGTTTATTCATTATAACATGCATTTTGCTTCGTGTAACGACTGTTCAAACTCTTGCCCATTTTTGTTTCATTTATGATATAATTCATCGGTAGAAGTATTAATGAAAAGGAGTCATTTAATGTTACAAGTTACGAATGTAAGTTTACGTTTCGGTGATCGTAAGCTTTTTGAAGATGTAAATATTAAGTTCACACCAGGTAACTGTTACGGACTTATCGGTGCTAATGGAGCTGGAAAATCAACGTTCTTAAAAGTATTATCAGGCGAATTAGATTCTCAATCAGGTCACGTTTCACTTGGTAAAGATGAACGTTTAGCAGTATTAAAACAGGATCACTTTGCGCACGAAGATGAAAAAGTGATTGATGTTGTATTAAAAGGCCATGAAAAATTATGGCAAGTTATGACTGAGAAAAATGAAATTTATATGAAACCAGATTTCTCAGATGAAGATGGTATGCGTGCAGCAGAACTTGAAGGTGAGTTTGCTGAAATGAACGGATGGAATGCAGAAGCGGATGCATCTGTATTACTTTCAGGTTTAGGTATTAAAGACGAATTACATGACAAAATGATGTCTGAATTAGAAAACAACCAAAAAGTAAAAGTACTTCTTGCTCAAAGTTTATTTGGTGAGCCAGATGTTCTATTACTCGATGAGCCTACAAACGGTTTAGATATTAAAGCGATTGCTTGGTTAGAAGATTTCTTAATTAACTTTGAGAATACAGTTATCGTCGTATCACATGATAGACATTTCTTAAACAATGTCTGTACACATATAGCTGACTTAGATTACGGCAAAATTAAACTATTTGTCGGAAACTATGACTTCTGGTATCAATCAAGTCAACTTGCTTCTCAAATGGCTCAAGACCAAAACAAGAAAAAAGAAGAACGCATTAAAGAATTACAAGACTTTATTGCTAGATTTAGTGCGAACGCTTCTAAATCTAAACAAGCAACAAGCCGTAAGAAAATGCTTGAAAAAATTGAACTCGATGACATTCAACCATCATCAAGACGTTATCCATTCGTTAATTTCACAATTGAACGAGAAATCGGTAACGACTTATTACAAGTTCAAGGTGTTTCAAAAACAATTGACGGTCAAAAAGTATTAAATAACGTTTCATTTACAATGAATCCAAATGATAAAGCTGTATTAATTGGAGAAAGTGAGATTGCTAAAACAACCCTACTTCGTATTTTAGCTGGTGAACTTGAACCAGATGAAGGAACAGTTAAATGGGGCGTTACAACAACACAATCATACTTACCAAAAGATAACTCAGATTATTTCGAAGGTATTGAAATGAACTTAGTTGACTGGTTAAGACAATATGCACCACCAGAAGAACAAACAGAAACATTCTTAAGAGGATTCCTTGGACGTATGTTATTTAGTGGTGAAGAAGTTAAGAAAAAAGCAAGTGTCCTTTCAGGTGGAGAAAAAGTAAGATGTATGTTAAGTAAAATGATGTTATCAAACTCTAACGTATTATTACTAGATGAACCAACAAACCACTTAGACTTAGAAAGTATCACTGCAGTCAATGATGGCTTGAAGAATTTCAAAGGATCATTAATCTTTACTTCATATGACTTTGAATTTATCAATACAATCGCCAACCGCGTAATTGAAATCAAAGAAGACGGCGCAATTTCTAAAGAAATCAGTTATGAAGAATACTTGAGAGATCAAGGTGTTTATAACTAATTTTCATATAGAGAAGCTAGGACATTTTTATAAGTCCTAGCTTTTTTATTTGGGGAAATGAGGTAATGTGGGGTGTTTTTGGCGTTCAATGTAGCTAGTGAGAGCTGACTTGCAATGTTCAGTCCTCCTATTTATCAAGACTGATAAAACAAGATAAATACAATCCTACTTTTCTTACCAACATCCCCCCCATTCCTATAAAATACCTACACCGCCCCATTACCTTCTAAAATGAATATGAATGAATATTGATTTCTAGGGCTTATCGTCTAAATAGTAAGAACTTTTTGAAATTATCAGTTTTCTCTCTTTACATCAATATTCTTTGTATGTATAATGAATGCATACCAATTGAATATGTTTTTGATGAGGCGCATCAATCATTAGTAACTCCCCTACTGGACTGCAATCTTAAAGGAGTGAAAGGGTGCGATGCCGAAACATTGTATTTTTGCAGAAATATGGTGTTGGACATTTAGGTTAAGAGCTAATTGTCTGTCATTATCTTAAGAATAATGGAGTGCATCACTTGTATATATAAATTAAAACAAGTTCGAATGCCGAACTTGTTTTTTTATTTATATTACAGCGTTCGTCTCCGATTTATAGGAGGAATTATTTTGAGTCAGAGTGTTTTAAAATTTGGCGGTACGTCCGTTGGTGATTTTGACAAAATTAAAAATATCGCACATATGTTGAAATCACGTGTTGATAATGGAGAACAATTAGTAGTGGTTGTAAGTGCTATGGGTAAGACGACAGATTCTTTACTTGAAAATATTAGTTCACTTACTTCGCAACCTAAAGATGAGCATTTAGCGATGCTTTTAACGACGGGAGAACAACAAACCATTTCATACTTATCAATGGTATTGAATGATATTGGTGTTCAAACGAAAGCAATGACAGGATATCAAGCAGGAATTAAAACGATTGGTCATCATTTGAAAAGTAAAATTGCAGAAATTGATGCACTACGTTTTGAAGAAGCTTTTGAAAAAAATGACATTCTTGTCGTTGCAGGATTTCAAGGTGTGAATGATCATCTAGAAATTACGACTTTAGGACGCGGCGGTTCTGATACAACTGCAGTAGCCATTGCAGCAAGTATAGATACATCTTGTGAAATATATACTGATGTTGATGGTGTATATGGAACAGATCCTAGAATTTATAAAGAAGCAAAGTTACTCAATGAAGTTTCATATGAAGAAATGATGGAAATGAGTGCTTTAGGTGCTGGTGTATTAGAATCTAGAAGTGTCGAAATTGCAAAAAATTATAACATACCATTATATCTTGGTAGAACATTATCAAACGTGAAAGGAACATGGATTATGCCACAAACAGAGATATTAGAGAAAAAAGCAGTTACAGGAGTCGCACTTGATACACATATGATTCATGTTACTTTAACTTATCCGATGCAAAACTTTGCATTGTTACAGAAATTATTTGATTCATTAGAAGAACAATCAATGAATGTTGATATGATATCTCAAATTGAAAATCAACAAGGATTACAGCTTTCGTTTACGATTAAAGATTCAGACGTATATCAAATCGAACAAATCATTGAACAACTTACTGAGGAATACCCTCATTTACGTTATAAAATGAGAGATAACTACGCTAAACTTTCAGTAATCGGAACAGGTATGAGAGATATGTCAGGAATAGCTTCAAAAGCATTCCGCACTTTAATTAGTCATGACATTAACTTCTATCAAACAACAACTTCTGAGATTAGTATTTCTTATGTTGTTGATCGTGAATTAGGAGAAACTGCCGTTCGAACTTTAAGTGAAGCATTTAATATATAATGAATGATGGAGTGAACAAAATGACAAAATTAGCAGTTGTTGGCGCAACAGGTTTAGTAGGAGAAAAAGTATTAGAAGTATTAGATAGAAAAAATGTACCATTTGATGAACTTGTATTATTTTCATCACCTAGATCAGCAGGCATAAAAATCGAATTCCAAGGAAAAACTTATACGGTTGAAGCATTGACAGAAGAGAAAACTGATGGCAATTTCGATTACGTTATTATGAGTGCTGGAGGTGGTACAAGCGAGAAATTCGCCCCACTATTTGAACAACATGGTGCAATTGTAATCGATAATTCAAGTCAATGGCGTATGCATGAAGATATTGATTTAATCGTTCCGGAAGTGAATGTACCTAAATTAAATCGTAAAATTATTGCAAACCCTAACTGTTCAACAATTCAATCAGTTATACCTTTAAAACCTTTATTAGATCAATTCGGATTAAAACGTGTTGCTTATACAACATATCAAGCTGTATCAGGATCCGGTTTAGCTGGTCGTGAAGATTTAGCTAATGGTGAAAAAGGAGAAGCACCAAAGAACTACCCTCACCCAATTTATAATAATGTGTTACCACATATAGATGTATTCTTAGAAGATGGTTATACAAAAGAAGAACAAAAAATGATCGATGAAACTAGAAAAATCTTAGATCAACCTTCTTTAAATGTAACAGCAACTTGTGTGCGTGTACCTGTTCAAGATAGCCACAGTGTGCATATCAACGTAACTTTAGATAAAGAAGCGACTGTTGAAGATATTCGTAACTTATTTAATGAAGATGACCGTGTTGTCTTAGTAGATAACGTAGAAAATAATGAATATCCACTAGCGATTCATTCTACTGGTAAAGATGAAGTATTCGTTGGAAGAATTCGTAAAGATGATTCTTTAGACAATACATTCCACATCTGGTGTACTTCAGATAACTTATTAAAAGGTGCAAGTTTAAATGCCGTTCAAGTGCTAGAACAAGTATTAGAATTAAATAAAAAATAATAAGGAGTGTTCAGTATGTCACATATTTTTAACGGTGTGGGCGTTGCCCTTACAACACCATTTACAAATGAGGATGTAGACTACGAAGCCTTTGAAAATCATATAGAATTTTTAATAGATAATGGTGTTAAAAGTATTATTATTAACGGAACAACAGCAGAGAACCCTTCCCTTACAACAGAAGAAAGAAATACGTTATTAGAATGTGGGATTAAAAAAGTCAATGGCCGTGTTCCAGTTATAGCAGGTACAGGTACAAACAATACGCAAGCTTCTATCGATGCTTCTATAAAAGCTAAAGAATTAGGTGCTGATGCGATTATGTTAATCACACCTTATTACAACAAGACGAGTCAGCGTGGATTAATCGCGCATTTCACAAAAATTGCGGATGAAGTTGCATTACCTGTTGTACTTTATAATGTCCCATCAAGAACAAATATGACGATAGATATTGAAACGGTGCTTAAACTAAGTGAAAATCCATACATCGTGGCTTTAAAAGATGCGACAGGAGATTTAGAATATGCAAAAACTTTAAAACAACAATTACCAAGTGACTTTGCATTATATAGTGGTAATGATGACAATATGTTGGATTACTATCAATTAGGCGGAGCGGGATTAATTTCAGTTGTAGCAAATGCTATACCACAAGAAACACAACAATTATATGATTATGTCGTTAATGATCAATTAGAACAAGCAAACACTTTAAATCGTGATATTACAGAATTACTTAATCACTTAAGTGTAGATGTTAATCCAGTGCCGATTAAGTTATTAACGTCTGAATTAGGTTTCGGTTGTTATGAAGTAAGATTACCGCTTGTTGCATTGGAAGAACAAGAAAGAAAAGTTTTAAGTGAAGCATTTACTAAGTTTAAAGATGGTGTAAAACAATGAAGATATTATTAATCGGATATGGCGCAATGAATGAACGCGTCGCAAGATTAGCAGAAGAAAGAGACAACGAAATAGTTGGTGTTGTCGTGAAGGATTCAACGAAATCATATCCCTACCCTGCTTTTGAATCTATTTCAGAAGCGCCAGAAGCGGATGTGGCGATAGACTTTTCTAATCCTGAATTATTATTGCCATTATTAGAAGAAGACTTCACATTACCTTTAGTTATCGCAACGACTGGTGAAAAAGAACAAATCATAGAAAAGTTAAAAGAAAAATCTCAAAATATGCCTGTATTTTTCAGCGCAAATATGAGCTATGGCGTGCATATACTCAAAGAAATTATTCAATATGCATTACCATTATTAGAAGACTTTGATATTGAAATGTTAGAAAAGCACCATAATAAGAAAGTCGATGCACCAAGTGGTACACTCGTTCAACTATATGATGCAATTAAAGAAAAAAGAGCACAATCTGTACCAGTTTATGATAGACATGAATCAACTATTAAACGTGAACCTGCAGAAATTGGCATTAGTTCACAACGTGGTGGTACAATTGTTGGAGAACATCAAGTATTATTTGCTGGCCATGACGAAACGATTGAAATCACACATCGTGCGCAGTCTAAAGATATTTTCGCTAATGGCGCAATTAATGTAGCAGATGTTCTAGTCAATAAAGAAAACGGATATTACACATACAATAATTTAAATGAGGAGAGAATTTAACATGGTTAAAGATTTTACGGCAGAAGAAATTATACAATATATTAGTGAGGCAGAGAAAGTAACGCCTTTAAAGGTTTATGTAAACGGCGCATTTGAAAATGTTGAATTCCCAGAGTCATTTAAAGTATTTGGTTCTGAAACATCTAAAACAATTTTCTGTGATGCTAAAGATTGGAAGAGCTTTTATGAAGCGAATCAATCAGCTATTACAGATTTAGAAATTGAACATGATCGTCGCAATTCAGCAATTCCATTAAAAGACTTAACAAATACAAATGCAAGAATCGAACCAGGTGCTTTCATTAGAGAACATGCAGTTATTGAAGACGGTGCGGTTGTTATGATGGGTGCTACAATCAATATCGGTGCTGTTGTTGGTGAAGGTACAATGGTAGATATGAACGCTACTTTAGGTGGACGTGCAACAACTGGTAAAAATGTACACGTTGGTGCTGGATCAGTATTAGCGGGTGTTATTGAACCACCAAGTGCATCACCTGTAGTAATTGAAGATGACGTATTAATCGGTGCAAATGCTGTTATCCTTGAAGGTGTTAGAGTCGGCAAAGGTGCAATCGTTGCAGCTGGTGCTATCGTAACTAAAGATGTTCCGGCTGGCGCAGTAGTAGCTGGTACACCGGCTAAAGTTATTAAACAATCAGCAGATGTTCAAGACGGTAAAAAAGAAATTGTATCTGCTTTACGTAATTTAAATCAATAATATCATTTTAGTCGGGGCGGGACTGCGATATCATTTTCCTTAAATGAAATTTCTATCCCGCTCCCTCTTTCTATACATAATACAAAGGACTGAGTTAAATGTCTGAATTAGAATTTGTGAAAAATACAAGAAGATACTTACATCAACATCCAGAGTTAAGTATGCAAGAATATGAGACAACTGCATACATTGAAGACTTCTTAAAACAATTAAATATTCCTTACGAACGCCCTATTCAAACGGGTATCATTGGTTATTTAGAAGGCAATTCGAGTCATACTATTGCGTATCGAGCGGATATCGATGCCTTACCTATTCAAGAAGTAAACGATGTACCTTATAAAAGTACGGTTGATCAAGTTATGCATGCATGTGGTCATGATGGTCATACGACAGCGTTAATGCTTTTTACGCATCGTTGTAAAGCTTTATATGATAAAGGTGAATTACCGCATAATGTAGTATTTATATTCCAACCTTCAGAAGAAACTGAAGCCGGTGCAAATCAATTAATCCAATCAAACGTGTTTGATAAATATCATATAGAGCAAATTTATGGCGTTCATATTATGCCATTTGAAGATGTCGGCATAGTAGCCTTTAAAAATGATGAAATTACAGCTAGTGCAACAGAGTATCGATTTTACTTAAAAGGAAGCTCGAGTCATGTTGCCAGTAAAGAAGATGGTAAAGCAGCATCAGAAGCGATGATGCATGTCCTTTCTCAAGTTACACAAATTCAGCAATTTCATTTAAATGGTTTAAATCGCAATATTGTTCATGTTGGACAGTTCAATGTTGGCGAAGCCATTAATACCGTTCCAGAGAATGGTTACTTAGAAGGCACGATTCGTACATATGATACGAATGATCTTGAAATTGTTAAAAATCAAATGCAAAAAATTGCAGAAAGTGTTGAATTGTTATTTGGTGTGACATGTACGGTTGATTTTGCTGAAGGGTATCCACCTACTACAAATGATGCACAATTATATGAGGGTGTTAAAGAAGCTTTAACGAGCCTAGACTTAACACTACATGAACTAGAAAAGCCTTATTTATTTGGTGAAGACTTTAGTTTCTATCGTCAATTAGCACCAAGTTATTTTGTCTTTTTTGGAACACGCAATGTTGAAAAAGATTATATTTATGGTCTACATACAAATAGACTCAATTTCGATGAAGAAGTATTAATCAGTGTCGCTGATTACTATACAGCACTATTAAATCAAGGAGCGGACAAATAATGGTAGCACGTATTACGATTGATGAACAAAATTTTATAAAAAATGCTAAAAATGTTATTAAAGATAACAAAGTTATGGCTGTCGTGAAAAACGATGCTTATCATTTTGGACTAGAATTCGCAGTTAAATCCTTTATTCAAGCAGGTATTCAAACATTCAGTACAACATCACTTCATGAAGCGGTAAGAATTCGTGAAATAGATAAACAAGTGAATATCTTTTTGATGAACCCTTCTATTGAATTTGAAACATTAAAGACACATAACATTGCGATGACGTTACCATCATTAACATTCTATCATGAACATATTGAAGATTTAGCGGGCATTAAATTACATTTAGAACTTGAAAATCTTTTACACCGTTCTGGTTTGAAAGACCAAGATGAAATGTTGCAAGTACTCAAACATAATGAAAGCTTACCTATTGCAGAGCAAGCGATTATGGAAGGTATTTGGACACATTTCGGATATGCGGATGAATTCGGTGGCGATGAATATGAAACAGAAAGACAAGCTTGGGTTAATTGTTTATCATTTATATTAGACCTAGGTTATGCCTTTAAATTTATTCATGCACAAAATAGTGCAAGTTATGTACGAGAAGACGGATTGTTAAATCAACATACGCACGCTCGTCTCGGTATTATACTTTATGGTTCAAGACCTTATAGTACCCTCCCCACTTCACTTACAGAACAAAACTTTACTGTCACAGCAAATGTGATACAAGTTCGCCCTATTAAAAAAGGAGAAACTTGTGGTTATAGTTTCCAATATAAAGCTGATAAAGATTGTAACATTGCTGTAGTTGATATTGGCTATGGAGACGGTATACTTAAGACAAGAGCGAAACATGATGCGCTTATTAATCAAAAGCGCTATCCAATTAGAGGGTTGATGATGAGTCACATGTTCGTTGAAGTAGATGATACAATCCAAAGTGGTGATCAAGTCGTTATGTATGGTAACGATATAAGGATTGATGAATTTACATTTAAAGGTGTTGGTGCAAATTCTGAGCAAATCAGTGCATTAAACCATCATTCATTAATAAAGGAGATTAGATAATGACAGTTAAATATAATGACCAAGGTGTTCTCACAATGGGCAATGTATCATTACAAACGATAGCTGCAAGTTTTGGTACCCCTACTATCGTATATGATGAGGAACAAATTAGAACACAATGTAGAAGATTCCATGAAGCTTTTAAAGAAAGTGGATTATCATATAATATCTCTTATGCTTCTAAAGCCTTTAGTAGTATTCAATTGTTTAAGTTGATGGAAGAAGAAGAAATGGGTCTAGATGTCGTATCTGAAGGTGAATTATATACAGCTTTAGCAAGTGGATTTGATCCAAGTAAAATTCATTTTCACGGTAACAATAAGACGAATGAAGAAATTGAATATGCTATTGAAAGCGGCGTTGAATATTTCGTAATTGATTCTTTAGATGAAATCACACGTATTAATAGATTAGCTTCTAAGCCTATTAAAGCTGTTTTAAGAGTTAATCCTGGCGTTGAAGCACATACTCATGAATTTATCCAAACGGGTCAAGAAGATAGTAAATTTGGCTTGTCTATTAAACACGGTATGGCACTTGAAGGTGTACGTGCTTTACAAGAATCAGATAAAATAGACTTCAAAGGTATTCACTTCCATATTGGATCACAAATTTTTGAAGCGGATGGTACAATCAACACAATCCAAATTGTATTTGAATGGTTAAAAGAACATGATATTGAGATTGATATATTAAATTTAGGTGGCGGATTTAGTATTAAATATACTGAAGCGGATAAAAGTTACCCTATTGAAGATGGTATTAAGTTGATTACAGATGCGATCAAAGAAAATAGTCAAAAATATGACATGGCTATTCCAGAAATCTCTATAGAGCCAGGCCGTTCAATTGTTGGTGAAGCGGGCGTTACGTTGTATCAAGTAGGAACGATTAAAGAGATTCCTAATGTTAATACGTATGTATCGATTGATGGTGGTATGAGTGATCATATTAGAACGGCACTTTATGATGCACAATATAAAGCGTTGTTAGTGAATAGAAATGATGAAGATACACATGAAGTCACAATTGCTGGTAAGTTATGTGAATCAGGCGACTTAATTGGTAGAGATATGAAACTTCCTAAATCTACAAAAATCGGTGATTATATAGCTGTATTATCTACAGGTGCTTACCATTACTCTATGAGTTCAAATTATAATCAAATGCTTAAACCTTCAGTTCTATTTGTTAAAGATGGAAAAGCAAGAGAAGTTATTAAGAGACAAACTTTAAAACAATTGATTATGAATGACGTAAAATAATAAGCTGAAATCATGAAATTTATTATTAAATAATAACAATATGATAACGCAAAAAGAAACCCTAACATCGTTAGGGTTTCTTTTTAGTCGTTCAAATTCATATATATTATAGTTTTACAACGTTTGCAGCTTGTGGGCCACGGTCGCCTTCAACTACTTCGAATTCTACTGCTTGACCTTCTTCTAAAGATTTGTAACCTTCTTGGTTAATTGCTGAGAAATGTACGAATACGTCATTTTCTCCTTCAATTTCGATGAAGCCAAATCCTTTTTCTGCGTTAAACCATTTAACTGTACCTTGTTTCATAATTGTGAAACCTCCAAGACTAAAATTCAATATGCGATATTCGCATATTACAAAAAACACAATTAATTAATAATGTTATTTGCAATATGGAATAACGATATTGCTATTACTTATTATACGTCACAGAATATTCAAATGCAATACCATTTAAGATATTTTCAGAATTTATTATTTTGGTAATGGTGTATAAATTGAATTGTCATTTAATATAAGAATACTATAAAATATTTGCATATCTTCTTCGCAGTCTTCACAGTAAGATAGATCACAATTATTATAGAAAGCATGTATGTTATGTTTACCTACAAGTTCATTAGTAAACTTCGTTTGATATTGATTAAGTAGATTATGATATTGATTGACCATTTCTTCATAGTCATGACATTCAATTTCTTTAATGATATAGTCTTTCCAATCGTCAAACAGCCACCATCCCTCATAATCTGTTCGGATTGTTACGATTTTATACATCTTAAAATCTCCCCTATTTAGAAAATTGCCCTAGAGTTAATTTAAATCTTATTGATTATTAAATCAAGAAAATAGCTTGTCGATTTGTTTCTAATTATTAGTTTTTTTACACTGAACCCTTTATAATAAAGATATGAGGTGATAAATATGAACGGAAAACATATAAAAGTTTTTGGACGCGTACAAGGTGTTGGGTTTCGATTTTTCACTGCTCAACTCGCTAAGAAACATAAAATAGTCGGTACCGTTGAAAATGTCAGCGATTATGTAGAAATATACGCAAGTGGTGAAGAAGATCAATTAAAACAATTTACTGATGGTGTTATCCAGGGAGTAGCGCCAGCTTCAGTTGTAGAAAATTATACAATCGAAGATACCACTTTAGACGAAAAAACTAAGCATTTCAAAACGTTATAATTTAGGAAGATGACAATGAAATATAATTTATCATATGTATTAGGTGCATTATTAGCAGTACCTATATCATTTATTGCTTTTTTATTTAGTGTTTTTCAATTAGATTTAAATTATCTTATCGATATGGCTGTATTTGCAGGTACTTACGTTATTAGCTTTTTACCAATACAATGGTATAGTTCACGACGTTATTTGAAAGAAATGGGTTTAACACGAAGAGAATTTCATTTTATTAGAAAACAGTTAAACGAAGCGCAACCAAAATTGAAAAGACTTTATAAAAATTATATGCGAATCAGATCATATAAAGAATTCAAGAACTTAAACGAAGTAGCTAAATTAGCACGTACAATTTATAACACAGTTAAACAGTCACCTGAGAAATTTTATAAAGTCGAAAGCTTCTTCTACTCTCACTTAGATAATACTGTGAATTTAATTGATAATTACACACTTTTACAACGTATGCCGAATAAATCTAAAGAAGAAAAAGCTAAACTTAAACAAACGAAGCTTACAATTGATGAAAATAAACGAACACTCGTTGCAGATTTAAAAGAATTAAATGAATCGAGTTATCATCAATTAGATATTGAAATGGAACTTGCTGATATTGCTAAACAAAGAAATAGCTATAGAAAAGGCATTCCAGAATCAACGAAAGAAAAAGTAAATTTAACAAAAACTCATAAAAAATATGAATATGAAATGGAGCGTAACAATGACTGAAACGAATAAGAACTTATTTGACGACCTTATTGATGACCCATTTAAAGATTCATCAGAAGCATTAACACCACAAACTTCAGAAATTACAGAACAACAGACCCCTTCTGATGTAACATCAACTTACGAAAAGACATTCTCAGATGAAGATCAACGTAAAATTGATGAAATTGCTAAGCAAATTAAACCATTAGATAATGATGGTCTTCTACTCTATGGTCAACAAGCACAAAATAAATTATCACAGTTCTCACATCAAATGCTTACACAAGTACAATCTAAAGATGTAGGACCTATTGGTAATTCATTAAGAAATTTAATGAATAAATTAAAAGAAGTAAATCCAGATGAATTACAAAAACAAAATCAATCTAGATTGAAACGCATTTTTAGAAGAGCTGAACGTTCTGTAAATGAAATGTTTAGTAAATATCAATCTGTTGGTGCACAAGTCGATCGAATATCTGTAGAACTTCAGAAATCACAAAATATGCTAATGAAAGATGTAGGCTTATTAGATCAATTATATGAAGAAAATAAAGCTTACTTTGATGCATTAAATATTTATATCGCAGCAGCAGAAAAGAAACGCGACGAGTTGAAACAACATAATCTTGTAGAATTAGAACAAAAAGTTAAAGCATCAAATAACCAAATGGATGTACAAGAACTAGCAGATTTACAACAATATATTAATCGACTAGAAAAAAGAATTTATGACTTACAACTTTCTAGACAAATCACATTACAATCTGCCCCACAAATCAGAATGATACAAAATATTAATCAAACTTTAGCCGAAAAAATTCAAAGTTCAATTTTAACGAGTATCCCATTATGGAAAAATCAAATGGCAATCGCGTTAACACTTTTAAGACAACAAGGCGCTTCAGAAGCTCAGAAAAAAGTAACAGATACAACTAATGAATTATTGCTGAAGAACTCTGAAATGTTGAAACAGAATGCGATTAGAACAGCTGAAGAAAATGAACGAGGCATCGTTGATATCGAAACATTGAAGACGACCCAAACTAATATAGTAGATACAATTCAAGAAACATTACGCATACAAGAAGACGGCACACGTAAACGTCAGCAAGCAGAACAAGAATTACAAAGCTTAGAACAAGACTTAAAAACAAAATTATTACAACTCAAAGACGAACAGCAGCAATTGAGAAATACATTTAAATCATAAATAATAGACCCACCAACAATTAAGTGCACCCCTAAAGTTGAACTAAAATTCAACTTTAGGGGTGTTTATTTATGAATAAAAAATATAGTTTAGATTTCAAATTAAAATTGATTCGAGAATATAAAAGTGGAAACGAAGGATGTAATATCTTATCGAAAAAATACAATATAGATACTTGCTATATTAGAATATATTAGAAAATGGCTATTTCAATACAATAATTTTGGAGTAGAAATCGTGGCTTAAGTACTGAATAAAGCCAAGAGATAGTCCAAGTCTTGGCTTAAGTACTGAATAAAGCCAAGAGATAGTCCAAGTCTTGGCTTAAGTACTGAATAAAGCCAAGAGATAGCCTAAGTTGTGGCTTAAGTACTGAATAAAGCCAAGAGATAGCCTAAGTTGTGGCTTAAGTGCTGTATAAAGCCAAGAGATAGCCTAAGTTGTGGCTTAAGTGCTGAATAAAGCCAAGAGATAGCCTAAGTTGTGGCTTAAGTGCTGAATAAAGCCAAGAGATAGCCTAAGTTGTGGCTTAAGTGCTGTATAAAGCCAAGAGATAGCCTAAGTCTTGGCTTAAAGGATGAATAAAGCCAAGAGATAGTTTTAGATCTGTGTTAAATCCCAACAAACTCACATCTCCTACATCACTCTACTCATCCCTACACCCTCTTACATAAATTGACTTAAGAAATACCCCATTAATGTTCCGACGTAATTTCCGATTACATAACCTAGAGTACCGATGATTAAAATGGGTCCTACTAATCCTTGCCACCCTTTAGAAATCGCTAATGCAGCTGCTGTTGTTGGTCCTCCGGCATTTGCATTACTAGCTAGTAACATCTCCTCAATATTGAATTTGAACAATTTACCGAAGCATAATGTTATAGATAAATTGAAAATCAAAATAACTGCGACGAAAATAAATAATAATGGTGCTGTTTTGATAATGATTGGTATAGATGCAGGTACACCTATTACGACAAAGAAAATATATATTAAAAATGTACCGAGTTCATCAGAAGCGTTTAAATTCTCAAAGAATTTACTAAACATAGCCACTGTAACAAGTGTTAATGTCGTTAATAATAAAAATTGGTCACCTATGATACTCACTAATATTTCCATAAAGTGATTATTTTTAGGAATGTATTCATTAACAAGTTCTGAAATTTTAAAGCTAATCGCAACTAATACAAATGCTATGGAAATTGAATAAGCAATATCTTTTAAACTTATATCATTTCGTTTCCAATACGCTTCTGCTTGATTACTGTTTGCATCATCGTTTGAATTATAAAGTCTTTTAAAATATTTTTTAATAAATGTCATATTCGGTAGCGTAATCAGTACAATGAAGTAGAATGCCATTACACTATTATCGGCTACAACAGTTGCAGATACTAATTCGCCTGGTGTTTGGAATTTCGTGCTAAGTGCTGCAAAATTTACACCACCACCTATGTAACTACCAGTCATCATAGCACCGATTTTATCTAGTTCAGGTATGAATTGGTGAAGTAATAAAAATCCTGCTCCAACACCTACTACAGTACCTACTGAACTGATTAGGAATATGAATAAAAGTCTTCTACTTTCTTTCCAAATTTTAAATATGTTTGATCTAAATAAAAGTAAAGGTATTGCTAATGGAATGACATATTCCCACACTTGGTCATAGACAGGTGATTCAATCGGAATGATATTGAGATTGGATAATATCATCGCACCAACTAATGCAATGATAGCGCCTGTTAGTTTTGCTGCAAATTGATATCTCTGTTCTAAGAAGATACTAATGGCTGCAATACCTACTAGAATTGCCCACAAAAGCCATGTTTCATCTTTGTTTATGAATGCATTTAATATCATGAATACCAACCCCTTTTTATTTTGTTATCAATATGATGACATAAAAAATAAGAATCTTCAAAATAATTTTGAAGATTCTTATACAACTTACGAATATGTGATTGGTGCTTGATTCTTAACTTTACCGATTATAAATCCAATGATGAATCCTACGATTGCGAAAGGTATCCATTCCATTTGGTAAGTTGATAATGGTAATTGTTGAATAAATCCAATTTTAGCCCAACCCATTTGGTTTACAACTGATATTAATGAAATAATTGTTACAAGTGCCACTGATAATTGTTGAGCAATTGGTGGTGTTCCAACGTATTTAGCAAGAACAATTAATAATACAGCTGTAATTGCGATTGGATATAACACTAATAATACTGGTAGTGAACCTTTAATTACTGTAGTTAAACCTTGGTTTGAAAGGATGAAACTAATTAATGTAAAGATTGTTACAAACCATTTGTAAGAAATTTTAGGTATAATTTCGTGGAAGAATTCACTTACTGACACGATTAAACCTGTAGCTGTTGTTAAACAAGCTAATGCAACGATAATACCGATTAAATATTTACCAAATTCACCGAATGCTAATTGCGCGGCTGTTGTTAAGAGATATGTACCGATATTTTGACCGTTATCGTTTAATTCTTTTAGTGTCTCAGCTGAAACATTCATGTGATTTCCGATCCAACCTAAAGAGATGTAAATAAATCCAAGTGCAATTGCTGCAATAACACCTGCATAAATTGTTTGTTTGAATAATCCTGTTTCTCTCGTTACACCTTTACTCTTAATTGCTGTAATAACAATGAGTGAGAAAGCAATAGCTGCGATAGCATCCATTGTTAAGTAGCCTTCAACGAAACCTTTACCAAAGCTTGTTCCAGCACTACTATATACTGCAGGATCACCTTCAACTGTAGCTCCTCCACCTAATGAGAAGAATGCTTTAATAATTAATGCTGTAATCGAGATTAATAGTAAAGGTGTTAATATCGCACCGACTTTATCGACCATTTTACTTGAGTTGAAACTTAAGTAAAAAACAATCACAAAGTAAATAAGTGAGAATATAAATAAAGCCATTGAACTATTTGTATCAAAAATTGGTGTAATACCCATCTCAAAAGATGTTGCTGCCGTACGTGGTATTGCGAATAGTGGTCCTATCGTTAAAGAAATTGCAATTAATAATATAATTGCAAAGACTGGATGAATTTTACTTAATGAAACTCTGTATCCCTTGTCCTCAATTGAACCTGCGATTACACCAATAAGTGGTAAACCGATTCCCGTAATTACAAAACCAAATATTGCTGGCCAGAAGAAATGACCGCTCGATAATCCTAATGCTGGTGGGAATATTAGGTTCCCGGCACCAAAGAATATCGCGAATAACATAAACCCTACTACAAAAATATTCTTGTTCATATATTTTACTCCTTTTGCGTCTAACAATAATTTATATTTTATCATTGGAGTTTGTTTTCGTCTATATGAAATTTCTGAAAATTTAAAAAAGAATGTTATTATTTAGTTTTGCTAATTATATAGATTGCAACAGTAATTTTTTTAATAACGGTGCCAATTGGTATGGTAAATTTTCAACACCTTCTACAAATAAACTTTGTTTACCATAGATGTTATGAACAGTCTTTTTCGTGGCTTCATCAATCACATCTTGATTAAGGAATACATTAAAGACATAAATTCCTTGTTTATCTGCTTCTATCACAGCTTCATGTGTATCTATAATGCCGTCTTCTGCATAATCAAAAGCTGAAGGTTCCCCATCAGAAAATACAATTAAGAATTTTTGTGTCTCAGATCTTTGAAGTAAATGTTGTGTTGCAACTCTTAAAGCGACACCGTCACGATTATCATCTTGTGGTTCAAGCGTCATAATTCTTGCGTCATTTTGTTTAAGTGTTGATTCATTATATAAGATGAGCTCTTCGATTGTATTAGGTTGATTTAATTTATCAGCTTCAAAAGCATCTTCACTAAAACCTAGAATTTCATGTTTAATATCTAAATTTTTAAGTGTTTCGTGGAATAGGACGACACCTTTTTTAGTTTCTTCCATTTTATCGTGCATACTTGCTGATGCATCAACTAATAATGTGAATGTTGCATCTAATTTTCTACTAAATGCATCCTTTTTGAAGAATAGTTTATATTGATCATCGATAAACCAATTTAGTAAGTTCTTTTGCAATCTACCTTTAGTTAAGTTCTCTCTAATATCACTATATTGATGATTCATTGATTTTTGGATAATACTTGTTAAGTCTTTTATTTCAAACTGAACACTATCAACAGCTTCTTTATAGGCTGACACATGCGCCGGTAAAATATCTGGTCGATTGAAAGTCAGAGAAACATTTTGGTTAATACCTTTAAGTTGATATTGCTGATTAAGACCTTGTGCGCCGCCCTCTTCATCATCTAAAGTATTATTAGAACCCTTACCTTTTTTCTCGATCATATCCGTCATATCATCGCCAGCGTCACCTTCTCTATCGTTGTCTGTAAGAATGTCGCTATTTTCGCCTTCGTGAAGTTCCATTTCTAAATAAGAAGTGCTGTCAGTTTGACTATCGTTTGTCTTTGTTTTAGCATCTTCAGTTTCAATATCGTCAGGATCATGTTCTTGTTCATGACTTTGATTAGTGTTAGCCGCATCTTGACGTTTTAAATCTTCTAAAGTCCATTCTTCTTCATAAGAACGATAAATACGCTCAGGTATATGATAATACTGGTTGAGCATATCTTCTTTTAACAAATAATCCACTAAAATCATGATACTTACAGCTAAATCATAACTATCTTCTGATGATTGCAAGTTGAATATTTGCGTTAAACGATTAAACACTTGTACAAGTGCATCATCAAAATCATCATTTATTGAAATATTGTTTATGAAATTTTCATTTAAAATAGCATGTTCTATTGCTAAAAATAATAAGTCTGTATAAGTTGTCTTCGTTTGATAAACATGGATTTGACTATTATTTTGTTTGATTTTGACATTCAGTCTATGTTTGAACAACTTTTTAGTGACTGGACGTTTAACCATAATCAGATTTGAAAGACGGTATTCTTCAATGAGCATAAATAATTGTTTAAAAAAGCTCATATGATCAAATGATTCATCTAATACTTCTTTATAAATAGCTGGATCTGTATGTTTAAATCCTAAAGTATCTAACATAATGTCGGATTTTAGTCCTGCATTTATAATGTGTTCAGGTCGATGTAACCAAGTGAAACTAACATTACAAGTATTGTTGATAGGATCATAGTGTTGGAATTTTTGGAAAGAAACTTTAACGTTTGGATCTTCAAGTAATAATTTTGCTAAATCAGTTAACATCATTATTTGTTGTGCATCGATTTGTTCGTCATTAAATAATATAAAACGATCACTCATGATATTCTCCTTACTCGAAAATTAATTCAATTGCATTTTGTATGGCTTGTTGTTCTCTTTCGTCGTCTATTTTGTCTATAATGGCACGTTTAATCGCACGTCTAACTGGAATAACAGTCGCTAAATCAGCTAAGTCAATCAATGCTCTTATACTCGCTGACTCTTCTGAAATTTGACCTTGGCTCGACATAATGCGTAAATCTTTATTAAATTGAACAATTGAATCGATGATTTCATCTTCTTGTAATGCACTTTGCTCTTTAATAATCATTTTTAAAGTTTCGCCATCTATATAATCAATATCCAAGACAACGAATCTGTTTTTTAATGCTTCGTTCATTGGTAATGTTCCAATGTATCCTACGTTGATTGCAGCAACAACTGAAAAGCCTTCTTTAGCTTGTACGACTTCACCTGTAAATGGATTCGTTAACGATCTTCTAAAGTCTAATACACCATTTAAAATAGGTAACGTTTCTGGTTTCGCCATATTGATTTCATCAATATATAATATATCGCCATTCTTCATTGCTTTAATAACAGGTCCGTCGATAAATACGATTTGTTGATGACCTTGTTCGTTTGTTTCAATTGTTTTGAAACCTAATAAACTTTCTGCATCTAAATCTACAGAACAGTTTACAGAATGCATCGGTTTGTTTAAATCTCTCGCAAGTGTTTCAGCTAGTTTCGTTTTACCAGAACCAGTCGGTCCTTTTAAAAGTATATTCTTATTAAGCTTTATCATAGACAAAGCATCATCATATATTGTTTCATCGTTGTTTAAATATTTATTAAAATTAGCCATTGTGTTCTCCTTTAGTACATTTTATATACTTAAAAAAGAGTCCGGAACATATAGATGTATCAGACTCTTCTCGTATATTTATACTTCTTTAAAGTATGTTTTGTAGTAGCCGCCAACAAGTCCAGAATTATCAATGATTTGATAATATTCTTCTGTTTCATTAACGACATCATATGTTTTACCAACTGTTAACATATCAGATACTTTAAATTTTTCTGCATCTGTATGTGTAACTTCTACTTGTTTAATAACGTGATTTTCTTTCCAAGTTTCATGTAACATAAATAAACCGCTCCTTTAATTCACTGTGTCATATGTAATTGTAATGATGATGCCAGTTAAGTCACGCACATATAACGAAATTAAGCCGGCTTCATGTTGAATAATATGATGTTCCAATTCAATTTCTTTAACGTGATTAACAATTTTTTCAAAATGATCGATATCATCAATGGAGATTGCTACTCTTTCGATAGGTGGATTTAATGACTCAATCACATTTGGATAATCAATCAAATGTAACTCTCCGCCATTTCCACCAGCACCGACTTTAAATACGATAGCTGACTCATCATCTATTGTCTTGTATTCGGCAAACAATTGCAACTCAAAAATATTATTTAATAATGAGCCAGTTGCTTGAGTCTCAGGTGATTTAACCATTACCGGCCCTATTCCTTGAATTTGATGAATAGGACTAATTGGACCACCATCATAAGCAGTTCCAAGTGGCACACCAGAATTTTGTTCATCAGAAATAAGATGTAACGCATGTCCATTATTATCATAAAATTTAAACAGATGCTTACCATTTAATTGTTGTACAGACTCATATTTAACTTGATGATCATCAAATTGTTGTTTATATTCATATAATGCGTAATCAGTCGGTACACGTAAAGCAATCCCGTGAAAATGCGTATCTAATTGATCTGAATCACCAGAATATTGCTTGAAAATCAGTCTCGTACCAGGCGCTAATTTTGCATCACCGATATGTAAGATATTCTTTTCATGGTTCATCAAGGTATTAAGCCCTAAAATATCTTTATAAAATGACTCTGTTTCTTTAATATCAAAAGTCCATAATGTAACACTTCTTAGTCCATTCATGAATATCTCTCCTATATATGAATTCTTATAAATTATATCAAATAAATTCAAAGTATGACAAATCAATCAAATTGAGAATAATGAAAAATATATTTTTGGGTTGTGTGGTCGCCGTTACGAACAAGTTTGGTCGAAAGTGTTCATAAGAGCCGCGTTACGAACAAGTTTAGCTGAAAGTGTTCATAAGAGCGCCAGTATTTACACTTCTTACGAGTTTTGTAAATAAGGCCCCCATTATTAGCAGTTCTGGCCCAAAGTGCAAATACAGGTATCGTTATTAGCAGTTCTGGCTCAAAGTGCAAATACTGGTATCGTTATTAGCAGTTCTGGCTCAAAGTGCAAATACTGGTATCGTTATTAGCAGTTCTGGCTTAAAGTGCAAATAACTTGAACCATATTATCCCTCATTTAAAATTCTAGCTTTAATTCAATACTTTCTTTATAGTAAGCCATTTTCAATTAAAAATAAAACCACAACTCAGATTTGAGGTAATTTATAAAACGAAAAAAATACAACGACGATAAATCGTCGTTGTATTTTCCTATAATACTATATTAAGATTCTAATAATAAATCTTCTGGATTTTCAATTAAGTCTTTAATTGTTTTTAAGAATCCTACTGCTTGTTTTCCATCAATTATTCTGTGGTCGTAGCTTAATGCGATGTACATCATCGGTCTATTTTCCATACGATCTTTATCAATTGCAATTGGTCTTGTAACAATTGAGTGCATACCTAAAATAGCAGCTTGTGTACCATTGATGATTGGTGTAGACATTAATGAACCAAATACGCCACCATTTGTAATAGTGAATGATCCCCCCATCATGTCATCTAAGCCTAATTTTTTATCTTTAGCTTTAACAGCTAAGTCTACGATATCTTGTTCGATTTCAGCGAAGTTTTTCTTATCACAATCTTTAACGATTGGTACTACTAAACCTTCTTCTGTAGAAACGGCAATACCGATATCATAGAATTGTTTAAGTACTAAATCAGTACCATCAATTTCAGCATTTACATCAGGATATTTCTTCAATGCTGCTACTGCTGCTTTAGTGAAGAATGACATGAATCCTAAACGTGTACCGTTATGGTCTTCTTGGAATTTTTCTTTCTTACGTTTACGTAATTCCATTACGTTTGTCATATCAACTTCATTAAATGTTGTTAACATAGCTGTGTTATTAGATACTTCTAATAATTTCTTAGCTATTGTTTGACGTCTACGTGATAATTTCTCACGAACAACAGGTTTAGAAGGATTGTCATTAGATTTAGCTTGTGCTGGTTGGCTTTTCTCAGCTGGTTTAGCTTGTGGTTGAGGTTTAGCTGCACTTTCAACGTCTTCTGGACGAATAACGTCACTTGCTTGAGTCTTAACCTTGCTTAAGTCGATACCTTTTTCACGTGCTAAACGACGTGCTGATGGTGTTGCTTGAATTCTTTCATTTGAAGATGCTGTTTCTTCTTTTGTTTCTGTAGCTTCTGGTTTACCTGCATCTTCTTTAGATGGTTCTTCTTGCTTTTCAGGTTTAGCATCGTTTGAAGCTGGTTGTGCTTCTCCGTCTGAAACGACTGCAATGACTGAACCTACTTCAACAGTATCGCCTTCTTCAGCTTTGATTTCAGTTAGAACACCTGCAACTTCTGAAATGACTTCAACATTTACTTTGTCAGTTTCAAGTTCGACGATATTTTCACCTTTTTCAACTTGGTCACCAACTGATTTGAGCCATTCTGAAATTGTTCCTTCTGTAATTGATTCTGCTAATTCTGGTACTTTTACCTCTGACATGATTCATTTCCCCCTAATTATGTTTTAAAGCTTCTTGGATTACTTTACTTTGTATAAGTTTGTATATTTCGCCGTCGCCTTCTGCAGTTGAAGAACGTACTTTACGGCCATGATATTCAAGCTCTACTTTGCGATCTTCTAGAATGTTTTGAAGTTTTAAGCTAACGAATGACCAAGCACCTTGGTTTTTAGCTTCTTCTTGAACCCAGCGAACTGTTTCTAGATTTCTGAATTCAGAAAGAACGTTCTTTATCTCTTCTTTAGGGAATGGATAAAGTTGTTCAAGTGCAATTAAACAAAGTTCATCGTTAGGATTTTTTTGTAATTCAGTTTTTAAGTCAATAAACATTTTTCCTGATGAAATAATAACTTTCTTAACTTTAGTCTTCTTGTATGGTTCAACTAAAATTGGTTCGAATTGTCCTTTAGTGAACTCATCAATTGGACGAGAAACAATTTTGTTTCTTAACAAGCTTTTTGGTGACATTAAGACTAATGGTCTCATTTTATCTGTGTTAAGATATTTAGCGTGTCTTCTTAATAAGTGATAATAGTTAGAAGCACTTGTTAAGTTTGCTATTGTCATGTTGTTTTCACCAGCTAATTGTAAAAATCTTTCCAATCTCGCTGATGAATGTTCAGGACCTTGTCCTTCATTACTATGTGGTAAGAATAAAGCTAAACCACTCTTTTCTCCCCATTTAGCATTGCTGTTTGATAAGAAGTTATCGAATATCATTTGTGCCATATTTGCAAAGTCACCATATTGTGCTTCCCAAATATTAAATGATTGTGGATGATCAACATTATAACCATATTCAAAACCAACTACTGCGGCTTCAGATAATGGTGAGTTATGAATATCAAATGATGCTTTTCCATTCGGTACGTGATGTAATGGAATAAATAACTTTCCATCTTTCTCATCATGTAACACAGCATGTCTATGTGCGAATGTTCCACGTTCTGAATCTTGTCCAGTTAATCGAATTGGTGTACCATTTTGTAAAATTGTCGCAAATGCAAGTTGTTCTGCATGTGCCCAGTCTACAAGACCGTCTTTTTCAAATGGTTCACGGCGTCTATCTAATACTTTGTTTAACTTCTTGAATACCGTGAAATCTTCTGGATAATCAAACATTGCATCATTAATCGCTTTTAATTCTTCATAAGTAGCATTTGCTAACTCATAATCTTGTCCTTCACTGATGTTGTCAGGTAAAGTCATTTCTGGATTATCCATTTCAGCATCTTTATCAATCTTGTCATGAGCAGCTCTTAAGCGTTTCGTTACATCGTCAAAAATGCCATTCATTTCGTCTTCTGTAATAATGCCTTCTTCGACAAGTTGTTTACCATAAATATGTTCAATAGATGGATGTTCTTTAATGGCTTTATACATCATTGGATTTGTAATAGATGGTTCGTCCATTTCGTTATGTCCATAACGTCTATAACCAACTAAATCGATTACAAAATCTTTGTTAAATTTCTCTCTGAAGTCCATTGCCATTTCAATTGCTTTAACAGTTGCTTCAACATCATCTGCATTTACATGGATAATTGGTAAGTCATAGCCTTTTGCAACATCTGTTGAGTATGTTGTTGAGCGTCCATCTTCTGCTTCTGTTGTGAAACCAATTCTGTTATTTGTAATGATGTGTAATGAACCACCAGTTGTGTAACCATCTAAGTTACTTAAGTTCATAGATTCAAAGTTAATACCTTGTCCAGGGAATGCAGCATCCCCATGAATTAAGACAGCAAGTGATTTGTTAACATCTTGACTTGGTCTTCCAGCATCAACTGTTGTATCTTGATTAGCTCTCGCTTTACCAAGAACGACTGGAGAAACGATTTCTAGGTGACTTGGGTTGTTGGCTAAAGTAATCGATTGTTCGATACCGTATTTACTTGTAGTCTTTGTACCACCTAAATGATATTTAACATCGCCTGTCCAACCAGCTGTGATTTCTAATGAACCATCTTTCGGTAAGAAAATAAGTGGGTTCTTATGCATAAATTCAGAAATCATCATTTCATATGGTTTTTCTAATACGTGAGTTAAAACGTTTAATCTACCCCTATGCGCCATACCAATTTGGATGTTTGGTATGTTTGCCGCATTCGTACGTTTTAAGACTCTTTGTAACATTGGTACTAATGTATCTACACCCTCGATTGAGAAGCGTTTAGCACCTACAAAATTCTTATGGATATATTTTTCAAAGCCTTCTACTTCAGCTAAACTTTTTAATAGTTCGATTTTTTCTTCTTTAGAAATTTCAATCGTATGTGTTGATTCGATATATCTCTTCAACCATACGCGTTCTTCATTATTATTAATATGCGTGTACTCAAAAGCGATAGGACCTTGGTAACAAGAAGTCATATATTCTATTGCTTCATATGCATTGTTAAATTCTCCATCAAAGTGATCTGATACGATAACTGCTGGAAGTTTTTCCAAAGTTTCTTTTGATAGTCCAAAGTCTTGATGTGTTAATTTAGGTACGTTTTTTCTTTCTGGACGGTACACTGGATAAATATCTGCAGTTAAATGTCCATACTGTCTGATATTATCAATTAAACGCATTACACGTTTGACACTTGAGTTGTCCACCCCAGTACTTGATTGTAGGCCAGCGCCTGTGTTGTTACTTGTTAATTCATCGAATAACACTTGCAAGTCTTCCGGTACTGACTCTGGATCATTAACGTAATTATCATACATTTCTAACATTAACCCTAAGTTAGTTCCAAATCTTACAGGTGCTTCGACATGATTATCATTCTTCATGTTCCACCCTCCAAGAAAATTATAAACCGTTTACATTTCCATTTTAGCACTTAACAGTATTGAGTTAAAGGCTAATTTGACAATATTGAACTTATTTGTTTATAAAAGATTCTTTAAATACAACTGATATTTTTGTGTACTCATTCACAACACTTTCTACTTTCACAATTCCATCATAAGAATTGACTAATTTCTTAGCAATTGAAAGGCCGAGTCCATTGCCACCTTCTTTTCTTGAACGTGATTTATCAACTCTATAAAAGCGGTCAAATATGAATTCTAAGTCTTTTTGAGGTATGCCCACACCATGGTCAATAATATCTATTGTAATATTTCTGTTTTTTAAGTTGGTAACAATTTCAATGTTTTTATTTTTCTTATCATATTTCATAGCGTTATCAATAAAGATTAATAACATTTGTTCAAAATGAAATCGATTGATATTCATTCTAATAGCATTGTAATTTGATTCGAAATTAAATGTATAATCTGGGTGCAATTTCTTTAATGATTTAATTCTAGAATTTATTTCGTAATTGATATCGACAATATCAATTTCATCACCAGTACTAGATCTCGCATCTTTCGATAATAAAAGTAATTCTTCGACGAGTTTCGTGATGCGTGTCATTTCTTCAATAGAAATATCTAAAGATTCTTCTAATACTTCTGGATTGTTTTTACCCCATCTTTGAATGAGGTTTAAGTGCCCTTGTATAATTTGCAGCGGCGTTCTCAATTCATGTGAAGCATCTTCGACGAATTGTTTTTGTTGGTCAAAAGAACTTTCCAATTGTTCCATCATTCTATTAAAGGTCTGGATCATATCGTCGGTTTCTTCATAGTTTGTGGGTACTTCAAGTTTTTCTTGGAAACCGTCTCTACGAATTTGTTTCATTTTATCAGACAATATCGTAATAGGTTTTGTAATTTGCGATGAGAATACATAACTAATTAATGCAATTAAGAATAATGCCGTTAATCCAAACACAGTTGCTAATATAATCATAAATTTAATAATGGCATCATAATTTGCTAGCGGATGAACAACGGCTTCATATCCACTGAAATAACTTGTGTTTACAGGTGTATAAACCACAATATATGATTTATTATCTTGTTTCGTTTCATAAATTTTAAGTTGATTCACACGTTCAAACTTAGGTGTATAATCCAAATCATTATTGTGTGTTTCTTCAAAAATGGGTTTACCAAATCTATCATAGAGAACAAGCTTTTGATTATCCGTAATCGTTGCATTTATATCAGTTGAAGTAATTTGACCGAGTGTCTTAGTCTTTAATAAATTGATTGTGTCATATGTGCTTCTTGTTGCTGTGCTTGTTTCTTGGTCTTTCAAATATAAACTAATGAAATAAATGATAAACATACTAAATAAAGCAAATATAATAAACGTAATCGTCGTAGTGAGCATCATCCATTTAGTTTTTAATGATTGTTGTTTCATGATCTAATCACGTATCCCACTCCTCTAACAGTTTCGATAATATTCTCTTTTTTGAATGGTTTAAGCTTATTACGCAAATAACGAATATATACATCCACAACATTTGTCTCAACTTCTGATTCGTAACCCCAAACATGATTTAAAATCTGTTCTCTTTGTAAGACGAAATTTTGATTTTCAGCTAGTAATAATAATAATTCATATTCAGTCTTCGTTAAATCAACAGATTCACCATGTATAGATACGGAAAAAGCATTTTTATCGATTGTTAAATCATTAACAGTAATTGTATGACTTACTGGTTCAACCGTGACATTTCTTCTAATAATAACGCGAATTCTCGCTAATAATTCTTCAATATCAAATGGTTTAACAATATAGTCATCTGCGCCATAATCAAGACCAATAACTTTATCATATGTATCGCCTTTAGCCGTTATCATAATAATCGGTGTATCTTTCTCACGACGAACACGTCTACATACTTCAAGACCGTTCATTTTCGGTAACATGAGATCTAGTAATATACAATTGTAATCTTCAGATAAAGCTTGCTCTAGCCCACTTTCTCCATCATTACATATTTCCACTTCATAGTCCTCATGCTTAAGTTCTAATTCTATAAATCTCGCTAAATTTTGTTCATCTTCTATGATGAGTATTTTTTTCATAATGCCACCTCGTAATAAAATTATAAAAGTTTTCAATTTTCAATTGACAATGATTCTCATTTAGTTATAATAGTAATTGAAAATGATTATCAATGAAAGAGTTCCCCCTCTAGTAAAAGATAACATTTTCGAGTTTAACATGTTCATTATATATGAGCATCACTATTTTATCATTTAAAATAGTAAAAATTTTAAATAACTAATTGACATTCATTCTCAATTGGTTATAATAGTAATTGAAAATGATTATCAATCAAATAAAAGAGTTCCCCCTCTAAGTATGGATTGAACATTTTCTATAACCCCCTTTTATGCCCATAAAAGTAAAATAGCCGCAGTGATTCTGTCCAAATCACTGTGGCTGTTTTTTGTATGGATTTATTTAAATGAGAGAGCGTTATGAGCAGTTCGGGTTAGAACTGCAAATAACGGTTCCAGTATTAGCACTTTTGATAAGAACTGCAAATAACGGTATCCTTAATTACAAAACTCATAAGAAGTGTAATTACTAGTATCCTTATGAACACTTTCGACCAAACTTGTTCATAACGGAACTACTATATTCACCTCGCCCGAAATAACATCCGCACATCCCCTATTTAATCCAAAAAAAGTATGGAACAGCTCACCCTGTTCCATACTCATCTATAATTTCTTTCGTAACATACTTTGAGTTAACAATATACAAATGACACCGCCGATAATGCCTGCGATTATATCAGTTGGATAATGAACACCTAAGTATACGCGTGACGATGATATCATTGCGATACAAATTACACATAATCCCATCAAATACGGTCGTATAGATTTGTTTGCCACTCTAAATATTACGTATATAAGTGACCCGAAAAATGCGGTGGATCCCATTGCATGTCCACTCGGAAAACTAAATCCAGATATATCTATCAGTCTAAGTAAAGTTGGTCTTTCTCTGTCAAATATGTTTTTAAGAAGTGGATTTAATGTACCTGATAAAATCATCGTAACTGCAAAAAATAATGTTTCAATGTTATATTTTTTAAGTTTTAAGTAACAAATCACAATGAGTGATAAGGCAATCATAGCCCAAACTTCTCCTAATTTAGTAAAACCAAGCATTATAGAAGTCGTTATAAAGCTTTCAGTTGAATAAATAAAGTTATAAACTTCATTATCTATCCATTTACCGAGTCTGGATTCATGGAAAAACGCGATGACTCCAAATATCAAACTAAATATGAGTAATAGTAAAGTACGGTTTGCTTGGCTCATTCGATTGCCCCCTTTACTTTATGTCTGATTCAATTTTGTTAAATAGTGTTTCTTTCGTATAACTTTCTTTGAAATGTGACATTTTGTCAATAATATCTTCTCGTTCATTTTCTAATTTATCAAGTTGACTGATCAGATTAGATTGGCTCACATCTTTTTCTTGTAATACTTTAGCATATCCATTTTTCTCGAAAATTTTAGCGTTATCAATTTGATCGCCTCTTGATTGATCTAAACCAAGTGGTATTAATAACATTGGTAACTTTAATGTCGCAAACTCATAAATAGCGTTAGCGCCTGCTCTACTGATGACAGTGTCAGTAATCGCATAGAAGTGCATCAATTCATTTGAAACAAATTCATATTGAACATAGTTGGCGTTTTTAATATTTTGATCAACATGACCTTTACCAGTTAAATGAATAATTTGATATTTCTTTGTTAAATAATCTAAATTATCTCGAATCGCTTTATTTAATGCTTTAGAACCTAAGCTACCACCCATGATCAGTAGTACAGGTAATTGATCATTAAAGCCTGTTAATTGATAGCCTTCTTCTTTAGAGCCATCTCTTAAATCTTCTCTAATAATAGCACCAATATAATCTGATTTTTCTTTAGGTACATATTTTAAAGTTTCTTCAAAAGTTGTATACATTTTATTAGCAAATTTCATGGATATTTTATTTGCTAAACCAGGTGTAACATCTGATTCATGTACAATTGAAGGAATTTTTAATGATTTGGCAGCGATAATAACTGGAACACTGACGAATCCACCTTTAGAAAAGACTAAATCTGGTTTTTCTTTCTTTAATACTTTTCTAGCGTCTAATACACCTTTTAATACTTTAAAGACATCTTTTAAATTCTCAAAAGATAAATATCGACGTAACTTACCACTTGATATCGGAATATATTTCGTATCTTTGGCAGAGTCAGTAATCATTTCTTTTTCGATACCGTTTTTAGATCCAATATATATTGTTTCGATATCACGTTTTTGTGCTTCAGGGATTAGTGCTAAATTGACTGCAACATGTCCTATCGTACCGCCACCGGTAAATGCTATCTTCTTCATGTTTATTTCTCCTCGTTCTCTATCAATTTATAATATGCATAAAATGGTGCATTCTTATCAAATGGAAACTCATCTGTTTCATATTCACCCATTTTTATAAAATCAAATTTTTCAAACAGTCTTTGTGCACGTTTATTAAGTGAAAATGTATCCGTTATGATAATTGGTGTTCCTGCTTCAGTAGCAATATCAATTGCAAATTGCATCATCTTCATTGCGACACCTTTATATTCAGGATTTGTAGCCATTCTATGAATGACATATGCGCCGTCGGTACGAGCTGGCCAGTCAAATTGTTTATACCATTCGGCTTGTACTTGATTGACACATATATATCCTGCAATGTCATTGTTTTCTTCATATAGATATAAGTCTCCATTATCTATATCTTCGTAGAAATGCTTCTCTAATGGATAACGATGATCCCATTGAGGGTTCTGATCGTGTTCCATAATAGATTTAGCCATTTCTGTTAATTTATTAATATGTTGAATATCTGATCTTGTTGCTTTTCTCAAACTACTTTCCCCCATTACTTATGCATATATTGAATTGCTTCATCAAGTTGTTTATCTTCACTACGGATTTTCTTGCGTAAAAGTTCAATAAATTTCTTTGTTGTATCATCTGTGAAAATACCATTTTCAGTTAAATCATGGTCACTTTGGAATGTTTTAACTTGTGATGTCAATTGGGCATCAAATTGGTCATTTTCATTGTTAATATTATACCCTAAAGCGTTCAAACCAATCTTAATTGATTTAATTTCTTTAGATTGATCGCCTTCTTGATAAGTCTTGCTCGGATCGATTATTTCTATTTCTTCATATTTAGGTGCTTTAATGGTTTTATCTGGTTGAATACCTTTTTTATGAATATAAGATTTATTAGGTGTTAACCATCTCATGTTTGTATATTTTAAAATGCTAGAATCGCTAAATTCTTTATGAACTTGTCCGATACCTTTACCAAAAGTCGTTGTACCTAGGACATCTGCAATTTTGTAATCTTGTAATGCGCCAGCGAATATCTCTGCAGCACTTGCAGACCCTTTATTAACGAGTACTGTATAGTCCATATCACCTATGCCAGACATTTTGTCGTTTTCAGTTTCTACTGCTTGTGGTTTATCACCTTTCGTTTCTAAATATATAACAGGTTTATTTTTATCAACAAACAAGTTAACACTCGTCACGACTTCATCTAATAGACCACCTGGATTGTTTCTTAAATCTAAAACGACATGTTTTACTTTGTCTTTTTTCGCTTGTTTCAATGCAGATTGTAATTCTTTCGTTGTTTTATTTTGGAACTTAGAAATTGCAATTATGCCAGTGTCTTTTTTCTTCGTATAATCAACACTTGTAAGGTGGATTTTGTCACGTTTAATCTTAACATCGAAAGGTTCTTTACCTTCTCGTTTAATTGTTAACGTAACAGTTGTCCCTTTTTTACCTCTTACTTTATTGACGATTTCATTTAACGATTTATTTTTAATCGATTCATGATCAACTTTCGTAATGACGTCTAAAGATTTTATGCCAGCTTTTTCAGCAGGAGAATCTTTCATAGGACTAGTAATCCTAACGTAGCCATCGTGCATTTCCATTTCTGCACCAATTCCAACAAAATCACCAGAAATTTCTTCGTTATAACTTGTTGTATCTTTAGCGGATATGTATTCACTATAAGGATCATCTAAAGATTTGATCATACCATCAATAGCGCCTTGAGTTAATTTGTCGTCATCAACATCTTTGTAATAGTCGTTATTAATTTGTTTATAAGCCTCTTCAATCTTATTAAGCTCTTTTTGTTGGTCATTGCCAAAATATAAACCAAATTTATACGAAGCATAAGACACAACAGCAGTTAATAAGACCGTAACAAATAATATGATTAATAACTTATATAAAGGAAGCGTTATTTGTCGACTTTGTTTCTTTTTAAAAGGTTTCATTTACTCACAACTTTCTTGTCAAATATAATTTATTTTAACAGTTAAATCATATAAATAAAAACACTTTGGTGTGACAAACAGCAAAGTGAACGAATTAATATGGAAAAATGTTCATATCGTGAGTATTACGGGTTCTGTTAGGGACGAAATTCTGAGAAATGTCTCTAAGAATGGCCCGTCTAATTACCAGAATTCAGAATAATGATAGTTAGCCCCCATCATCCAACTACACAAACCGAAAAAACACCTCATTTCCGCTTGAAAATGAGGTGTTTTATTTTACCTTAGAATTTCAACCACTCTTCATAAGATTCGAATAAGTCATCGAAGACGCTCATTGGTTGTGTGAACATGGCTTCTGTTTCTAAGTAATCTGAAAGTGTGTGGTAATCGTTTGTGAATTTTGGAAATGATAAGTCTTGGAAGATTAAATCTGCCAACTTACCTACTTCGCTTTTTTCACTTCGTTTTGTTAGTGCGTATTGATAGAAAGAATATTGTTTCATTTATTTCATTTTCACATCAATAGCCTTAGTTTCACCTTTAACTAGACTTTCTAATTTTTCGATATTAATTTCTTCAGCGTCATCTGTATTTGTAATAATAACAGGGCTGATTACTGATTTTACTTTTGATTCGATTGTTTCAATGTCGAATTTTAATAACTCGTCGCCTTGTTTAACTGTATCACCAGTATTAACAAGTGCTTCAAAGCCTTCTCCACCTAATTGAACAGTTTCTAAACCTACGTGTACCAATACTTCTAATCCGTTTGCTGCTTTAATACCTACAGCGTGATTTGAAGGTTTGAATACATTCACAACTTCTCCATCAAATGGTGCAACTACTACACCTTCTGTTGGTTTAATACCGAATCCTTCACCCATCATTTTTTGAGCAAATACTGGATCTGGAATATCTTCAATTGCTACATATTCACCTGAAATTGGTGCAAATACTTCAACATTTGTATCTTTTGATTTGTTACCGCCAAATAATTTTTTAAACATTACAATCGACTCCTCTAATTTTTAAAATGATTTACTAATTCTCCATACCCTAAATCTTCTAATTTATCATATGGAATAAATTGTACAGCAGCTGAATTAATACAATATCTTAAGCCGCCAGATTCTTTAGGACCGTCATTAAAGACATGACCTAAATGACTATCTGAATCTTCAGAACGTACTTCAGTTCTGATCATGCCATGTGTTTTATCAACAAGTTCGATGATTTCTTCATCATCTAATGCTTTTGAAAAACTTGGCCAACCACAATCAGACTCAAATTTTTCTTCTGAAGTGAATAATGGTTTACCTGATAATTTATCTACATAAATACCTTTTTCAAAGTGATTCCAATATTCATTTTGAAAAGGTGGTTCTGTACCATTTTGTTGTGTTACGAGATATTCCATTTCATTTAATTCATCTTTACTTTTTTTTAGCATTTTAACGCCCCCAATACTTTTCTATAAATGCTTTACGTCCAGAACCTTGTTGATACCCTTGATAATGTGCTGGATTCTTCAAGTAATAATCTTGATGATAGTCTTCCGCAGGGTAAAAGTTCTTGTACGGTTTAACTGGCGTAATGACTGGTTTATCAAAAATATTTTGTTCATTTAATTGATTGATTTTGTTATGCGCTATTTCTTCTTGTTCTTTATCGTGGTAGAAAATAACAGGTTCATAACTTTCGCCTCTATCAAAGAACTGACCTTTATTATCTGTTGGATCAAAGGTCTTAAAGTATATATCTAATATAGCTTCAAAGTCTGTTTCATCTTCATTGTATTCAATTTGAACAGCTTCAACATGACCAGTTTGATTTGTACAAACTTCTTCATAAGTTGGATTTTCAACATGACCACCACTATATCCGGAAGTCACTTCAATAATACCAGGGAATTCATTAAAAGGCTTAACTAAACACCAAAAACATCCCCCAGCTAACGTTGCATAAGCCATAGTTGTACCTCCTTTAATGATGTTAAGTTACTTTAACTTAATATCAAAGTACCATTTTTTGTCTGAAATATCTAATGTTTGAATTTGTATAGACTCAACATTATCAATCTCCAACTGATTTAAAGATAAATTGAATGATTCATCTTTAGGATTTACATGAATATATGGTGGAAGTTCACTATATTTATTGATTTGAGATAGAATAAATGGATTTGAAATATTTAATTTCCCAATATCTATCGATTGAATTTTGAAATAGATTGTATCGTTATTTAACTTTTTAGGTTTCGTTTGAAGTGTTATATCAATATCTTTACCTAAAATTTTAGTACGTGTATCAAATGACAATGATTTTTTAGTTATGCGTGATTGAATGTCATAATCTTTCATAGACGCATTCATTAACGATTCTAATTGTGCATTATCAAAAGAAATCGTGAAATCTTTCTTAGTTTGTTCTGTGTTGATTGTTTGATGGTTTGTATCGTCTGAAATTTGAGACCATACATAAGCTAGAGCACCAAGTATTAGAATAATTAATATAATAAAAGCATAAAACCAAGCTCTATGATTCATCCAATGTTTATTTTCCATAGAAGAACACGCCAATAGCACCTTCACCAGTATGCGTTGAAACGACTGGTGTCGTCACTGCAGTATCAAATAAGTGGAAATTTTTCTTTTCTTTAATTGTATTCATCAATTTCGTCATCAATTGTTCTGCATTCGCATCAGCAATGCCTATTTTTATAAGTTCTTTCTTCTCTAAGAAGACATCCAATTCTTTCATTAAATATTTAACAATAGCGTTTTGCGTTCTTGCGTTATGCATCATTTCGATTTTTCCGTTAATCAATTCGCCGATTGGTTTAATATTCATCAATGAACCGAGTAAGCCTTTCGCTTTACCGATTCTTCCACCTTTAATTAAGTTGTCGATATTACCAATGACTACAAATAGTCTTAAATTATTTTTAATCACTTCAATTTCTTCGACGATTTCTTCAACAGTTTTACCTGCGTTGATCATCTTCACGACTTCTTCAATTTGGAATCCGTAAGCTAATGAAATGAATTTACTATCCACAACTGTAACTTTACTTTCTGTCATTTGAGCTGCTTGCTGAGCTGCACTAAATGTACCAGATAACTCAGAAGTCATATGAATACTAATAATTTCAGAACCATCTGTCCCTAACGCGTCATAGGTTTCAACAATTTTACCAATTGGAGGCTGACTTGTTTTAGGTAATTCTTTAGCGTCTTTCATTTTTTCTAGAAATTCTGTTGAGCTAATATCTTCTTGGTCTACGTACGTAACACCATCGATTAGTATATTTAGGGGTACGACAGTAATGTTATTTTCTTCTAAAAAATCTGCTGATAAATCTGTCGTCGAATCAACAACTATTTTAATTTTTGACATAATGATTCTCCTTTAATGATTGAACAGTATTACTAATTTTTCCTTGTACAAATTGGCTTACTTCTTGCATGGTCTTATCTTCAAAAATAGAAGGCTCAATTGGGTCTAGAATGTGTACATAAACATCACCAGGGACCATTTTTTTAGAATCTTGAGCTTCCATAATGTTAGATGTCCCATAAATCGCAACAGGTACAATTTTAACTTTAGCTGATTTAGCTAATTTAAAAGAACCTGCTTTAAATTCTTGCATTTCTCCACCTTTACTTCTACTACCTTCAGGAAAAATTAATAAAGAATGTTGTTCTTTTAATTTATTAATACCATCTTTTATCATTTGTAAACTTGCGCGTCTATTTGAACGATCTAAATATATACAATTCATTTCTTCCATCCATGGACTTAAAAACGGAATTTTTTGAACTTCTGTCTTTGAAATAAAACCAAATGGTTGCGGTAAATGATTAATTAATACAGGAATATCAAAATTACCTTCATGATTTGAAATGTATAATACAGGCTCATCAAATGGTTCTGTATTGCCAGACAAGTGTGACGTAACACCAGCTGAATCTAGAATACGTGAAGCCCATCTTTTCGCATATAAAAAGATCATTTCATCTTGTTTACGGATATCATTTATCAATGTCTTCTTATGCTTAACTTTATTTAATTGTGAAGATACAAGTGCAGCATAACCTACAATATAACCGAGTGTTTTCGTCGTTCTTAACATACTATTTTTTCCTTTCCAAATGCATATAAGTGTGTGGTAAAGTGTTTTTTTCATCGAGTTCGCCAGATTCAGATGAAAGAACCGTCCAATCTTTGAAGTCGTATGGAGGGAAAAAGGCATCACCTTGAAACTTATCTTCTATTACTGTTACATACATATCATCAACGCGGTCCATCATTTGTTCATAAAGACCTTGACCGCCAAAGATGAAGATATGTCCTTCGAGTTGATCGATTTCATCTAAAGAATGAATCACATCGACATCAACGTGTTCAAATGATGGATTTGTCGTTAATACAACATTACGTCTATTCGGTAATGGCTTACCTAAAGAATCAAATGTTTTTCTTCCCATCACGATCGTATTTCCAGTCGTCAATGCTTTAACTCTTTTTAAGTCATTTGGTAGATGCCATGGCATCTTGTTGTCTAAGCCAATTACGCGATTTTGATCATGACAAACTATTATTGATTTCATTTATATTACTCCTTTTTAAACTGCAATAGGTGCTTTAATACTTGGATGTGATTCATAACCGTCAATTTCTAAATCTTCGTATTCAATATCAAACAATGATTTATCAGTGTTGATCTTAAGTTTAGGTGCATCGTAAGAATCTCTTGAAAGTTGTTCATTGATTGCGTCTATATGGTTTTTATAAATATGCGCGTCTCCAAACGTATGGACAAACTCGCCTACTTCTAATCCACATTCTTTAGCAATTAAATGTGTTAATAAGCTATAACTCGCAATATTAAAAGGTACACCTAAGAAAATATCTGCACTTCGTTGATATAATTGACAGCTTAATTTTCCGTCTTTTACATAAAATTGGAATAATGTATGACATGGTGGTAATGCCATTGTATCTATTTCAGTTGGATTCCAAGCAGAAATAATATGGCGTCTTGAATTAGGATTTTGTTTAATATTTTCAATTAAAGTCTTAAGTTGGTCAAATCGTTTACCATCTTGATCCTTCCAATCTCTCCATTGTTTACCATAAACATTGCCTAAGTCACCGTATTTTATCATAAAATCATCGTCATTCAGAATCTTATCTTTGAATATCGCAAGTTGTGCTTTATATTGTTCATTAAATTCATCATCTACTAAAGAGCGACGACCAAAGTCTGTCATATCAGGACCATCATAGTCATTACTTTCAATCCATTTTTTAAAAGCCCATTCGTTCCATATGTTATTCTTATATTGTAATAAATACCTTATATTTGTATCGCCTTTAATAAACCATAAAAGCTCTGTTGCAATTAATTTAAAAGAAACCTTTTTAGTTGTTAATAACGGAAAACCTTCAGATAAATCAAATCTCATTTGGTGACCAAATATAGAAATCGTACCCGTACCCGTTCTATCGTCCTTATTCTCGCCTTCTTCTAATACCCTTTTACATAAATCGTGATACGCTTTATCAAAGTTATTCATTTGAGCACCTCTTTTTAATATTCTCCTGTTACTATATTAACGAAATTAGCGATAATTTACTACTGATATAATATAGAAAATTTCCAGATTATTAGGTATAATGGTTATAAATGAACAAAGTGCTAACAAAACGAAGGAGGCTATTTCAATGAATGAAATTTTTGCTACTTTAGGCTTTTTCTTATTATTATGCTATATGATCAGTATGTGCATTACAGAATAGTATAAATAAGGGGTAATATACAAAAACTGGGACAAGAGATTGTCCCAGTTTTTGTATATAATGGTATAGAATTAAGTGATGTTTAAATTAAGAATGTAAGCGCACGAAGCCCCAAAGATATCGTGCGACTAGGTACGAAAATAGGCAGTAGCGCACGAAGACTCAAAGATATCGTGCGGCTAGGTACCAAAACAGGCAGTAGCGCACGAAGACTCAAAGATATCGTGCGACTAGGCACTAAAACAGGCCATAGCGCACGAAGACTCAAAGATACCGTGCGACTAGGCACTAAAACAGGCCATAGCGCACGAAGACTTTCTTATATTATTCTCCACCATCACTCATATTTATAATCTTGATTTATTTTCAGTCCATAATGTGTTTTAGTACTTTTCCTAATACATTGTATCGTATTAAACTGTTTGAAAATCTCGCTTTTATAATGTGCTTTTACGATTAAATATTTGAAGTGAGATACACTTTTGATTTCTGAAGGTATTTCAATATTGCGTGAAAGTTCCCCCATTCTATCGTCTTCATCAAGTGTCTGTTCAAACATATGATCTAAATATAAGATGTCGATCAATTCGGGATGTTGTTTGATCCAATTGTGATAATCATCATTTATATAATGGATTCGTCTTAATTCATCATCAGTTAAATAGCGTTTCATACCTTCAGAAATAACATAATGGATAAGTGGATTTTGTTCTATTGCATATACATTTGCTTGTTGATAATGCTTTAATATTAAATAAGTATCTCGCCCAAATCCCATTGTGCCATCTATGAAATTAAATGTTTTAAAGTCTGTTGTTATTTCATCTAACATTTCAATTAGTACGGGCATCTTATGTTGTTTCATCATATGCAATTTAACTTTGACAGTATCTAAATGAAAATATATTGGTGTATCTGGCGTGAAATATAGTTTAGGTCCACTACTTTCAAATACAATTAATGGTGTCGTATCTCGTTGAAACAATTGATTAATCGTTAATTTTCTTCGCTTTATGATTTGAACATTCTGTATGGATTCTAATTGAGATAACACAGAAAATGCATCTTCTACTTGTTTGTAGAGAGATGCATTAGTTTTAACGGCAGTTGTGATACGAATATTAGTCACAGTATTCATCAAAAGCGTCTTTAATATCCAAACAGATTTCTTGAATATCTCTTCCTTCAATATGTTCACGTGGCATGAAGTATTTAAGCTCATTACCTTTAAATAATGCCATAGATGGACTTGATGGTACTTGTGCGATATATTCTCTCATTGTTTCAGTTGCTTCTTTATCTTGTCCAGCAAATACTGTAGCAATTCTAGAAGGTTTTTTATCATTTTGTTGGGATACTGTAACAGCTGCAGGACGTGCTAAACCAGCTGCACATCCACATACAGAGTTTACGACGATAAATGTTGTTTCATTCGGTTGTGCGTTCTCCATATATTCTTTAACTGACTCTGCTGATTCTAAACTTTCAAAGCCTTGTCCAGTTAATTCACTTCTCATTGGTTGAGCGAGTTCTTTCATGTATTGTTCATATGCATTCATATTTTATCCCTCTTTCTTTCTATTAGCCATTTGTTTCCAAACAGAACCTAATGCTTCTTCACCATTTTCGATTCTTTCAATTGCCATTTGTACTTGCAATTTAACATCGAATGCTGGATCGTCTTGTCTTTTTTTCAATGCTTCTAATGCAGTTTCATCACCTTCATCAAATATAAACATAGCTGCACGCCATCTTACAATTTTCTGAGGGTCTTCTAAAGCTTCTATCATTACTGGTAACGCTTCTTTAAAACCTAAATCACTTAGACAGTCACCAGCTGTTCTTCTAACAGAAACAACTTTATCTTTCATACCTTTATATAAATAAGGTAATGTTTCTTTTGATTCAATCATACCTAATAACACGATTGCCATTCTACGTACTTGAGGCTTTTCATCATTTAACGCGACATCTAATAATGGATAATCGTCTTCTGTTGGTGTTGGAAAGTCATTTAACATTCTTAATTTTACTTTCCAATCCTCTTCTTCTTCAAACGTTTCTTTATCAACATGTACAAATTGCTTTTCAGGAATGGTAATGTCACTTGTTAAAGCTTCTTCAACTAAAGCCTCTAATTTCTCTTTAGGGTACAAAGCTAATATTTCTTCTTGAACGGTTGCTAATACTTCCTCTACTTCGCCGTAACGTACACCTAAATCTTCCCATTTTCTTAAAAAGACAACGTTATCTGAGTCTTTCGTTGCTTTTAGCATACTATCAATATAAATTTCAGGAAGTTGTTTACGTTTTTCTTCTTCTTGAGTTGTTAATTTAATTTGATAAGGTATACCTTTAAACTTTAAGACTTCAGCTTTTACTTCACCGAAATGTTCATTTACTTGATTTTCAGCAAAGTCCCCTTCTTGATCTGAACCTGAGATGGCTGATGTAACATCTTTAAGTAAAGTATCCCAGTTTTCTTTTGGACGTTTATCTACAGCGATAAAGTCCATAACATGGAATACAGATTTAATACCATCTAATTGAAGAATACGGTTAATGAATTCTGGATTATGATCATTCACTTCAGTATAAGTATTTGAAGACCTATCTTCTTTCTTAAATGATAAAACGATTTTCATCGTATTTGGGCTTGGTGTCGGTTCAACTCTAACAATTTCCATAATATCCTCCTTATTGCAACTTGTTACCTAATTGTTTAATGCGTATACCGATAGAACATTCCGATATACAATACTGATGGGCTTGATGTTTACCTTTTGTTTCCCTATAGTGCGTCTTTAATAAACACCCTTTACAGTATGTTTCCATCAATTGGTCTATTTGTTTAATTGCTTGTTTCTCTTCTTGTGCTAAAATGAGTGTCACTCCCTTACTAGACCGTTATTATAACATTCATCATACAAATTGTTTACGATAAAGCTTATTGATTTTTATAACTTTGAGCCGTATAATAGATAAGTTCGATTATCGCGGTTTCTAAACACCCGCTATATCAAAATTTAGGAGGAACAAAGTTATGTATAATGAATTAATAGGTATTGGAACTTTCTTCGTTACATTTATATTGATGCTCGTTCTATACAGAATTTTTGGGAAGACTGGTCTGTTTGTTTGGGTTGCTATAGGTACTATTATAGCAAATATACAGGTTATTAAAACAGTAGAACTCTTTTCAGTTAGTGCAACACTTGGAAATGTTATGTTCGCATCAATTTATCTTGCAACAGATATATTAAACGATATCTATGGTAGAAAACAAGCACGAAAAGCAGTTTGGCTTGGATTTTCTTCAGTAATCGTCATGGTTATATTATTACAGTGCTCTTTAGCGTTTATTCCTGCACAGGAAGATATCTCTCAAGAAGCGCTTGAAACAATCTTTAATATTGTACCAAGAATTGCACTTGGATCCATCATTGCATATATCATTGGTCAACATTTAGATGTATTACTATTCACATTAATTAAGAAGAAATTCTCATCAGATAGAACCTTCTATATAAGAGCTTATGGAAGTACAGTTGTAAGTTCAATTGTAGATACAGCAATTTTTGTATTGATTGCGTTCTATGGTAACTTACCGAACAATGTTGTATTTGAAATATTCTTTACGACATACTTCTTAAAACTGCTCACAACATTATCTAACGTACCATTTGGTTACATTGCTAAATCAATGTATAGAAATGGTAAGATTAGCGAATAATTTCATACAAATCCAATAAAAATCCTACCTACTCCATTACAATGGAAAAGGTAGGATTTTCTTATTGATTGAATACTTTTAAATACTCTACATAACTTGTTAAGTAATGTTCGATATCATCTATTTCGACACGATAACCTTCATGTTTAATATAGAATGCTTCTAATATGCGCTCTGGATTTTGGAAATACATTGCAACTTCAGGATAAAAATAACCTGTTCTCATATAATCTGCTCTTCTGTGAATCGTATCTATCAATAGATCAACGTCTATAAATTGTTCAACCAAGTCAGTTTTGTCACGTTGTTTCGCACTTTCTACTATATTATATGTAGCCATTAACATGCCTAGTAATAATGGATCTGTAGATTGACGTTGTTGTACGCTATTCAAATGTTCTCCTAAATTTTGAAAAGCAAATTGATAATATTTTTCTTCTGGTTCTACTTGAATCAATACTTCTGTACTATAACTTAACCAATAGTCATGGTGTTTCCAATATGATTTTCGAATAAATTTTTCATAAAGTAATTTTGCAACATTTAACCATTCTTCCTTTTGATCAAGTTGATATAATTTTAATAACGCTAGTGCTGCTTGACCTTCGTAATAAATCACTCTAAATGAATCTTTAACTGTTAAATCTGGATAGTTTAACACATGGGTTGTTTCCCCATTCTCATCAATCATGTTTACTAAGCCTTTCGCAACATTTTGAGCTGCTTTTAAATACTTCTTATTCGAACGACCGTATTGTATATAACCACATACAGCTAGTATAAATGCAGCATTTTGACCTAATTTAATTTCATTTATATAGTTTGTATCATCAAATACATATGTTGCACCTTCGTGTTTATATAAATAATGTTTAATAATGTAATCTATTGGTTTCTTAGCAATACTCACATTCTTCTTCAAATAAGATAATGATTTAATAAACGCATATGTTGTTGAACTATGACATAGGTTGTTATAAGCGTTGATATTGATATCAAAGTGTGGAAAATAGCCATAATGATACTTACCATTATCTTGTATAATATTCATCAAATAATCTGTATTCGTTTGAATCATACGATCAATTTCAACTGGAAGATTATCTACTGGTCTTAACCCTTTCTTATAGCCTTCTTGTTCTAAATTTATAACCTGTTCATCTTCAATATAGAAACTCTTTGTATAGAATTTCTGAACTACTTTGCCTGCATAATCTTTGTGTAAATATAAATTGTAATTCTTCTTATACTTTCTTAAATAATGATTGATATTTTTCTCAGAAAGTATGAATATCCCTTTCTCATTTGTAGGTCTAATAAAAGCATTGCTATTTATTTCTTCTGGTAAAAATGCAAGGTTCCAGTTGTAATCTAATGTAAAACCATACTCAACATGATTTCTAGTTGTATGGATCAAATCTTCTTTTAATTTATCAAATGGAATGTCTTCAACAGATGTCACAATATCAATTTTAATCCATTTAGGTGCTTTACCACTCTTCTTACGATATGTTTCTATAAATTTAATCATTTGGTTCTTGTTCGATAATTTAAAGCTTTTAACAACGGCTTTAACTTTAGGATAGCCAATACTTATAAATAATCTTTCATAATCTGAATGATCATTTATTATACGCTTGATTTGCTCTTTAATATTCACGTGCTTTCATTCCTTTCAACTTCAATATATGTATATAAACCTTTTTTCAATCTGTATTCAAATATGTATAGACAAATATAAAAATGATCATTTAATTAAAATTAAAAATGAAGAGTCTGGAACATTAAAGTTCCAGACCCTCATTACTCATTATATTTTATTGTTCTTCTTCTTTTTTACGACGACCAAATAAGAATAATGAGCCAAGTCCTGCGAATAAGCTTCCGAATAAAGTAGCATTTTCAGCAGGTGTTTCACCAGTGTCTGGTAATACATTTGCTTGAGTATTGTTTCCTTTATTCATCATGTTAGCTTTAGAACTTTCTGTACCGTTAGTGTTTTGTTGTTGTTCAGTTTGTGCCATATGTCCAGCATGATCAGCAGCTTTGCTATCCATACCATTCATATTATTAGAACCAGCATCTGTGCTATCAGAAGCTTTTTCAACTACTACACCAACAGTTACAGTTTGTTTAGAACCATCAGGGTAAGTAACAGTTACTGGGATATCAACTTTTGTACCAGGTGTTACATCCTTAGATGGAATTACTGTGATGTCACCAGTATTAGGATTTACAGTTACAGTCCATCCACTTGGAACTTTGTCTGAAGGTACTTCAAACTTCGTACCAGGTGGTAATTCTTTATCACCAGATTGTGGGATATGAGTAGATGTACCAGGTTTAACTGTTATAGGACCTTGATTCTTAGAACCATATCCAGGTGAATTGTCGTCAGCTTGAGTCTTACCAGCAGGTTTGTCAGCAGGTTTTTCAACAACAACTTTAGCTGAAGTAACTTCAGTAGAACCATCAGGGTAAGTAACAGTTACTGGAATATCAACTTGAGTACCAGGTGTTACATCCTTCGGTGGAACGATTGTTAAATCACCAGTATTAGGATCTACAGTTACAGTCCAACCACTTGGAACTTTGTCTGCAGGAACATCGAACTTCGTACCAGGTGGTAATTCTTTATCCCCAGATTGAGGTATTTTAGCCTCAGTACCAGGTTTAACTGGAGTTGGACCTTGATCTTTAGAACCATATCCAGGTGTGTTGTCATCAGCGTTAGTCTTACCAGCAGGTTTGTCAGCAGATTTTTCAACAACAACTTTAGCTGAAGTAACTTCAGAAGAACCATCAGGGTAAGTAACCGTTACTGGAATATCAACTTGAGTACCAGGTGTTACATCCTTCGGTGGAACAACAGTAATGTCACCAGTATTAGGATCTACAGTTACAGTCCAACCACTTGGAACTTCGTCAGCTGGAACATCGAACTTCGTACCAGGTGGTAATTCTTTATCACCAGATTGAGGTATTTTAGCCTCAGTACCAGGTTTAACTGAAGTTGAATCTTTACCATATCCAGGATCATTTGATGCAGCTTGACTAGGTGTAGTAATATCAGGTTTACCGTCACCGTCTTTATCTGTTGGTGTATTAGACTTAGGATCAGATTCATCCTTATTCGGAATACCGTCACTATCGTAATCTTCGTCACCATCATTTACCCCATTACCATCTGTATCTGGATTCGTTGGATCAGTACCAATTAATTCTTCATCTTTATTGCTTACACCATCACCATCGATGTCGTTGTCATCTTTATCTGGGATTCCATCTCCATCAGTATCTTTGTCTGAATCAGAATCAGAGCTAGAATTTGAAGTACTGTTAGAGTCGGAACTATTATCAGTGTTACCATCTGAAGTTGAGCTTGAGTTACTGTCACTATCAGAAGTACTGTTTGAATCAGAAACTGAATTAGAGTCTGGGTCAGATGTACTGTTGTCATCTGAAGTAGAGTTACTATCAGAACTGCTGTCAGTGTTAGAACCAGAATCGCTATTTGAATCAGAGTTCGAGTCTAAATCAGAATTACTGTCAGTATCAGAGTCAGAACCGCTGTTAGCATTTGAATCAAAATCTTTATCAGATTGACTATCAGAGCTGCTGTCTGAGTTAGAACCAGAATCGCTATTTGAATCAGAGTTCGAGTCTAAATCAGAATTACTGTCAGTATCAGAGTTAGAACCACTGTTAGTGTCTGAATCAGAATCATTATCAGATTGACTATCAGAACTGCTGTCTGAGTTAGAACCAGAATCGCTATCTGAGTTTGAATCCTTCGGAGTTGTAATATCTGGCTTACCGTCACCATCTTTATCCGTTGGTGTATTAGATTTAGGATCAGATTCATCTTTATTCGGAATACCGTCACTATCGTAATCTTCGTCCCCATCGTTTACACCATTACCGTCGGTATCAGGGTTAGTTGGATCAGTACCGATAAGTTTTTCATCTTCGTTACTTACGCCATCACCATCGATGTCGTTATCTTGGTTATCAGGTATGCCATCGCCATCCGTATCCTTCGGAGTAGAGATATCAGGTTTACCGTCGCCATCTTTATCCGTTACTTTATCAGAAGTAGGATCAGATTCAACTTTGTTTGGAA
>NZ_JAJNHW010000004.1:0-150671 GCF_022386695.1 Mammaliicoccus sp. D-M19 | reverse complement strand
CGCCGATGCCGATGCTGATGCTGATGCTGATGCTGACGCCGATGCCGATGCTGACGCCGATGCTGATGCTGACGCCGATGCTGACGCCGATGCTGATGCTGACGCCGATGCTGACGCCGATGCTGATGCTGACGCAGATGCAGACTCTGACTCGGATGCCGACAGTGATTCGGATGCGGATTCTGACTCCGACGCAGACAGTGATTCTGACTCAGATAGTGACTCAGACTCAGACAGTGATTCCGACGCAGACAGTGATTCTGACTCAGATAGTGATTCCGATGCAGACAGTGACTCAGACGCAGATAGCGACTCAGATTCAGATAGCGACTCAGATGCGGACAGCGATTCTGATGCCGACAGTGATTCAGATGCCGATAGTGACTTGGACGCAGACAGTGACTCGGATGCCAAAAGTGGTTCAGGCGCCGACAGTGATTCGGAGGCAACTTCTAATGTCGATAATGACGCTGGCAGTGGTTATGATTCAGATGCAAATGATAACTTAGTTGATGTTAGTGACTTAGATGGAGATTCTGGTTTAGCTACAAACAATAATGAATATAGCCAAGATCTAAGAAATGTTAATTCGGCTAATAGTAATGTTTCTACTTCTGTTACAAGTACTGACTCAGAAAGTCAAGTTACTGATAACGAGAAAAATGATGATAAATTACCGGATACGGGAGAAGAAAAATCTAACAATGGTACTTTATTTGCAACATTATTAGCAGGATTGGGATCGATTATCTTATTCAGTAGAAGAAGATATAAAAAGAAAGAATAATGATTGCTGAATCTTGATTATGGCTAGGACAACATAGTTTGTCCTGGCCTCAATTTTTTATAACAATTGAATTTATAGTTACATATAATCTAAACCTATGATTGCTATTATCTATTAATATTTAGGGGCGTTTATTTAATGAAATACACAATAAAAGAAATTTCTAATATTCTTAATTCACCTATACTAGATCCTTCAGGTAAAGAAGAACAAATTATTACTAATTTTGAATATCAAGCTATCCATTTAAATAATACAGAAACAGCTTTCTTTTCAATTAGTTCAAATTCTTGGTCAAAGTTTCTTGGAAGAAAAAGTAAATTAACAGATGGGAATAAACAAATTAATAAAAACATTAAAAATATCGGTCTTATCATAACCGAAGAATACATAGAGGGACTCAATTTCAAAATTCCTCAAATCATAGTTGAAAATAGTATTGAAGCACTCAAAACTTTGGCTGTAACAATAAGAGAAAATTATAAGAATCCGATTGTAGCTATTACAGGATCAATGGGTAAAAGTTCTACAAGGCTTATGGTTGCGCAAGCTTTGAAAAATTATAAAGTATTAGAAAATAGAGCTAATAGTAATACGAGAAGTGCTGTTTTATTGCAAATGTGCAAATTGGCAAGTAATCCTGATTTTGCAATATTTGAAGTTTCGTTAAATGCTTTAAATAATAGAGGCAATTTTTCATTAATATTAAAACCAGATATAGCTATTGTAACGGGAATAGGTTCTGCGCATTTATCGACTATAGGTAGTGAGGTTGATATAGCAAACTTTAAAAGTAGAATCTTTTATGGATTGAAGGAGTCAGGTATAGCAATCATTAATCAAGGTACAATGCATTCAGATATTTTAATAGAAAATGCACAGAAAGCAACAGATAATATCATGACTTATGATCTGGAGCAGAATAAAGGAACTATAGAAATTTTAGGATACTCAATTAAGAAAGGTTACGCAGATATTAAATTAAAAGTTAAAGAAGAGAACATTAATTATGAATTATCATCTTTAAGTTTAGGAATGATTGAAAATTCATTAGCAGTAGTTCTGTGTTTAATGAATTTAAAAGTAGATTTATCAAGTTGTTTAAACCATTTAAAAGAATTTAAATCATTCAAAAAAGTACTTGAAATAAAAGAGGTAGAATCACAGAATAATACAATTACTTTGATTGATGATACACACAATGCGTCATTACCAGCAATGATTAATGCAATTGAAGCTTTTAACAGTCAATGTAAGTATTTCTCAGGTAATAAAATAATAGCTATTGGTAAAATAAGTGACTTAGGTGCTCAATCAAAAGAAATCCATAAAAAGTTAATTAAATATATCGAAGAGTCGAAAGCAGATTATGTATTATGTTTAGATGATGAAACGAGAGTAATTGTAAATAATACAAAGAATAAAAATATAACGTGGTATAACGATCCTGATTTATTGTTGAAAGATTTATTATACATGGCTAACAAAGATTCATTGATTTTACTAAAATCATCAGTTACTGATACTCAGTTTCCTAAAATTGCTCAAAAGTTACCTATAGAACTTAAAAAATTTAATACAGATTTGTCAGAGAATGATTATCCTACAGGTAAGAAGTTCAATCAATACGCATATCTAAAAATTTCAAATAAAACTGATCAAATAGTCGAAACATACAATGCTGAAAATTCTTCAACAATAAGTGGAATAGCGTCAGTACTTTATTACATCTATGCAAAAGGTAAAAATATTGAGAATAAAAATGTACAATTAAAAAAATGGCCAACTAATAAAGGGCGTTACTTAGAAGGTGCATCATTTTCAGTGAATAATGTTATTAATGCGATGTCTGATTCTCCTCATCCTTCACTAATTTATCAACTGTCAGATTTATTATTTGATAAAGAAAAGGATAGATTGAAGGTTATAAATGAATTTGTTCATAATTATAATTTGTCAAAATCTGCAGTCGTTAATTTAACAGGTAGGTATAGAAAAAAAGAAAGACAATCCTTCACTGTTTATGATTTATACAACTTATATATTAAACATAAAGATATTTTATTAAGTAACGATCATAAATTTGTTTTCGGAGATCAATACAAACACGGAATTATTAATAAAGGTGATTATACGTTAATTTATACTTCAGACAGCAGTGATAAATAATATAAAAATATTTAAAGGTTATTGAATAGAATTGCTATAATAGTATAAAAGCACAAATAATGGGGGATTAAATATGAATTTAAGTAAAGATATAGATAGAATTCTTGAGATGCATAAAACATATCCTAAACATGATGTTAGCTTTGTAAGTATAGGCAATCAGTACCAAAAGGCAATCGTAAGAGTTTTTAAGACTCAAAATAATATTAAAATAAATATTTTGAAGTTAGCGCAAGAATTTCGAAAGAAAACTGGAAAGAGCGCTAACTGGGTAAAGCTTGATTTTGTTATAGAAGAAGAAGTGATAGATTTTGATATATTAAAAGACGATTTAATCAATACAAGAAGAAACTATATTGATTACGGAATAGCATTAGATGACAATTGGGAATATGCTTTTTTATCAGATGAAATTAATGCAAATGCTTTTGTTAGACTATCAAAAGATAAAAAATCATTCATTTTATCTGAAGACAATATTAATAATTATTTGAAAAAGTATAAAGGTATTAAAGTACGTTATAGTCATCAACAATACGAAGGTGAACGTGTACGAAAATTTTATACAAAAGGTTATATTATAGAGGATAATGATGTGTATGCTCTTGATGAGCGAGGTTACACAAAAGGTCTAAGAGAAATAGACAACTTAAGTAGTGAAATCGATATGATGATTGAACATAGTACACATTATTTAAGTAATGAAATTGGTGAAGATGGCAAGTACCATTACGGGTATTTTCCACATTTCGATAAAAACATAGCATTTTACAATAACTTAAGACATTCATCATCAACATATGCTTTAATAGAAGGCTTAACATATTTAAATGAAGATATCACAATTGCAGAAAAAGCTATAGATTATTTAATCAATCATTATTTATATGAAACAGATGGCTTAGGTCATATATTTGACGATACTAAAAATGTAAATGAAATTAAATTAGGTCAGAATGCTGCGTTTATATTCGCAATTTGTGAATATTTAAAACATAATCCAAATAAAAAAGAATATCTTGAAGCTGCTCAAAAAGTGGCACGTGGTATTGAAACGATGATAGGCGAAGATGCTAAAACAGTACATGTTATTAACTACCCTGAATTAACTGTAAAGGAACAATATAGAATTATATATTACGATGGAGAAGCAGCATTAGCTTTATTAAGGTTATACCAAATAGATCATAATGAAAAATGGTTAAATATCGTTAAAAATCTATTTGAACGTTTTATTCAAAAAGATTATTGGAAGTATCACGATCATTGGTTAGGTTATTGTACGAATGAACTTGTACAAATCGATCCACAAGAAAAATATTTTAAATTCGGTATACAGAATGTGTCTAGCTATTTAGATTATATGTACCAAAGAGAAACAACTTTCCCAACATTTTTAGAAATGTTGATGGCTACATATCACTTAGTTGAATATGCTAAAGAATCAGGTTATGAATCTTTAGTAGAACAACATTTAGATGAAAAGAAATTTATAGCTACCATTCATAAACGTGCAGATTATCAAAGAACAGGGTTTTTCTATCCAGAAGTTGCGATGTATTTTAAGAATCCTTCAAGGATACTTCATTCATTCTTTATTAAACACCATGGCTATAGAGTAAGAATTGATGACATTGAACATTACTTATCTGGATATGTACAATATCAGAAAGTTTTTAAAGGATAAATAAATCCCCTCACTATCTGTCATCATCATATTGCTATCATCTTTTGTATGTTATAAAATATTGTAAAAATGACAATTTTTGTATAAAGGAATGGTTAGGGATATGGTGATTTCAGCTGATGGTATTATTGCTAAGATGAAAAATCAAAAGATTAATTATGATAAGGTTATGCGTAAAATGATTTCTGAATGGGAACGTTCTGAAACAAGACCTTCTATTTTAATTCATAGTTGTTGTGCACCTTGTAGTACTTATACGTTAGAGTTATTAACACAATATGCAGATGTTGCGATTTATTTTGCTAATCCAAATATTCATCCGAAAAGTGAATATGAGCGTAGGGCTAAAGTTCAAGAAACGTTTGTTGAACAGTTTAATGAGCGTACAAATTCAAATGTTAAATATATTGAAGCGGCTTATGAACCTCATGAATTTATGAAAATGGTTAAAAGTAAAGATTTAGCTGATGAAAATGAAGGTGGGCTAAGATGTACGGCTTGTTTCGAAATGCGTTTAGAACTCGTTGCAGAAGCGGCAGCTGATCTTGGATATGATTATTTCGCAAGTGCGTTAACGTTATCACCTAAGAAAAATGCACAATTGATAAATGAACTTGGTATGGATGTTCAAGATTTATATCATGTTTACTATTTACCGAGTGATTTTAAGAAGAACAAGGGGTATGAAAGATCGATTAAAATGTGCAATGAGTATGAAATTTTTAGACAATGCTATTGTGGTTGTGTGTTTGCAGCTATGAAGCAAGGTATAGATTTTAAAGAAGTGAATAAACAGGCAAAAGCTTATTTAGAATCATGTAATAAAAGTTGCATGTAATTTTATTTGCAATCCCATGATAAAACAGATATGTTGAAAGAGTATAGAAATTAAATAATTTTAAACCACTGGGGAGCGGGACAGAAATCTAATTTATATAAAAAGATTTCGTAGTCCCACCCCGGCAAGGATGACTAGAGTTGAAAAAGCTTGGTACAAGCGCATTTCAATTCAGTCATCTACTGCCAATATATATATAATAAGTCTGGGTATCTATATTATGTCCCAGACGTTTTTATTATTAAGGAGGATTTATAAATGAAATTTACAGATAGAGTATTCAATAGAGTTGAACCCATATGGCAATCTTATATGGAACATCCTTTTATTATAGGATTAGGTGATGGCACGTTAGATCAAGATAAATTTAAACATTGGTTGAAACAAGATTATATATATTTAATAGAATATGCGAGACTATTTTCAATCGGTGCAGCTAAATCAACTGACTTAAAAATGATGGCGACTTATGCTGATTTAGCGAATGGTACATTAAATACTGAAATGTCATTACATCGAGGTTATGCTAAGCAATTTGGTATTACAGAAGCGGAATTAGAAGAGACAGAACCTGCTCAAACGACTGTTGGCTATACGAGTTATATGTTGAATATGGCACAACAAGGTGGTATAGAGAATGTTATTGCAGCTATTTTGACATGTACTTGGAGTTATAATTATATAGGGTTAAAATTAGTTGAAATTGAAGGAGCATCAGACCATCCTTTATATGGAGAATGGATCAATATGTATGCTTCAGACGAATTTAGTCAGTACAAGGAAGATTGTATACAGTTGATGGATCAAGTTGCAGAAGGTAAGACTGAAGCAGAATTACAACGCTTAGAAGACATTATCGTTAAAACAAGCTACTATGAATATATGTTCTGGGATATGGCTGAACATTTAGAAACATGGCCAGTACCGATTAAATAAATAATTAAGACAGAAGCGTGCACAACGCTTCTGTCTTTTTAATACTATTATTTGCCTTCATAGGCTTTTATTAAAGTTTCTACATCGAATTTCTTCATTTTAAGAAATGCTTTTGTAACGTTACTGATTTGTTCTGGTGTACCTTCTTCTGCCATTTGGTCCATGATTTTAGGGACAATTTGCCAAGAGACACCGAATTGATCTTTAACCCATCCGCATTGTTCTGCTTCTGGTACAGTAGATAATTTATCCCAATAATAATCAATTTCTTGTTGGTCTTCTAAAAATAGCATTAACGAAATACCTTCATTTAAGTTGAATTCGTGTTTATGTGCGCTATCAAGTGCGACAAAATATTGGTCTTCTAATTTGAATTCGGCATGAGCGAGTGTATCTGGCTTGTCTGGATCCATGCCTTCTGGATAATAAAATTTACTAATATCACCACTATTTTTAAATACGCTTGTGTAGTAGTTAATCGCTTCTTCAGCTCTACCTACATTATTATTAATGAACATAAATGACGGTCTAATACGATCGTCGAATGGTTGATCTGTAATGAGGAGTTGCCATGAAACACCAAACTGATCTTCCAACCAGCCATATTTTTCACTAAAGTCATAAGTATCAAGTTCCATCATAATTTTCCCGTTGTGTGCAAGTGCAGTCCAAACTTTGTCGAGCAATGCTGCTTCAGATTGATTGAAAAGAACTGTAAATGATATGGAAGGATTTTTTGTGAAATAAGGACCCGCATTGATTGCCATAAATTTATAACCAAAAATATTAAAAGTGAGCTGTTTTGCATCTCCGGATGGTGTATCTGTAAACGTTACATCTGAAATGATTTCTGATTCTGGAAAAGTTTGCATATAATAATCGACGGCTTCTTGCGCTTCATTATCGAACCATAAATGCGGAACAATTCTTTGATTATTCATTTCTTCATCTCCTCAATCCTTTTTACTTATTATACCCATCGTGATAAATATAAACATTTAGTTCATTGAGAGTTTATTGATTTGTGTACCATCATGGTTAAAATTACTTTCATCTAGCCATTCTTCATAATGTTTTTTGATAGATGGCCATTCTTTATCTATGATAGAGAACCAATTTGTATCGCGGTTTCTTCCTTTATATACGAGTGCTTGTCGAAAAGTACCTTCATATTTGAAACCAAGTCTTTCGGCAGCGTGTTTTGAAGGTGCATTATAACTATCACATTTCCATTCATAACGTCTATATTTTAAAGTTTCAAAAACGTATTGAGCAAGTAAATATTGTACTTCAGTAGCAATTCGCGTTCTTTTTAGTAGTGATGAATAATGAATGTGGCCAACTTCTATCGTTGAAGCTTTAGGATTAATTCTTAAAAGTGACATTATTCCTAATGCTTGATGTGTTTCTTTGTCGACAATCGCAAAGAAATAAGGATCTTTAGAAATAATTCTTTCTTCGATTAATAGAGTAAATGAAGCTTTATCATGAATTGGTTCATGAGGTAAATAAGTCCAGTTTGCATCATTTTCTGATGAACATAATAAAGCAAATAACTGATCGATATGACTTTCATTTAAATGTTCAAGTTTACTGTACTTACCTTCAATCATATCAATACTAGGCATATTTGGTTCTTTAAATGATTCGATTTCATCACCAATTGGTTGATTAAAAGTATTATATCTCATAAAAAATCCTCCTTTATTTTTATCATAGCATAAAATAAAGGAGGTGAAATTTACAAGCGCGAGGACTGATGCATAAATTTAGTAACGCTTAAGTAAACTAAATGAACAATGATTAGACTTGCGACAGTATCAGAAAAGAAGTGTGCACTTAAATAAATTCTTGAACACATCATAGATAAAATTAATATAGCAGTAATCCATTTGACCGTTACATGATTGTATAACGCAAGTATTAGAAAAATAGCTACAAATAACGTTAGTGTATGCATGCTTGGAAAGCTGTATCCATCAATTAAATCAGATGGTCTTGGTCGTTGAATAATATACTTTAACGCTGTTCCGATAAATAGTGATGAGAAAGAGAAGATGAAATACTGAAGCAAATTTCTTCTATTATAAAAGTATAATCCAATTAATAATATGCATATTAATATACCACTATGTAAAGGTGAAAATAAAAATGAAATAATCGATAAGTAATTATGTAATCTAAATGCTAATGTTTCGGTTTGAATAAATTGATAGACATACTGATCAATAGGATTTATATAATTTGTAAAAATCAATGACACGATTAAAATTAATAAAATAGCATAACAAATAATGAGCTTGGAATCTTTCTTCATTGTGCGTAAAGCTCCTTTGAACGTAAATATTTAGACTTTTTTCTATTGTAAATATAAAAATAATTTTAGACAATAGGACTTTAGGACTACCTAAATATCATTTAGTATTCTACTTAAAAGTGCTATCATGGTAATTATAAATAAAAAATAGGAGTGTGACTATGAAGCTAACAAGAAAAGGTAAAGTAACAATTATAATTGCAGCTCTCGTCTTAATTGCTGGTATATTTGTAACAGTAAAAGTGATTAATATAAATAACAAAGTTTATCAACCGATTAATAAACAAGATACAAAACACGTGAAAGAAAAAATTAAAAACAATAAGCCGATTTCTATCGCGATTTTTGGTGTAGATTCTAACAAAGAAAGAGAATCTGAAAATATAGGTGAACGAACGGATTCAATTATGTTAGCTTCAATAAATCCTAAAACTAAAACAACGAAACTCGTTAGTGTTCCACGTGATATGGCAGTAAATATTCCTGGATATAGTAGTCATGATAAAGTCGCACATGCATATGCATACGGTGGCTCAAAAACAGCAGTACAAACATTAAAAAATGAATTCAATATACCGATAGATGGGTATATAACAGTAGATATGGATGGCTTTAAAAAGACAATCGATGCCCTAGACGGTGTAAATGTTAAAAGTAATAAATCATTTACTTTTAACGGTACAAAATTTAAAGCTGGAGAGAAAGTGAAATTAAATGGTCAAGAAGCATTAGACTTTGTACGAAGTCGTAAAGAAGCGGGTGCTGGAGATGATGAAGGAAGACAAGAAAGACAACGTATTGTAATAGAAGCAACAAGTAAAAAGCTTAAAAATAATTTAAATGTCAATAATTTCAACGAGTTGATGAATGTTGCTCAAGATAACATTACAACAAGCTTTAATTTAAATGACACAAGAAAACTAATTACTGACTATAAAAGTGCAACAGAACATTTTGAGAAGATATCTATCGATGGTGTGAATCAAATAGAGAATGATGGTATTTGGTATTTCGAAGCAGATAAAGATGCGAAACAACAAATTGTCAAAACGTATAAAAATAATTTAAAAAGCTAGCATATTTATGTTTCAATATACTTAATATGAAATGGGGCTATCTAAGTGACTTCAATTAATGAAATGAAAATCAAACAAAATATAAATCATCTTATTCAAAATTACGGTATTCAGTTATTAAATTATATGAGTGATTGTGAAAGAGAAGAAAAAGCATTACTTTCAGTGTTTGATAAAGTGGATGATCAAATTATTAAAGCATCTCTAGAATTGTTGAAGCAAAATAATCTTATAAATATTAGAACTGAAGAGATTATGCCCCCGAACATCTATTATCATCTTACGAAAAATGGCGAGTTGATTTTACAGATGATTTATAAGTTCGAATCATTAAACTTTGAGTAGGGTACATAATAATAAAATTGCTGTTGTTTTGAAGTTTGATTAATTTTTAATACAATAACACATAGGAGGGATCGTCATGAATAAAGATTGGCAATCACAATTACCTATAGATGATATTAAAGAACTCATACCAGTTAGTGGTGGAGATGTGAATGAAGCATATAGAATTGAAAGGCAAAGTGGAACGGATTTTCTACTTGTTCAACATAATAGAAGCGAAGATTTTTATGCTGCAGAAATTGCTGGATTAGAAGCATTTGAAGAAGCGGGCGTTACGGCACCTGTTGTTAAAGGTTATGGTCAAATTAACGGAGATGCATATTTAATATTGAGTTATCTTGAAGAAGGTCGTCGAGGTAGCCAAAGTGAACTCGGCAAACTTGTAGCGAAATTGCATAGTCATTATCAACAGGATGGTAAATTTGGATTTCATTTACCTTATCATGGTAGTGATATTACGTTCGAAAATGGTTGGAAAGATACATGGATTAATATATTTGTCGAGCAACGCTTAGATCAACTGAGAGACGAAATTGTAAGGCGAGGACTTTGGTCCAAGGACGAACTTCAACAATTTGAACAAGTACGTACAGTCATTATTGAAGCCTATACAGAACATAAAAGCAAACCTTCATTACTACATGGAGACTTGTGGGCAGGCAATTATATGTTCTTATCTAACGGGGAACCTGCATTATTTGATCCTTCTCCATTATACGGAGATCGTGAATTTGATTTAGGAGCAACAAGAGTCTTTGGTGGTTTCACGGAAGCCTTTTATAAAGCTTATGATGAAGCATTACCATTAAGTAAGGGTGCAAATGAAAGAATTAAATTTTATGAACTATACTTATTAATGGTTCACTTAGTGAAGTTTGGTTCAATGTATGCAGGTAGTGTACAGAGAACAATGGATGACATATTAAATGATAAGTAAAAAGGATTGGGATAAAAATTTATCCCAATCCTTTATTTATGTTGTTGATATTGTATAGTTGCTGTTAAATGAACATCCTCTTTACCGATATTACGATAAGTATGTGTTACGTCAGATTCAAAACGGATAGCATCATCTTGACGAACTGTGTGTTTAACGCCATTGATATCGACTTCAAGTATGCCACTATGAACAATGATATATTCTTCAGATCCATTGTGATGTCCTTCTGATATCATTTCAGCTCCACTGAGTAAAATCATATTAAACATTTCAAAATTTTTATCTATATTAAATGGGAAATATGGGTATATTGTGACGGATTGATTATCGTTATATATAGGTGTGATGTCTGATTTAGACACGCAATTAATGTTATCTTCTTTGTTAGAAATTAAATCGGATATAGGTAAATGTAAGCCATTTGCTATTTTCCATAAAGTTGTAATGGTAGGATTAGATTGTCCATTCTCAATTTGATTGAGCATTGTTTTACTAACGCCTGTCAATTTAGATACTGTACTTAGGCTTAATTGTTGCGATATTCGGTACTGTGATAAATTATGCGCAACAATTGTATGGATATCTTTCATAAATATAAACACTCCTATTTACTTTATAACGAACGCGATGTACAATATAATGTGTTCTTTATAACGAACGTTAAGAACAGTATAACAGAAATTCAGTTTAAGGAGATAATAAAAAGATGGATCATATAAATAGAAATAAAAAACAAAGTTTAATATTATTTATTGGCATCTTATTAATTGGAGCAAGTTTAAGAGCACCTATTACTTCAGTAGGGATTGCGCTACCTTCAATTAGAGATACTTTAAATTTATCCAATACATCTGTCAGTTTAATTACGATTATTCCGTTACTTTCATTTGCGGTTATTTCACTATTCGCTGCTAAAATTAGCCACAAATTCGGATTAGAGCGTACAGTTTTTGGAGCACTTATATTAATATGTGTAGGTATTGCTTTAAGAGCGATTACAGGCGTGTCTTGGTTATATGTCGGTACGATATTAATAGGTGTAGGTATTGCGTTTGGAAATGTGTTAACGCCAGGTATTATTAAAATGAACTTCCCTTTACGTATAGGTATCATGACAGGTTATTACACAGTTGTGATGAATATATTTGGAAGTGTTTCATCATATGTTACAGCACCACTTGTTAAACATTTTAACTACAACATAGCAATCAGTTTAATAGGTATTGTAACGTTTATAGGTATTATTACATGGTCATTCCAGTTAAATAAACATGAAACGGTTAATAGTTCTCAAACCACGACAAATATAAATGTTTGGAAATCACCATTGTCATGGCAAATTACGCTATTAATGGGTGGTCAGTCAATGATATTTTATTCATTGATAAATTGGTTACCTGAATTTTTATTAAGTCATGGTACACCGATTAATGAAGCGGGGATTTATTTATCTATTCTTCAATTAGCCATTATTCCATTAACTTTTGTTACACCTATATTTGCTGAAAAATTGAAGAACCAAGTTCTGATTACTTTTGTGACGGGATTACTCTTCGTATTAGGTATATTAACATTAATGTTACAACCTAACTGGGCATTTTTAGGTATTATATTGATTGGTGTTGCCAGTGGTTTGGCATTTGGTCTTGTAAATACATTCTTTGGATTAAGAACAGAAAATGGTTTAACGGCAGCCAAATTATCAGGTATGTCACAGTCTGTAGGGTATTTATTTGCTGCGATTGGTCCATTACTATTCGGTATACTTCACGATGTTACAAACAGTTGGAATACGTCGTTTGGAATACTGCTTGTTACTTCAATTATCATTATGATTATAGGATCACGTGCTGGTAGAAACATCACAATAGAACAAACTTTAGGAGCGAGACATTAAATTAATGTCTCGGTTTTTTTTTCTATTTATTAATTATAAATAAATTACAATATTATGAACAAAATACATATAATTTTATAAAAAAAGGAAAACGCTTTCTAGTAGTGCTTTATTTTCTGATTATTTATAGTATAATTGTCCCATGAAGTTTGAATAAAATTAAATAGATAAATCTTAACTGAAAAGTTTTAATGAGGAGTGACACGAAAGAATGGAAGACAATCATTTAAAAAGGGGTCTGAGTTCACGTCAAGTACAGATGATTGCACTTGGTGGAACAATAGGTGTTGGTTTGTTTATGGGTGCTTCAAGCACTATAAAATGGTCGGGACCATCTGCAATACTCGCTTATTTAGTAGCAGGCCTTTTCTTGTATTTAGTAATGAGAGCAATGGGAGAATTAGTTTATTTGTATCCAACTACAGGATCATTCGCCAACTATGCGAGTGATTATTTACATCCAGTAGCTGGTTATGTGACAGCTTGGAGTAACATATTCCAGTGGATAGTAGTAGGTATGAGTGAAGTAATCGCTGTTGGTCAATATATGCAATACTGGTGGCCAGATTTACCAACGTGGATACCAGGGGTAATAGTAGTTGTAACTTTAGCTGCAGCAAATTTAGCGTCAGTTAAAGCTTTCGGTGAATTTGAATTCTGGTTTGCAATGATTAAAGTTGTAACAATTATTTTAATGATTATAGCTGGTTTCGGTCTAATCTTCTTTGGACTTGGAAATGGCGGGAATGCTATAGGATTAGGAAACTTAACAGAACATGGTGGTTTCTTCCCTAAAGGTATCGTAGGTTTCTTCTTTGCATTATCAATGGTTGTAGGTTCATATCAAGGTGTTGAATTAATAGGTATTACAGCTGGTGAAACGAAAGATCCACAGAAAAATATTAAAAAAGCCGTTAATGGTGTAATTTGGCGTATTTTAATCTTTTACATAGGTGCAATTTTCGTTATTGTAACAGTTTATCCATGGGATCAATTAGGTAACGTAGGTAGTCCATTTGTTGCAACATTTGCAAAAGTAGGTATTACGATTGCTGCAGGATTAATTAACTTCGTTGTTATAACAGCAGCAATGTCAGGTTGTAACTCGGGTATTTTCAGTTCAAGCCGTATGATTTATACATTAGCTCAAAAAGGACAAATGCCTCGTATTTTCACTAAAGTTATGAAAACAGGGGTACCATTCTTTGCAGTATTAGCCATTTCAATTGGTATTTTTGTAGGTGTTATTTTAAATATCGTATTACCATTAGTAATTGATGGTTCTGAAAATATCTTTGTATATGTATACAGTGCATCAATACTACCAGGTATGGTTCCTTGGTTTATGATTTTATTTAGTCATATTCAATTTAGAAGACATCATTCAGATGAAATTAAAGATCATCCATTCAAGATGCCGTTCGCACCATACTCTAACTATTTAACATTAGGATTCTTTATCTTAGTATTAATCGGTATGTTGTTCAATTCAGAAACACGCGTTTCTGTTATTATCGGTATTGTATTCTTATCAGTAATGGCAATCGTATACTTCTTAAGAGGATATCATAAAGAAGACAAAGGTGAATATTAAGCCTTTAACATAAAGCGTCTAGAACAGAAATGTTCTAGACGCTTTTTCGTATTTTTCAGAAATATGGGGTGAGGGCGATGCTGATAGGAAGGAGAACATTGCAAGTGGGCTGCGACAAGCAATATTCAGGACCTCGTATTTATCAAGACTGGTGAAACAAGATAAATAGACGCCTTGTATTTATCAAGACTGGTGAAACAAGATAAATAGGAGCCCTGTATTTATCAAGACTAGTGAAACAAGATAAATAGACGCCTTGTATTTATCAAGACTGGTGAAACAAGATAAATAGACGCCTTGTATTTATCAAGACTGTGCAAACAAGATAAATAGGAGCCCTGTATTTATCAAGACTGTGCAAACAAGCAACTTAGAGCCTCCTCATCCTCACATTTTCCATATGAAAGAGACTGGCACATTTAATGCACCTGTCTCTTTTTTTAATATGAATAATGTATGGTCATTGATTTTGATGTATTGCTTTAATAAAGTCTACAAATTTTTCTCGGAATTGTTTATTTTGTGCATGCATACATACTTCGACTTTTCCTTCATCGCTAAATTCAGTGTATGTACATCCTGCTGCTTGTCCTTCAGTTATGACAGATACATTGGCACGTTGTGTTGTAAACATTTCTGGATATAATAAGTAGAAGATTGTACATAAGTCATGAATGATATGTTCATGTTCTTCACCGGCATTTACATCGTTGTATGAAGATAACATATCTATAATGACCTTTCCAATGTCTCCTTGTGTTTGAATGATATTTAAATCATCTTTATTAATCATAGTTTCTCTCGTTACATCAAGTCCACACATTACGATTGGAATATCTTGATCAAAGACAATTTTTGCTGCATGTGGGTCTACAAAAATATTAAATTCTGCAACTGGCGTAGCATTTCCACCAACTGCTGCACCGCCCATTAACACGATTCGTTTAATGTTTTTTTTAGTTTCAGGAAATAGTGAGAATAACAGCCCTATATTAGTTAGTGGTCCAATTGGTACGAGAGTAATAGGTTCTTCAGAATTCAAGATAGTATCTCTCATTGCGATAACAGCATGTTCTTCTAGTAATTCATTATGTAAAGTGGTCTTAATTTGAGCATTACCTATACCATTTTGACCATGTACATGTTCTGCTGTTTCAAGCTTATTGATGAGTGGTTTATCTACACCTTTAGCGACTGGCGTATTTGAATGAAAGTAATTTACAATATCTAATGCATTTTGAGTTGTTCGTTCAATGCCTACATTACCTCCAATAGTTGTGATTAATCTAACATCTAATTCTTTACTATGTAGTGCTGCAGAAATCGCTATAATATCATCTATTCCAGGGTCCGTGTCTATAATAATCGGGATTGTCATGTTGTTCGCTCCTTTATCGGTATGATATATATAGTATAACAAAGTACAATTATAATTACGGAATGAACGATTAATAACCCTTTTTGAAAATAAGACAGAAGGCAGAGTACCCTCTTAAAAATAAATGACGTATTGTTAAAAAAGTATATAATGGTGTTAAAGGTTATTATTATGCGTTTGCAACTTCAAGTTGCTTGGGGTGCAAACTATAGTATCGGGATATTTTAAAGTAGTCGTTATATAGTAAACATAAGGAGTTGGTTGATATGAATATTGGAGCTAAAATTAAAGAAGAGAGAGAAATTAATGGATGGTCTCAAAAAGAACTCGCTAACAAATTACATGTCACAAGACAAAGTGTTTCTAAATGGGAACTCGGTAAAGTATATCCAGGTATAGATATATTGGTGCAAATGAGTGATATCTTTGATGTATCTTTAGATGAGTTAATCAAAGGGGATAAAAATTTAAAGCACACGATTATTGAGACTTATCGAAATGAACCTAATCATAATTATTATGATCGTCCGATGAATGGATGGGAGTTCTTATCAAGATTTTGGTGGCTCGTATTTCCATTCGGAGGTATTATAATAGGTATCATTAATGCACTCGTACAATAAACAGAAGAGGTGATGAATATGGATAAACAATTATATATAGCACATGGCTATACTGCAGACAGTAAAAAGCATTGGTTTAAATGGTTAACAGAACAATTTGAAGATATAGATAGTAAAATTTTAGACTTTCCTAATTCATCAAACCCTGTGTTAGAAGATTGGAATAAAACTTTATTAGATGAAGTAGATATATCGAGTGGAAATAATGTAATCGTTGCACATAGTTTAGGTGTAGTGACGGTATTAGATTATCTATCTAGATATGAAGGAGAATGGAATGTTAAAGGACTTGTTCTTGTAGCAGGCTTTTATGAAAAGATTCCTAACTTAAATAAAATTGATGCTTATATGGATCAAACACAAGTAGATTTTGAAAAGATTATTAAACAAGTCCCAAACATTGTAAGTGTCATAGCATCTAATGATCGTTTAGTTCCACGTCATTTAAGTGAGCGATTAGCAGAAAGACTTCAATCTGAAGAAGTTATCATTCAGCATGTTGGCCATTTCTGTGATTCAGACGGTTATACTGAGTTTCCAGAAGTTGCTGAAATCGCAAATGATATGTTTAATAAATAAAATATACAAAAAACGCCCCCGGCTATTGCCGGGGGCGTTGGATTAATGTGTTGAATAAAATTTTAATACTGCTTTTATATTATGCAGTTACCCATTGTGAAGCGCCTGCAGTGTTATATAATTTAACAGCTGCTGCATCTTGTACTGATTCTGGAGCTTCTGTTGGAGATACACCTTTATATTCTGCTGGTGCTACTGAATCCCAAGTGCTTTGTAAGAATTGGTATTTACCTGCTGCACCTGAAGATGGGTTAACAGCTTTTAAGTCTCCGCCAGATTCACGTTGAGCAATAAGTTTTAAGTGATCATTAACATTTACATTTGAACCTTCAGAAGCTGAAGATGAACTAGTAGATGTTTGAGTTGTTTGTGTAGTAGTTTCTTGTGTTTGTTGTGTTTCTTGTTTTGGTGCTTCTACTTGCTGAGGTGCTTCTTGAGTTGCTTGTTCATTAGCTGTGTTGTTTGCTGCTGGAGCTGGAGTTTGTTCAGCTACGTTTTCTTCAGCTACTGGTTGTTGTTGCTCAGCTACAGGAGCTTGAGTGCTTTCAGAGTCAGCTGCATTAGTTGCATGGTATTCCCAAGTAAAGTTTTGACCATCTGATTGGAAGTTATACTCGTAACCTTCTAATGTGAAGTTAATGTTATATGCGCCTTCTTGAATCGCATGTTCATTAAGTTCTGGTGCATTAGATTGAGCTAATTGAGCTAATTGCTCTTTATTTACGTCCTGTTCAGCTGCGTCTGCTACTTGTGTAGATGCAACACCTGTTGCTCCGATTGCTACTGCTAATGATGAAGTTAAAAATGCTTTTTTCATAATTTTAAAACCCTCCGAATAATTTTTTATTTATAGTATCTTTTTTAAGATGATAATTTCTTTGTTAGTTAAAAATTCTTCCCTAAAAATGGGACAAGACAACAATAACATATATAGAGGCTTTGTAAATTACAGTCAAATAACAAAAGATTACAATGTAGAAGAAATAATGTAATAATGAATTACACTCGTTATATTTTGTAATATTACACTTATATTTACCAATTGTATACAATTGGATGATGAAATAGTCGAATTTTATATAATCAACATGAATACTTTCATGACGGTTTTGAAAGGAGGTATATAAAATTTTAAATTCGATATAATTACTAAGAAATAAGTTCAGAGAATAAAAATGTAAAATTTTAGATGTGTAAAATTAATCAATATTTTTTGTTTATAAAAAGTTCATAGTAAGAACTGGATGTTTCCTATAATGCTTCTATATTTAGTCCGCGTATGCTTCAGAGTGATTATGTCGACAATAGACTGAATTGTCAGTAATATTACTGATGGTATACCTACAATCCCTTTGTGTAATACTTTTGATAACTTTGTAATATTATTGTAATATTAAGGTGTACAATTATACCAAAAGGGAGTGATGATAATGAATAAATTAACTAAATTAACAATTGCAACAGGAATTTCTTTCGGAACAATTTTTGGTATTGTAGATTTTCCTGGTCAAGACAGTCATGAGGTTGAAGCAGCAACAACACCTTACTACACTTATAAAGGTTACACTGGCCATGACGGTAGTTTTATTTTAGATTCAGCTTTCATCAATGCTTTAGTGTATAAGAACGTTACAATGAATAATTATAGAATCGTTCAGCCACAATCTTATGAAGGAAATATTTATACGCATAGAACATCATATGATCAAACATTCTATTTCGGTGGAAAATATGAAGAAGAATATGCTGCAAGTGCTAAATTCCCAGTGAAAAAGCATCACATTTCAAAAGCACAAATTCTTAAAGCTTACGGAAATGATTATACTATAGAAGAAACTCGTAACGGAGAAGAATATAGATTTCTAGTAGGTGGCAATCTTATCGTATTTACAATAGATAATAATTACGTCACAACTGTTAATATTGGTGAGAATTTAAAATAGCATAAAGACATTGAATTATTATTTTCACAACTATATAATGAAACTAACTTAAACGAACGGAGGTGTTTTAGATGTTTCATTTAGCTCATAGTTGCAGATTTTTCTTAATCGTACGCAACAAATTTGCGGATGTTCTTCCAAAATTGGCGGAGTATGTCTTTTTTGAAGAAAAATATAGCTATAAGGAATGTCTAACACCAGCTTCCTTATAGACCGATTTTGGAGGAAGCAAAATGAATATTATTAATATGTCTAAACTATCAAAGTCTTACTCAGGGGATCTCATCTTTGAGGATATTAAATATGACTTAAATGAAGGAGATTGTGTAGGACTAGTTGGAAGAAATGGTGAGGGTAAGAGTACATTATTGAAATTGATGGCTGGTGTCGAAGTGCCGACAGAGGGGCAAATAAGCTGGCAAAAGAACATTTCAATTGGTTATTTAAACCAGTTACCACAGTATGAAGAAGATAAAGAAATTTATGAATGTTTATCAGAAGTATTTAAAGAAATTAATCACATCTCTCAAAAAATGAAATTTTTAGAAGATGAAATGGCAAATAATACGAATGATTTAGAACGATTATTAAAACAATATGGCGCATTACAAGAAACATTCGAAGAAATAGGTGGGTATGAAAGAGACGCACTCATAAGAAGAGTCAGTCATGGTTTGAAAATTAATCAATTATTAAATCAAACGTGGGGGAAACTCTCTGGAGGAGAACGTACTAAAGTTGGCCTTGCTCAAATATTATTGCAACAGCCTAAACTACTATTATTAGATGAACCAACCAATCATTTAGATATTTCCTCTGTTGATTGGCTAGCAGATTTTATTAAACAATATAATGGTGCAGTTATGATCGTATCACATGATCGATACTTCTTAGATGAAACAGTCAATCAAATATTAGAAATCGATCAAGGACATCTGCACATTTATCACGGTAATTATAGTTATTTTGTTAAAGAAAAAGAAGCACGCATAATACGTCAATTTGAAGCATATCAGACACAACAGAAGAAAATTAAAAAAATGGAAGATTCCATTAAACAATTAAGGTTATGGGCGAGTCAAGCAAAGCCACCCAATGCAGCAATGTATAAACGTGCGAAAAGTATGGAAAAAGCATTAAATAGAATCAAGAGGTTAGATAAGCCAGTACTAGAAAATAAAAAAATGAATGTAAACTTAACAGAAGGACAACGTGTCTCAAACGATGTGATTGAATTCAAAAAAGTTTCTAAAATGTATGAAGATATACTATTCGAAGATATCGATTTACTTATTAGAAGAAAAGAACACGTATCCATTATAGGTAACAACGGTACAGGGAAAAGTACACTATTGAAAATGATGATGCAGCAAATAGAACCAGACGATGGAGAAGTTCATTGTGCTTCAAACTTAAGAATAGGTTACTTATCTCAACATACATTTGAAAATATAGAAAATCAAACAGTCATAGAAACCTTTAGAGATGTTGTGCATGTAACAGAAGGACAAGCAAGACACATACTTGCACAATTTATGTTCTATGGAGAAGATGTATTTAACACAGTTGAAAGTTTAAGTGGTGGAGAAAAAATGAGACTAAGGTGGGCACAAATCGTTAATCAAGACTTTAACGTGCTCATACTTGATGAACCAACAAACCATTTAGATATAGATTCAAAAGAAACAATAGAAGAAGCACTGTTAGAATATGAAGGTACTGTAATAGCCGTATCACATGATCGATATTTCTTAAATAAACTATTTGATATAACGTATTTACTACAAGATAAACAACTAACAAAATATGAAGGAAATTATGATTACGTAAAAGAGAAGTTATCATGATAGAAATAAAGCGACGCCCGAAATAGGCGTCGCTTTTCATATTTTGTATAGGATTTTGGACCTGCTAACGCTCAAGAGTGGAAAACAAGATCGTTAGAAATTCTAACGTCCAAGAAACCGAAACAAGATCGTTAGAGCGTGAGAACCAGCACAAAAACAGAAAAAATGTCGCTTTAACGCTCAAGAGTGGAAAACAAGATCGTTAGAAATTCTAACGTCCAAGAAACCGAAACAAGATCGTTAGAGCGTGAGAACCAGCACAAAAACAGAAAAAATGTCGCTTTAACGCTCAAGAATGAAAAACAAGATCGTTAGCTCAACATTTTTCATTTAAATTTAATGCGAAGTAAATCTATTTATAGCTATTTCTAAGATAATATCTTTTTCTAGTTCTTCTGGTGTCCATGGAATATAGTGGTCTACTGGTATACCTGTTTTTCCCATACTTTTACCTAAATCTACATTTCCGTCTTTAGAGTGTGGGACGCTTAATTTATATTTACCGTTAATATCGATAAACATGATATTACTATAATCGTTCATACCTTTAGTAGGTCTACCTATAATTTCGATATTTTTAAATTCATGTGCAATTTTTACAAAGTTATCTCCTGAACTTCCGCATTCAAAATCCGCTAGTACCTTTACATCTGGACACTTTTCTTGAATACCTTTAATTGTGTCAGATTCTGGATTGTTATTGATATTAACAAACCCTTTATCGTAGTTATCTTTATATAGATTTAAAATTGATTTATATTCATCGAGATCATCTGAATCTGGCATTTGTTTTATGAGTTCAGAAATTGTATGTATTCTTTCGTCGCAATAAGATTTTGTAAATCTATGATAATAAGGAGTATCATCAGTTATTGTAATACTTTCGGTTGTTAAATAAGGTAATAACTTTAAATAAGCTAAATCTGAACCACCGCGATTACCTCGCACATCAATAATGATTTGTTTCGCATTTAAAAGTAGGTTTTTATGCTTATCTATTAAATTAGAGATTTTTAAATGATCAATAAAGTCGGTGAATTTTATATAAATATAGGTGCTTTTATTTTCGATAATGTATGATTGTTCAAAGAAATCCGGTTTATCTTTTTGTAAAATAGATATTTGTTTAGAATCCGATACGATATATTTATATTTTTTAAGTACGTCTGACCATTCCATTCTTTCTGGGTTACTTGATTTTAATAAATCATGATCATTTTCAAGTATATAATCGATTGAGTATGAACCTAAATTATGAATTACAGTACCCGTTGGAATTTGTGAATTTCTAGAGTCTATCACATATAATTGATCATTATATAATTGGACTCTTATATTTGGATAAAGTCCATTAAAATCAACTAATTTAAGATGTGGATCGTGAAATTTATTCAAATATTTAGTCATGTAAAAATAAAATTCTTCTTCATTTATATTAGAAAGTTTAGATGGAAATTGTGTTATAAGTTCTTTTTTATCAAAGTAACCTGCATATTCATTAATGAGTTGATTTTCAATGATGTTAAATTCTTTTAATGTCATATGATGCACTCCATTCATTTTAATATAGTTGATTATTGTTTATTAACCTTCTCCCCACACTATTTCTTCCTATGATTTCAAATAGTATAGACTGAATTCTAAGTCGTTTAATAAGTGTTCTTTCATGAGTTCTATTGCCGCTTCGGTTTGTCTTTTTTCTAGCATTTCTGCTATTTTTTGATGTTCTTCTATAAGACCTGGGCGCTTTTTATTGATAACTGTTTTGCTGAATAGGTATATATAACTTTTTAATTTACTATACGTATCTATTATAAAACTATTTTTTGTAGCGCTCATGATTTTTTGATGGAATTGATCGTTGATTTGTATGATTTCTTCTTCTGTTTTATCGTCTCCGATTGTTGCGTAACTTTTTAATTCTTCGATATCGTCTTGAGTGAATACGATACTCGCTTTTTTAATTGCGTGTGTTTCTATTAAAATACGCATCTCAAAGATATTTCGATATTCTTCTACTGTTGGTACATAAATATAACCGTCTCTTATGAAGTATTCTAATTCTAGTTGTTTTATAGCTTCTCTTATCGGCGTTCTACTAACATTATATCTCTGTGCAAGTTTGCTTTCTGTTATTTTTTCATTTTGTGTTAAGTCACCATTTATAATGTCATTTCTAATTTTTTGATATATGGATAATTCCTTATTTGCCATCGTTCTCACCTCGTTAACTTCATCTTACTATAAAAAAAATTGAAATAAAATGTATACATTTATTAATTTTTGGTATACAATACCTGTAAACGTTTACAGAAGAGGAGCATAAAAATGAAAATTGGATTTGTTGGATTAGGTATTATGGGTAAGCCAATGGTGAAGAACTTAATCAAAGCTAATAAAGATGTATTAGTAAATGATTTAAATAAAGAAGCTGAAAAAGAGGTAGCAGCATTAGGTGCGAAAGTTGTATCTATTGAAGAAATGGCTAGAGATGCTGAAGTGATGATTACGATGTTGCCTAATGGCGCTATTGTTAAATCAGTTTTATACAGTGGTGAAACGGCAGTATTAAACCAAAATGAAATTAATGTCAAAATGGTTATTGATATGAGTTCTTTAACACCTAATGAATCTTTAGAAATTAGTAAAGTACTTGAAGAAAAAGATATTCAGTTTGTAGATGCACCAGTTAGTGGAGGAGAACCACTTGCGATTACAGGAGAACTAGCTGTAATGGTAGGTTGTGATGAAGGATTATTAGAAGATATTAAAGAAGTGCTTCGTCCAATTGCTGGATCTGTTGTAAGAGTTGGTCACGTTGGTTCTGGTAGTGTCGTTAAATTGGCAAATCAAATTATCGTGAATACAAATATTGCAGCATTGTCTGAAGCGGTAGTGCTCGCTAAGAAATTTGATATTGACCTGACAGAAATGCATGAAGCAATCAAAAATGGTTTAGCAGGTTCAGCAGTTATGGAAGCGAAATTCCCTAAAATGATTGAACAAGATTATAAACCAGGTGGCACTTTAAATATTAATTTAAAAGATTTGAAAAATGTATCGTCAACAGCAGATACAGCAGGATTAACATTACCAGTTGTTAATCAAATTAAAGAAATTTATAAATCAGAAGTTGCACAAGGCAATGGTTTAAATGACCATTCTGGTATCATTGAATACTTCGAAAAAATAAATAATATGTAGGTGATAATGATGTTAACAAAAGAATTAATAAATGAATTTAAGCATGATGATATAAACAAGCATTTAGCAGATTTGAAATATAAAATTATCGTACTAGATGATGATCCTACAGGCACTCAAACAGTTAAAGATTTACCTGTATATACGAAGTGGACTGAGGAATGGATTGAAGATGGCTTTCTTCAATCCCATAATATGTTTTACATTTTGACAAATTCTAGAGCGTTAAACGAGCAAGAGACGATTTCTTTACACCAAGAGGTAAGCGCTAACATACAAAAAGTAGCTAATAAATTGGATATTCCTTATTTAATTATTAGTAGAGGAGATTCTACATTAAGAGGTCATTTCTATATAGAACCTAAAGTGTTAAGTGAGTCTAGTGACCAAGCTTTTGATGCTGTATTCTATATTCCAGCTTTCTTTGAAGGTAATAGATATACATATGAAGGCATTCATTATCTTAAAGAAGGCGAGCAATATATCCCGGTATCTGAAAGTGAATTTGCACAAGATACAACATTTGGATTTAAGTCTAAACATATGAATGACTTTATAAGCGAAAAAAGTAATGGCGAAATTCAATCTGACGAAGTTTATCACATCACATTAGAAAACATACGACAAAGAGATAAAGAAACGATTTTTAATGTATTTTCAAATTTAAATGACTTTGATCAAGTCGTTGTAGATGCTGTAAATGATGAGGATATGGATTTCTTTGTAGCTTGTTTGACTGTATTTTTAGCACAACATGATAAACGCTTTATCTTTAGAACAGCAGCATCTTTTGTTAAAGCAATTTGTGAAACACCTGGAGAAATTATCAATTTAAATTCGTATAAAGAAAATGATAATGGTGGCATTATTGTTGTTGGTTCACATGTTAAAAAGTCATCAGATCAACTGAAATATTTATTAGACCATTCATTTATTAGTGAAATAGAATTTGACGTTACGCAAATAGCGTCATCCAATTTACAAGCTTATGTTGATGATATGACACAACTCGTTGAAAGATATATTGATAACGGTGAAGATGTTGTCATTTATACGTCAAGAGATGTTATTAGAACTGAGAATTTGCAACATAATTTAAGTATTTCTACTGCAATTTCAAATAGTTTAGTATCAATCGTTTCAAATTTAGATGTACAACCGAAGTTTATTATCGCTAAAGGTGGTATAACTTCAAGCGATGTTGCGACAAAAGGGTTAAAAATTGAAAAAGCAAAAGTCATCGGTCAAATTACACAAGGGGTTCCAGTATGGCTAACAGGTCCTGAAGCGAAATATCAAAATATACCTTATGTTATATTCCCAGGAAATGTCGGAGATGAAGAAACTTTAAGCAGTGTATATGAATTAAATCGTTAAATATATAAAGAAAGAGGGATTTAAATGTTGGGAGAATACTGGCCACTGATTAGTGTTGTAATTGGTGTATTAATTTTATTAGCGCTTATTATGTACTTTAAATTAAATACGTTTGTTGCTTTAATTATCACTTCAATGTTAACAGGTATTATTTTAGGTATGCCACTTGATAAAATTGTGGAAACCATTGAAAAAGGTATGGGCGATACACTCGGTCATATTGCGATTATTTTTGGATTAGGTTCGATTTTAGGAAAGTTATTATCTGACGGTGGTGGTGCAACAAGAATTGCAGATACACTGATTAATACGTTTGGTAAAAAATATGTAACTTGGGCAATGATTATTGCATCATTTATTATCGGGATATCTTTATTTTTAGAAGTTGCATTTGTGTTATTAATTCCTTTAGTGTTTACGTTGGCTAAAAGAATGAAAATTTCTAATTTACAAGTTGGTATTCCAATGGCGACTTCAATTGCTGTAACGCACGGATTCCTACCGCCGCATCCAGGTCCAGTAGCGATATCAGAAGCGGTTAATGCCAATATTGGAGAAGTGCTGATGTATGGTCTTATCATCGGTGTACCTTTAGCAATCATAGTTGGAGGGATTTTCCCTAAATTTGCTTATGCTATAGCACCTGTAGCATTTGAAAAGAAAGGAAACACAGCAAGTATTGGGAAAATTAATGATTTTAGTAATGAAAAATTACCGAACTTTGGGATCAGTTTATTAACAGCATTATTCCCAGTTATCTTAATGTTATTTGCTACGGTAGTTCAACTCATAACTGGTCATGATCAAGAACCAACAAACTGGTTTGAATCTATCGTGTACCTACTAGGTTCATCAGTTACAGCAATGTTATTAGCTGTGTTATTTGCGATATATTCAATGGGTATTAAACAATCTAAGAATATGACAACGATTATGAAATCATTTGAAGAAGCTATTGGACCAATAGCAATGTTACTTTTAATTATCGGTGGGGGCGGTACATTTAAACAAATCCTCATTGATGGTGGTGTTGGTGATACAATTTCAGAAATATTTCATGGTACAGAAATGTCACCAATATTTTTAGCATGGCTAGCTGCTGCTTTATTAAGGGTAGCACTTGGTTCAACAACAGTAGCAGCAATATCTTCAGTAGGTATTGTATTACCATTATTACAAGCTTCAGATGTGAATATTTCACTTGTCGTACTTGCTATTGGTGCAGGCAGTATATTCTGCTCACATGTGAACGATGCGGGATTCTGGATGTTCAAAGAATACTTTGGTTTAACAATTAAAGAAACGTTCTTAACATGGACACTTCTAGAATCTGTACTTTCTGTATTAGGTTTGATATTAATATTAATCGTCAATTTAATCGTATAACTATAAAAAGGCTGGGACATAGGTAAATGTCCTGGCCTTTACTTTTTTCATCATTACAAATTAATGTACAAAAGTTGTATTAAAAGGTAATATGGTAGCGATTACATTAATAAAGGAGCATGATTATGTGGATTGATATTACACAACAATTGACGAACAATATTGCACACTGGCCAGGTGATGAGCCTTTTCATTTTAAACTTTCAGCGACTAAAGAAGAAACGGGTTCTGTAAATATTGGTAGTATTTCAACAAGCACACATATAGGCACACATATGGATGCGCCATATCACTTTGATGAAGAAGGTATCAAGATTCATGAAATTGACGTCAATCGTTTAATTGGCGATGCAACATTAATTGAAATTATGGATGAAACATTAATAACCCAGGAAATACTCAAGCAATTTGAGATTAAAGGGACTATTATTATGATTAAGACTAAATCAGAAGCACATTCTGAAGTGTTCCCAGAGTCAGTACCTGTCTTAACAGAAGACGCCATTCAATATTTATCTTCAATAGGGATTAAAGTATTTGGTATAGACGTGCCATCAGTAGATGATATCGACTCTAAAACTTTAGACAATCATCATGCATTTAATCAATACGACATCATTAATATTGAAAATCTATTATTAGAAAATGTTTCAGAAGGTTATTATAACTTCATTGGATTACCTTTAAATATAGTAGGTGCAGACGGATCGCCAATAAGAGCGGTCATTTCTAAAAAGGGGGAGTAGTTGTGAGCGAATTTCAAGATGAATCACTTAAAGGGGAAAGTGTGAAGACGGATTTTTCGAAGGACATGACTTATAGTGAATATTTAGGTTTAGATAAAGTATTATCAGCACAACATACATTAACAGATGCGCACGATGAGAAATTATTCATAATTGTCCATCAAGTATCAGAACTGTGGATGAACTTGATTATTCATGAATTAAATTCTGCAAGTGATGATATTAAATCTGATCAATATAAACAAGCATTTAAAAAATTAGCTCGTGTAGGTAATATACAAAAACAACTCATTCAAGTATGGGAAGTATTATCAACCATGACACCAAGTGATTATTTGAAATTTAGAGATGACTTAGGAAATTCTTCAGGATTTCAATCTTTTCAAAATAGAATGATTGAATATAGCTTAGGATATAAAACAACACATGCTTTAAAAATCTATGAAAAAGACCCAAATATTTATCAGCAGCTGAAAACACAACTAGAACGACCAAGTATTTATGATGAAACAATTAAAGCAGTACATAGAGCAGGATTTAACATAGATTCCGAAGTGTTAAATAGGGAAGTTACACAGAATTATATGAGAAATGATTCAGTCAAAGAAGCTTTTAAAGCAATATATTTACAATCAGACGCATACTTTGAATTGTATGAACTACTAGAGAAATTAACAGATGTAGAAGATAGATATAGTCAATGGCGATTTAGACATATGAAAACCGTACAAAGAATAATAGGGTTCAAAACAGGAACGGGTGGAAGTTCAGGCGTAAATTATTTAAAGCGCGTTATTGACCAGAACTTCTTTCCTGAATTGTGGGAATTGCGTACAGAACTATAAGTTGAGAATGGAAGTATAGGATTTTCAGGCCGATAAAAATAAATACCGGTCCAGAAACAGAAAATATGGACCGATAAAAAGAAATAACGACCCGAAAATGGAGTTTCTGGACCGATAAAAAATATTACCGGTCCAGAAACAAAATGAAGCTGAGGCAATTAACGTTGCCTCAGCTTTCTGCTTTCAAAGTCCTTCTAATTCTAGCTCATTTCACTGTCTTTAATATCTGTTATAAACATATGTCCGGGTGCGTGCGTAATCATGATGTCTGGTTTGGCATCTAATGCTACGGATTGTGGTGTTACACCGCATCCCCAGAATACAGGAACTTCTCCATCTTTAATTGTTACAGCTTCACCGAAATCAGGTTGGTCAATGTTTCCGATACCGATTTCACTTGGATTTCCAATATGTATTGGTGTACCGTGTACTTCTTTGAAATGTGTTGTGATTTCAGTAGCTTTAATTGCTTCTGCCATCGTCATAGGTCGCATGCTTACTGTAATGTTTCCTTTAAAAGTACCACTTGGTTCAGCAGGTATATTTGTTATGTACATCGGCACGTTATGATTTTCTTCAATATGACGTACTGGAATACCCGCTTCAAGCAAAGCATGTTCAAATGTAAAGCTACATCCAATTAAGAAGCTGACCATATCATCTGAATACAACGCTTTAATATCTTCGTATTCTTGTACGAATTTGCCATCTTTATAAAGTCTGTACAATCCAACATCTGTTCTAATATCCGCTTCTTTTCCATATTTACTAAATGACGGTGATCCTACTTCGGATACATCAAGTAATGGACATGTCTTAGGATTTTTAAAGCAAAATTTCAAAAAATCATAGGCATATTTAGAAGGCAAGATGACGACATTTGCTTGGACATACCCTTTAGCCATCCCACTAGTTGGTCGTGTTAATGCGCGTTGTCTTATACTTGCTCTAATTTCATTTGGTGATGCAGTTTGTAAATTCATCATATTATCCCCTTTCTGCATGGTTCATCTTATTATATCATTTAAACATTATTCCGAGATTTCTAACAATCATATGGTAAACTATTTGTTGGTATGAACGTATAGAATAGTAAAGAAACGATAGGTGTTTATATGTTAAATTTATTTGTCTTATTATTAGAACGTGTTGGTTTAATTATACTCGTCGCATACATATTAATGAATACCACTTATTTTAAAAATATGATGGGTGAGCGTGATAAATGGTATGTAAAATGGAGATTGATTATTGTATTTTCATCATTTGCATTACTATCTAATTTTACAGGTGTAGCGATTCATAATGGTGAAATTGTTTCGAGTATGATTTATTTACATCTCGGTCCAGAAGTGTCTCTTGCGAATACACGTGTGTTAACTATAGGCGTTTCAGGATTAATAGGTGGTCCATTTGTAGGTCTGTTTGTAGGTGTGCTATCAGGTATATTTAGAGTTTATATTGGCGGTGCAGATGCATATACATATTTAATATCATCTATCGTCATTGGGCTTGTCGCAGGTTATTTTGGTGCACAAGCAATGAAGTCTAAAAGTTATTTATCCGTGAAACAAAGTGCATTAGTTGGTGCATCTACGGAAGTTATTCAAATGATTTGTATATTGATATTCTCATCTCAAAAAGCAGATGCATGGGAACTTGTTCAACTCATTGCATTGCCAATGATTATCATTAATGGATTAGGTACTGCGATATTTATGTCTATAATTATTTCGACAGTTAAACAAGAAGAACAAATGAGAGCAATCCAAACGCATGATGTTTTAAAGCTCGTCAATCAGACATTGCCTTATTTTAAAGAAGGATTAACAGAATCATCTGCACATCAATCCGCAAAAGTTATCAAAGATCTCATGAAAGTTTCTGCTGTTGCTATTACAAATAAGACGCATATATTGGCACATGTTGGTGTAGCTAGTGATCATCATACACCTGATAAGACGATTATTACCGATTTATCTAAAGAGGTTATTGAAACAGGTCAACAAAAAGAAGTCTATTCTAGTAAAGATATAGGGTGTCAACATCCGAACTGTCCACTTGAAGCGGCGATCGTTATTCCGTTATATGTTCACGATGATATTGTAGGGACATTGAAGTTGTATTTTACAGATCATCATGATTTAACATTTGTAGAGAAACAACTAGCTGAAGGATTAGCTAAAATATTCTCTAGTCAGTTAGAACTTGGTGCTGTTGAAACACAACGAAAATTATTACAAGATGCTGAAATTAAGTCGTTACAAGCTCAAGTTAATCCGCATTTCTTCTTTAATGCGATTAATACAATTTCAGCATTGGTTCGAATTGATCATGAGAAAGCACGTCAATTACTATTACAATTGAGTCATTTCTTCCGTTCGAATTTACAAGGTGCGAGAAATAATACAATTACTATTGAAAAAGAATTAGAACAAGTACGTGCTTATATTGCTTTAGAACAAGCGAGATATCCCGATCACTTTAAAATTGAATTTGATATACCCGAAGAACATTATTCTGCACTTGTACCACCTTTTGTTATACAAATATTAGTGGAGAATGCGATTAAACATGCCTTTACAAGTAGAAAAGATGATAATCGTATTTGGGTTAAAGTGATTCGTAATCATCAATCGATTCAATTATGTGTAAGAGATAATGGACAAGGTATTCATGAAGATAAAATCGCTATTTTAGGTAAGACAACGGTTGCCTCTCAGTCTGGAACTGGAAGTGCGTTAGAGAATTTAAATAGAAGATTAATAGGATTATTTGGAAATCATGCAGAATTACAATTCGATTCAAGTGATAAAGGAACGAAAGTATGTACGATTATTCCACACAAATATCGAGAGGAGGAAATGTAATGCATGCGTTAATTGTTGATGATGAACCTTTAGCACGTAATGAACTGAAATATTTATTGAATCAAATTGGTTCATTTAGTCAAATTGAAGAAGCAGAGAATGTTGAAGAGACATTGGAACAGCTATTGTCATACGAATTTGATGTTATATTTTTAGATATTAATTTGATGGAAGAAAGTGGATTAGATTTAGCGAAGAAAATCAATAAAATGAAACATGTTCCGCATATTATCTTTGCAACTGCTCATGACACATATGCTGTACAAGCATTTGAATTAGAAGCAACAGACTATATCTTGAAGCCATTTGAGAAATCAAGAATTGAACAAGCGATTAACAAAATTACGAATATCGAGACACAACAATCGGTTGATCCGAAACCGGTCAATCATGATGAAGTCTTACCTATTGAAATCGATGATCGTATTTATGTATTGAATGTAGATGATATTATTGCGATATCTGTCAACCAAGGTATTACGACGATTAATACGACTGACAATGAATATACGACAAACGAGCCACTCAGTTTCTATGAAAAAAAGCTCAGTCACGCTAAATTTATTCGTATTCATCGTGCTAGTATTATCAATAAATGGCATATACAATCGGTTGAACATTGGTTTAATTCGACGTATCAAGTGACGTTGACGGGGAACATCAAATTACAAGTTAGTCGATCATATATGAAGTCGTTTAAATCAGAAATAGGGTTAGTATAATTTTCAGAGTATAAATTTTGTAACTTAGAGGTCAATTATTGCATTTCGCATTGAAAACGCTTTAAAAAATGATTTTCATATTAAGATAACCTTAAGAGATTACTTCGGGAGGTTGTCAAAATGAAAAAAGTCAATAACTTCTTTCATCAAGTATTAACAATATCAATTGTATTATTAATTTCACATGTCATAGAAAGCTTTATGCCTATACCAATGCCGGCATCTGTTATCGGATTAGTGCTGATGTTTATCGCATTGACGACAGGTGTTATCAAGTTAGAACAAGTAGAAGCGGTTGGTACAGCATTGACGAATAATATCGGATTCTTATTCGTTCCAGCGGGTATTTCAGTAATCAACTCATTAGGAATTTTAAGTACGAGTCCAATACTTATCATATTACTGATTATTATTTCTACAATTTTATTACTTGTTTGTACGGGTATCTTTTCACAAATGATTATTAAACCAAGTGAAAAATCAGCTAAACGTACGAAAGAAATTAACAATAAACGCGTGGCAGGTGATTATGCATGATGGAACATTTTGGCCTTAATACACCATATTTCGGTATCGGATTATCTGTAACATTATTCTTAGTCGGTACTTATTTATTTAAAAAAACAAATGGATTCTTCTTGTTTGCACCATTATTTTTCAGTATGGTTGGTGGCATTGTATTTTTAAAAGCGACAGGCATACCATATGAAAATTACAAAATAGGTGGAGATATTATTAATTTCTTCCTAGAACCAGCAACAATTTGTTTCGCAATTCCTTTATACAAAAAACGTGAAGTACTTAAAAAACATTGGCATCATATCATGGGTGGTATAGCAATCGGAACAGTAGCAGCACTTGTTATTATTTATATTGTAGCAAAAGCATTCCAATTTGGTGATGATATTATCGCATCAATGTTACCACAAGCAGCAACAACTGCAATTGCATTGCCAGTTTCAGAAGGTATTTCAGGTATTAAAGAACTTACATCGTTAGCCGTGATTTTAAACGCCGTTATTATTATGGCATTAGGTAATAAATTATTGAAACTCTTTAATATTACAAATCCGATTGCGAGAGGGTTAGCCTTAGGTACAAGTGGACACACACTCGGTGTCGCTGCAGCAAAAGAATTAGGTGAAGTAGAAGAATCAATGGCCAGTATTTCACTCGTTCTAGTTGGTATTGTAGTGGTAGCAGTCGTTCCATTCTTTGTTATGTTCTTATTATAGAATAAAACCACAAGCGCCTTGGTAACATAAACATGTTACGGGCGCTTGTGGTTTTATTTATCTACTAATATCCATCTAGATAATATAAACGTTATAGGAATTGTAAAAATTAATCCGATAAATGGTGCAAAAGTTTCGTTTACATGAAGTAATTGTACAAACACAAATAATAATAATGTTTGTAATCCCATATTTACAACTTGTGTAATAGGAAATTGAATGAATTTTTTCACGGTAGGTTGAACACGATAAACAAAATAACAATTCAAATAAAATGAAATGATAAAGCTTATTATGAAACTCAATATATGACTCACTAAATATTGAATGTCGAGCACTTTTAATAATAATAAATATATCCAATAATAATTAATTGTATTGATGCCACCTACAAGTATAAATCGAATCATTTCACCGTATTTCTTGAACATATAGTTACTCCTTAAGTACGCGATTTATTATACGACCAGGCCACGTTTAGTACTATATTGTTCGTATAAATGATCTTGTGCAATTTCTTCTAAAATCTCAACGACTTTATATACTTCTTCATAAGATGTATATAAAGCAATAGGTGCTAATCGAATAACATTTGGCTCTCTGAAATCAGGAATGACGCCTTTATCTTTTAACGCTAAACTGATTCTATATGCTTCATCATGCACTAAACAAATATGTCCACCTCGTTTAAAATCATCACGTAAGTTCCCAATTGAATAACCATAGTCGGTTAACTTTTCATCAATTAAATACATTAAATATGACGTAATATGAAGTGATTTTGTTCTAATAGCATGCATGCCAACTTCGTTAAAAATGTTAAGTACACCTTCTAACGGTGCCATAGATAGAATATTTGGGGTTCCAACTTGCCACCCTGAAGCATCTCGTTGATGTTCAAATGTATGATTAAGTTGGAATTGTGTTTCGTCTTTATTCCCAAACCAACCGGCAGTACCAGGACTGCGATTAAAGTGTTTCTTATTGATATATAATCCGGCAGTTGAACCAGGTCCGCCTGATAAATATTTATATGTACACCATACAGCAAAATCTGCATCAATTTGAGTTAAGTCCATTTCAATCGCGCCGATTGCATGACATAAGTCCCATCCAATGATGATTTGACGTTCCTTTGCAGCCATTGTAATTTTTGCCATGTCTAATACTTGGGCACTTCGATAGAGTACAGTAGGCAATAGAATAAGTGCAACATCATCCGTCATTGCTTCAATAATGGCATCTTCATCAATGAATACACCATCTGAACTTTTAACAACTTTAACTGCGTCGTCTGGATCTAATCCTTTTAGGCGCACTTGACTATCTACTGCATAACGATCAGTAGGGAAGTTTAAGTCATCAACTAATATTTTGTATTTATCTTTAGTTGGTTCGTAAAAAGTACTGATAGCTTGATGTATATTGGATGTCGTACTACCAACGACAACTACCTCTTCAGGACTGGCTCCAATTAATGGCGCCATGTTTGAAGCAATGTGCTTAGAATAATGATAGTATTTGCTGTCTTCAATATTCCAAATTTTGATACCTTCTTTTTTCCAATCTTCTAACGCATTGAGTAATGATGCCTCAGCATCTTTAGAAGCAAGACCTAAAGAATTCCCATCCATGTAAATTTCGTTAGGCTGTATATAAAATCGATCACGAACATGATATAACACATCCGCTTTATCCAAAGCTTCGGCAAATTCTTTTGTTGTATTAAATGAAGTATCCATTTGTTCATCCCCTTATAAATAATGAATCATTCTTTAAATATAATTGTATACTTTCCATGTAAAAGTCACAAAGATAATGATATATGTGATGGGTGGATGTAGGAGAGAGGTGTGGGCAGGAAGTGTGAGGTTGGGATTGGGATTTTCAGGTCGATAAATAAAAATAGCGACCTGGAAATGGAGTTTTCAGGCCGATAAATAAAAATAGCGACCCGGAAATGGAGTTTTCAGGCCGATAAATAAAAATAGCGACCCGAAAATGGAGTTTCTGGACCGATAAAAATAAATACCGGTCCAGAAACGATAAATATGGACCGATACGAAAAATTATCGGTCCATATTTCTTATCTCAGTTATCAATTATTCATTTTGACTACTAATCTTGCGGCGTCTCCTTTTGCTAGTCGGTCGAATCCTTCATTAATTTCATCTAGAGGCAAAGTGTCTGTTAGTAATGAATCAATATCTAAGCGACCTTGTTTATAAAGCGCGATAAATCTTGGGATATCTCTCATTGGTACACAGCTACCTACATATGAACCTTTAATGGTTCTTTCTTCTGCTGCTAAAGTAACTTGTGGAAATGAAAATTCATGTTTAGGGTCTGGTAATCCTGTTGTTACTGTTGATCCACCACGTTTAGTGATTTTGTAAGCAACCTCCATTGCTGGCACTACACCGGCAGTTTCAAATGCATATTCAACGCCACCTTTTACATATTCTTTAACTTGTTCAACAACATCATCGTCTCCTGAATTAAAAGTTGCAGTTGCACCGAGTTTTTTAGCTAATTCAAATTTGCCTGGATTAATATCTAATGCAATGATTTCTCCTGCTCCAGCTAATTTAGCGCCTAAAATTGCATTCAAACCGATACCGCCTAATCCAACAACTGCAACTGAGCTGCCAGGTTTTACTTGTGCTGTATTAATAACTGCACCTATACCTGTAATAACAGCACATCCAAATATGGCTACTTTTTCAAAAGGAATGTCTTTATCAACTTTAACGATAGAGTGTTGCGAAACAACAGCATAATCTGCAAAGCCAGAAACGCCTAAGTGATGATGCATATTATCTTCATCATTATGTAGTCTTATGCCACCATCAAGTAGTTCTCCTTGCTCATTAGAAGCGGCGCCATTCTCACATAGTGCAGGTCTACCTTCACTACATGGTAGACAATGACCGCAGTTTGGAATAAATGTACAGACAACATGATCACCAACTTCAAAGTTTGTTACGTTGTCTCCAATTTCAATGATTTCTCCTGCCGCTTCATGTCCAAGTGCCATAGGAGTAGGGCGTGGTCTACTTCCATTAATAACAGATAAATCTGAATGACATAAACCTGCCGCTCCAATTTTAATGAGCACTTCATTTTGATTCGGTTTATTTAATTCAAGTGTTTCAATTTTTAATGGTTTACTTTCTGAGTATGGACTAGGTAAACCCATTTCGTGCAATACCGCTGCTCGTGTCTTCATTAGCTTTCACTCCTATATGATTAACATTATTCGTAATATCCATCTGTTGATTTTCTAAAGCCTTCAAATTGATTGCCATCATGGCCGAACCAAATTTGTGCATTTTTCTCTTTAGCGAGTTTTTTAATCTTTTCAACAGATCTTGCCCAACCAATAGAATCATATAAAATACCAGGTGGCTTTAAAATGTCTCCCATACTTTCAGCTGTGTAAATAGCATCTGAAGCCAATATCAGTGTTCCGAGTTCCTGAGTTTCTACTTCTAATCCAATCATGCCCCATGCATGACCACTACCAAAATTCAGTACTTTAACTCCTTTAACAATTTCTAAATTATCTTCATAAGGTTTAATCGTTTTCCATGTTAAATCATTTTTAATCCAAGCATCAATATCCGCCCAAATATAAGCACCAGCTTTTTGGTTACGCGCATAAGTCTGCATCGTTCCATTAAGTTCATCATCGTGCACAATTACAGTTGCGTTTGTAAAATATTCAAGACAACCCGCATGATCTAAATGAAGGTGAGAAGCTACGACATAATCAACTTCGCTTGGATCGACATTAATTTGTTCAAGTCTATTAGGTAAGTAGCAAGATTCATCAGCAGTATACGGGAATGCTTTTTGAGTTTGGTTAATCCATCTACCGTTTTCCCCCATAGAGTTAGGATTACAAGCTGTGTCGAACAAAATCTTTGCTTCAGGATGATCAATAAATACGGTGTAAATAGGGAATTCAAACATTTCATTAGGTGCATTAGGATTATCCAAAGTAGCTTGATTAGACCCAGCAATCATTAGATTCTTGTCCATTCTCATACGACCATTATCGAGCACATAAAGCTTTATTCCTTGATTATTTACATTTACCATAAATCATCACCTCAATCTTTAGTGTATAATTACATTATAGTTGTAATCGTTTTCAAGAACAATCAAAAAGACAAGTGTAAAAGAGATTGAATAGGGTGATGAGGTTGGAATACGGACCGATAAAAAAATTTATCGACCCGAAAAAAGGATTACCAGGCCGATAAAAAAATTTATCGACCCGAAAAAAGGATTACCGGACCGATAAAAAAATTTATCGACCCGAAAACAAGATTACCGGACCGATAAAATAAAATATCGACCCGAAAAAAGGATTTTCAGGCCGATAAAAAAATTTATCGACCCGAAAACGAGCTTTACAGGCCGATAAATGAAAACCTGAGTCATCGCATGATGACTCAGGTTCAATATTACAATATTAAATTAGAATGTTTGTCCTAATGCTTTTGCGCGTTCGATTGCGTCTGCTTTGATTTCTTCTGCTTTTTCTGGGTTAGCATTATGGCCTTCAACAATTAAACCGTCAAAGTCAGTAATTCCGTAGAAGTTCATCATTTGTCCGATGTAACGGTGACCCATTTCTAAGTCAGCTGCTGGACCTTCACTATAGTATCCACCACGTGCTTGAATGTGTAATGCTTTTTTATCTGGTAATAAACCAACTGGACCTTCAGCTGTGTATTTGAATGTTTTGCCAGCTACTGATACTGAATCTAAGTAAGCTTTCATAACTGGTGGGAATGAGAAGTTCCAGAATGGTGTAACGAATACATATTTGTCTGCATTAACAAATTGATCACTTAATTCGTTTAAGCGACGTACTTTACCTTGTTCGCCTTCTGAAAGTTCTTCGAAGCCTTGTCCTGATTGTAATTTACCCCAACCAGCAAATACATCTGCATCAATTTGTGGAATGTATGAATTGTATAAATCGATATGAACGACTTCATCATTTGGGTTTGAAGCTTTATAACTTTCGATAAATGATTTAGCTGTTGCCATTGAAAAAGAAACAGTTTCATCATGTGGATGAGCTGTAATAAATAATACTTGTGACATAATAATATTTCTCCTCTGTGATAAAAATTAAACTAACTATAATTATTATACTTAAATTTTTAAGCAAAGCAATAGGAATGCTCATGAAAATAAATGTTATTTTACACTTAAGTTTTAATAATGGTAGGATAAATGTAATGAAAGATAATTTGATAAGAGGGATGATGGTTTTTGAGTAAGAAATTATACTTAATGAGACATGGACAAACATTATTTAATGAGAAGAAAAAAATTCAAGGTGCATCTGATTCACCTTTAACACAATTAGGAATTGAACAAGCACGTATGGCAAAAATATATTTCGATGAATCGAATATTACATTTGAATCGTTATACTCATCTACACAAGAACGCGCGAGTGATACGCTTGAAATTATATGTCCAGAAAGGCCATATATAAGATTAAAAGGATTGAAAGAATGGAACTTTGGGCTTTATGAAGCTGAAAGTGAGACATTAAATCCACCACATAAGCCGGGTGAAAATTCTTATGGAGACTTCTTTGTTGATTATGGCGGTGAGTCTAGTGAAGAACTGCAAAGTAGGATGAATGAAACATTAACAGAAATTATGAATATAGACGAAGCCAATACAATTTTAGCAGTAAGTCATGGGGGAGCATTATATATGTTTTTACAATTATGGTTACCATTTGAAAAAGTTAAAGAAGTGAAATTCTCCAATTGTTGCATACTAGAATTTGAATTTGAAGACAATACATTTAAATTTGTACAAGCCATTAATCCGACAGAAATGGCATAAAAAACCGGGACAGCCATCGTACATGATGACTGTCCCGTTCTATTATTTAATTGAAGGTATATAGAATCTAGAATTTTCATAATGGAATATGATTTTAGAGTAGTCGAAAGGAATACCTGTGCTAGTGTAGAATATTTGTTCATATTCTAACGAAGGATCACCTTCATTTAGTTCTAAGTGTGTCGCATCTTCTTTATTTAATTTACCAATATTGAAATATATATCAGTGAATCCTACTTTGACTTTTAAGTTATTTTCAATGTAATGAAAGATCGAACCATTGGCAATTTCTTCATTCATGTATAAGACAACATTCTTACTAAAATAAGAAGTTTCAATACAGAATACCTCTCCATCAAGATATCTAACGCGATCTACAAGATAAACAGTATCATTGTCTTTTAACTTTAATTGTTGTTTAATATCATCTTCAGGTTGAATTTCCGCGACTTTTAAGATTTTACTCGTTACATCGTGCCCTTTAAATTCATCTGAAAATCCATCAGCAGTAAACAAGTTAACAAATCCATCTCTTTTCGGATTTCTTACATAGATGCCACTGCCTCTAGCTTGATAGATTAAACCTGTTTTTTCTAGATTTTTGAGAGCATTGATAATCGTACTCTTGCTCACGTTAAATTCACTTCTTAAAACTTCAACACTCGGTAATTTATCTCCAGCTTCATAATGCCCATTATTGATAAGCGACTCAATACGTTCAGCAATAAGCTCGTACTTAAGCATATTAATCCCCACTTTATGATAGATATTACCCATATTATAGCACTTGTTAAATTAATAACACCAACTAAATCTATACCTATCTTTACAAATTGTACCGGTATAATTATAATGTAAGTGTATACAAAATAGAATATAAATTAATTGAGGTGTAATTATGTCAAACAAGAACGAAAGAATTGCTAAAGAAATTCTTGATGTTATTGGTGGGGAAGATAACGTTCTTAAAAGTACTCATTGTGCGACACGACTAAGACTCGTACTAAAAAGATCAGATCCAACTGCTAAAGAAAAAGTTAAGAAAATAGAAGGTGTTGTGACTGTTGTTGAAAATAATGGTCAATTTCAAATTGTTATTGGAAATAATGTAAGTGATGTATATAAATCATTTGAAAAATTATTAGGTAACGCAAATAACCAGCAAAATAATGAAGCACCGGAAGAAAAAGGTAGTGTTCTAAATAGAATCATTGCCACAATGTCAGCAGTATTTGCGCCATTTATTTATATTTTAGCTGCTGCAGGTATATTACAAGGTTTACTTATCTTAATAAATTTGATTGTGCCTTCATTTGCTAAAACGGGAACTTATGAAGTATTTAACTTTATATCATGGGCACCATTTACATTTTTACCTATTTTTATTGCAATAACGGCTTCAAAACATTTTAACGTAAACATGTACATAGCTATTGCATGTTCGGCTGCTTTAGTCAGTCCTGATTTCTCAGCAATTCTTGAAAGAATCGGTGATGGGGAAACAGTGAGATTGTTTGGTATGCCACTAACTGAAACAGCATACACATAATCTGTACTACCACCATTACTTCTTGTTTGGATTTTATCTTACTTAGAAAAATTCCTTAATAAGACGATACATGAAGTAGTTAGACCATTGTTTGTACCATTTCTTTCAATAATTATTATGGTACCTGTGACATTGTTAGTAATTGGTCCTATTTCAACTTTAGCGGCACATGGTATTGCAAATGGTTATAATTCATTGGTAGAAATTGCGCCTTGGCTTGCCGGAGCAATTATAGGTGGTGTATGGCAAGTATTTGTAATATTTGGCGTGCATTGGGGTATTACACCAGTGGTACTTGCTAACTTTGAACAATACGGAAGTGATTCATTCCAAGCTTACCAAACAATTGCTGTTATAGCGCAAGTAGGAGCAGTTGTAGGGGTAGTCATTAAAGCGAAGACTCAAGAAGTAAAGAGAGTGGCATCATCTGCAGGTATAACAGGTATATTTGGTATAACAGAACCAGCAATTTATGGTGTTAACTTAAGATTTAAGAAACCATTTATTATTGCCTGTATTAGTGGTGCAATAGGAGCGTTTGTGGCAAGTTTCTTTAATCCGAAATATTACGCATACGCTGGATTACCAGGGCCATTAACAATTGTAAATGGTTATAGTGCTGATAATGCATCATCTATATGGGGAATTTTAATAGGTACTGCAATTGCGATTGTTCTACCTATAATATTAATTCAGATTTTTGGTTATGGTGAAGATACGACAGAACAAGTTGAAGATGCAGATGCTAATCAATCTAATGTAGTTGCTCAAAATGAAGAACTAGAACTAGATATTAATGCTCCAGTTGAAGGAAATCTTGTACAACTTGAAGATGTTCCAGACCCTGTGTTCTCAGAGGGGTTAATGGGTAAAGGTATTGCAATAGAACCAGCTAATAATACTGTCTGTAGCCCTGTTGATGGAAAGATTAGTATGATTGCACCATCTAAACACGCAATTGGAATAAATACTTTAGATGGAGTAGAAATATTGATTCATATTGGTTTAGAAACAGTAGAACTTAATGGTAAAGGATTCGAAGTATTAGTGTCAGAAGGCGAAACAATTTCAACAGGAACACCACTTATAGAATTTGATAAATTATCATTAGAAGAGCAAGGTTATAACACAATAACGCCAATTATAGTGACAAATAGTGCAGAATTTAGTGAAGTAATACCATCTACAAAATCAAAAATCGATAAAGACGATATTATTTTAAATATTATTAAAAAATAAAGGAGCGTTTCAAATGGCTAAATTAAACAAAGACTTTTTATGGGGTGGCGCTTTAGCGGCTAATCAATTCGAAGGTGGATATGATCAAGGTGGTAAAGGGTTAAGTGTTCATGATGTGATGACTGCTGGTGAGCATGGTAAAGCACGTGAAATTACTGAAAAGGTTGAAGCGGACAAATATTATCCTAATCATGAAGGTATTGATTTTTACAATAGATATAAAGAAGATATTGGTTTGTTCAATGAAATGGGATTAAAGTGTTTAAGAACATCTATTGCATGGACGCGTATCTTTCCAAATGGTGATGAAACAGAGCCGAATGAAGAAGGTCTAAAGTTCTATGATAATGTGATAGATGAGCTTTTAAAATATAACATTGAACCTGTATTAACGTTATCTCATTTTGAAATGCCATTACATTTAGCAAGAGAATATGGTGGCTTTAGAAATCGTAAAGTTGTAGACTTTTTCGTGCATTTTGCTGAAACTGTCTTCAATCGTTATAAAGATAAAGTGAAATATTGGATGACATTTAATGAGATTAATAACCAAATGGATACAAGTAATCCAATATTCTTATGGACGAATTCTGGTGTCACTTTAACAGAAGAAGATGATGCTGAAGAAGTATTATATCAAGTTGCGCATAACGAATTAATCGCAAGTGCACTTGCTGTATCAAAAGGTAAAGAAATTAATCCAAACTTTGTTATTGGGAACATGATTTCTCACGTACCTATTTATCCATATTCATGTAATCCTAAAGATATTTTAGAAGCGGAAGTTGCAAGTCGTTTGAGATATTTCTTCCCAGATGTTCAAGTAAGAGGATATTACCCAGGTTATGCATTAAAAATGTTCGAGAAAAAAGGTTACGACATTAAGTGGCAAGAAGGCGATGATGAAATCTTAAGAAATGGTACGGTTGATTATATCGGCTTCAGTTACTATATGTCTACAGTCGTTAAACATGATGCAGAACAAAGTGTTGATGGTAATGTTGTGAATGGTGGATTACCAAATTCAGTAGAGAATCCTTACATTAAAGTTAGTCAATGGGGTTGGGCAATAGATCCAATTGGTTTACGATATACTTTAAATGCTTTGTACAATCGCTATCAGTTACCATTATTTATCGTTGAAAATGGCTTCGGTACAACAGATGAATTTAAAGAAGACGGTACGATAGATGACCAAGAAAGAATCGATTACTTGAGAGAACATATAGAAGCGTCTATAGAAGCGGTTGATGAAGATGGTGTTGAATTAATGGGTTATACACCATGGGGCGTTATTGATATCGTGTCATTTACAACTGGTGAAATGAAAAAACGATATGGCTTAATTCACGTAGATCGTGATAATGCAGGAAAAGGAACATTAAAACGTACTAAGAAGAACTCATTCTATTGGTATAAAAATGTCATCGATACAAACGGTGAAGAACTTAAATAATAAAATAGTTTAATGAATTAATCTCTTGTTATATTAAATGACAAGAGATTTTTTTATGTTGTAAACAGGAAATTTTGTAAATATGTTCATACTTAAATTTATAAGGAAAATATATGTTGTATTAAACAACGTTGTACAACACAAATATTATATATAAATAATATGTTTTAAATTAAAGTATTGAATCATTTAAATTTACAAAATATAATATTTTGTGATAAGTGCTCAAATATATAAATGACTTATCAATAATTAAATTGATATATTAGGAGGAATGTAGAATGAAAAAGAAACCAAAATCAGGGAGCGGAAAAATAGATTTTATTTCTAATAGACTTAATAAATATTCTATTAGAAAATTTACTGTTGGTACTGCTTCAATTTTGGTTGGTGCAACATTATTATTTGGATTAGCTGATGAAGCGAAAGCAAGTGAGCAAACAAGTGAGAATTCAGTACTAGCACAATCAAAAAACAATGTAAATGATGGGGAAAATAGTGAAATAAGCATAGAAAGTCCATCATTATCAACAGAAAAACCAAGTTTAAAAGATGGAACGGTTGATAGACAAACAGAAGAAAAAGCACCAGAAGCTGAGTCAACAGAAGAAGTGAGCACAGAAAAAGCACCAGAAGCTAAAACAACAGAAGAAGCGAGCACAGAAAAAGCACCTGAAGCTGAAGCAACAGAAGAAGCGAGCACAGAAAAAGCACCAGAAGCTAAAACAACAGAAGAAGTAAGTACAGAAGAAAAGGCACAAGAAGTTAAAACAACAGAAGAAGTGAGCACAGAAGAAAAAGCGCCAGAAGCTCAAACAACAGAAGAAGTGAGCACAGAAGAAAAAGCGCCAGAAGCTCAAATAACAGAAGAAGCATCAGCAGTTGAAGACACAAATGCTAAGGGCAATTCAAATGTTCAACCAGCAGAAAATGAGAGAACTCAAGTTGTAGATACAGTTGCTAAAGATTTATATAATAAATCTGATGTTACAGAGTAAGAATAGATGATATTGAACACTATTTATCAGGGTATGTTCAATACCAAAAAGTATTTAAAGATTCCTAGTATTGCTAAAGGTTGATTTAATGAATAACTTTAAGTGATAATATGTATAAAGTTATTTTGAAATAATAAAATATGATGTATGAAGGAGTCTTTTTAATGCAAGAGAGAAAATTAGTCGCTGAAAAAGAAATCGAAATTAATGTTTATGATATTGATGCTATGGGCATTGTGAGTAATATTGTCTATGTAAGATGGTTTGAAGATTTAAGAACGGCTTTTATCAACCAATATATGACTTACTCAGAAATGATGAGATTTAATATATCACCAATATTGATGAGGACTGAGGCAGACTACAAAGTACCATTGACGATTCATGACAAACCGGTTGGTAGATGTTGGTTAGTTAAAGTGAGTAGAATGAAGTGGGAACTAGAATTCGAAATTGCTACTGAGGACAAAGTGCATTGTACAGGATATCAAAAAGGTGGATTTTATAATGTGGTGGATGAGAAAATAGCACAAACACCGAAAGTATTTTTAGAAATTTAAGTTAGGGTGGCATATATGACAAATAATCAAGATACGTTATTTCAACCTATTGCAGTTTTTGATGCGGGAATTGGCAGTTATTCAATTGTAGAATTGTTAAAAAAGACATACCCAAATCAAGATTTAATATATTTGGCAGATCGCAATCAGTTTCCTTATGGTCAAAAATCTATCGATGAATTAAAAACTTTGATTACGGAAACCATTCATTATTTAGAAAAGTGGAATCCTCGTTTGATTGTCGTGGCATCTAATGTACCAACGATTACAATTCTAGATGGTTTGAAAGATGAATTTGATACTGAAATCATAGGTGTGTATCCACCAGTGAAAGAAGCATTAGAAAAATCTTTTACTAAACAAATAGGTATTTTAGGTGTTCAATCTTTAATTGAAAGTGATGCATTAAATGAATTTATAGCCAATGAAGTTTCTTCAGGAAATGTATATCAATTTAATGCTTCTTCTTTAGTTGAATTAGTTGAAGACGGATCATTTATATCAGATAAATACCATACTTTAATAACTGTGAAGAATTTTATGGATGATATTTTAGACCAACATGAAGAAATTGATATATTCACATTATCTTCTACACATCTACCGTGGTTGTATAGTTATTTTAAGGAATTATATCCACATATCATGTTTATTGATCCTGCTCAAACTGTTATTGAACAAGCAGAATCATACACTTCCAACGGCCATGGAACGATTAAGACATTAGTAACCGAAAATGAGAACTATACTATAGAAGGTTTTGAATCCATACTTGAAAAGTTAAATATAGACTTGGACATTGAAAAAATTGAAATAAATTAAAATTTTCATTTTACAACTTTAGATTATATGTTAGTATATCTTAACGATTAATTTAAAGGGGGTAAATGATGTTTGATATCGTATCTTTTCAACTGTTTTTAATCACAGTGCTAATCATCTGTATCACACCCGGTATTGATATGATGTTTATACTAAATAGAAGTATTTCACAAGGTAGAGATGCAGGTATATATTCAGCATTAGGTGTTTCGGTAGGTGCAGTCGTTCATACTATACTGTCAGGATTAGGCTTGTCCGTTATCTTACAAACTTCCGTTGTTTTGTTCACGATTATTAAAATTGTCGGAGCAGTTTATTTAATTTATCTAGGTATACAAATGTTTATAAGTAAACAATCTTCAATCTCTATAAATAAGACCGTGTATCAGTCTCGTAGAAAATTATTTGTACAAGGTGTGATCACGAACGTTACGAATCCTAAAGTAGCACTATTCTTTATTTCCTTTATTCCACAGTTTATTTCAGTGGATAATCAGTATGGACCAATACCATTTTTAATATTGGGCAGTATTTTTGCAGTAATGGGTGCGATAACATCATTTATCATTGCTATCTTTTCAAGTAGTTTAACAACAAAATTAAGAGATAATATCGTAGCAGAAAAAATTATTAATAAAATAAGTGGAGCAGTATTTGTCATATTAGGAATAAGTCTATTCGGTACAAAATCATAAAGATGAATAAAATGGCTCGGGACATTGAATGATGTCCCGGCCATTTTTTTATATTGAGGAATAGTAGGTGGAATGAAGGGGCTTGTATTTATCAAGACGAGTGAAATAAGATAAATAGGAGGCTTGTATTTATCAAGACGAGTGAAACAAGATAAATAGGAGGCTTGTATTTATCAAGACATGTGAAACAAGATAAATAGAGGCATTGTATTTATCAAGACGAGTGAAACAAGATAAATAGGAGGCTTGTATTTATCAAGACATGTGAAACAAGATAAATAGGAGCCGTGAACATTGCAAGCGAGGCACGACTAGCAACATTGGAGCCTTGAACATTGCAAGTGGGACGTAACTAGCAACATTGGAGCCTTGAATATTGCAAGTGAGGCATGACTAGCAACATTGGAGCTGTGAATGTTGCAAGACTCCCGAAACAAGCTACATACCTCCTCCAAACCGCCGAACCCCCGAACCTCAGAACCCTCGCCACTTCATCTCCCTCACCTCTAAAATCTCGTATACGCCATTCGGATGATTTTTATATAAATGTATGAAAATTACGAACTTTCAATTTTTATATGAATTTTTTGTGCTAAAATTTTAAATGTGTAGTTATAAGGGGAGTGTGGACGATTATGAAGGTATTTGCAAAATTGGGCTGGTTTATTAAACAAGAACGGAAAAATTATATTTTTGGCATTCTCATTTTATTACTTGTTGCGCTGATTGATTTGTTGCCTCCACAAATTATTGGTCGTGTAATTGATGGTATTAGCTTTAATACTTTAACGGGAAAGACGCTTCTTATTTATCTCATCATTTTATTTCTTGCTGCTGTATTAACATATGTATTTCGATACTATTGGCGCATTATGATATTCGGGGCGAGTATGAGATTAGGGAAGATATTAAGAGAGCGACTGTATCACAAGTATACGTCGATGAGTCCTTCTTTTTTCCAAGAAAGACGCACTGGGGATTTAATGGCACATGCTACAAATGATATTAGAGCTGTTCAGAATACTGCAGGGGGTGGCGTTCTTACAATTGCTGATTCACTAATGTCTGGAGGTGCTGTTCTGATTACTATGGCGATTACAGTTGATTGGCGTTTAACTTTAATTGTTATGATTCCACTTCCTATTATGATTGTATTAACGAGTTATTATGGAAAGTTGCTTAACCGCGGTTTCAAAAAAGCACAAGCTGCGTTTAGTCAATTGAATGATAAGACTCAAGAGAGTATTGCTGGGATAAAAGTCACAAAGACATTCGGTTATGAAAAAGATGATCAAGCAGATTTTAAGCAACTTAGTGATGATGTCGTATACAAAAATTTAAAAGTTTCTAAAATTGATGCGTTGTTTGATCCAACCATTATGTCAGTAATTGGTGTCAGTTATTTTTTAGCAATATTCTTTGGCGCAAGAATGGTGATTCAAGATGATATTACAATTGGACAACTTGTTACATTTACAACTTATTTAGGGATGATGGTTTGGCCACTGCTCGCACTTGGATTATTCTTTAATATTGTTCAAAGAGGTCATGCATCATATGAAAGAATTAATGAAATTACCAATGTTCAAAATGATGTCGATATGGAAGTTAAGACTGATATGATTCCTGAAGGGGATATTCACGTCGACATTCAATCTTTTAAATTTCCAAACGATGATAATGTGGCATTACATGACATTCATTTCACGATTGAAAAAAGTACTACATTAGGCATTGTCGGTCGAACAGGATCAGGTAAAAGTGCAATCATTCGTTTATTATTACGCGAATTTGATACGAAAGAAGCAGATGAAATCATATACGGTCGTCATCCATTGAGTTATTTTGATATTCGTCATTTAAGAGCGCAATTCGGTTATGTACCTCAAGACCACTTTTTATTTTCGACTTCGATAAGAAATAACATTGCTTTTAGCGATCCTACTATCGATGATGACATCATTCATAACGCAAGTAATATTAGTTATATTCACCAAGATATATTAAGCTTTCCTGAAGGATACGATACAGTTGTCGGTGAGAGAGGTGTATCATTATCAGGTGGTCAGAAGCAAAGGATATCTATCGCAAGGGCATTAATTATGAATCCACCTGTACTGATATTAGATGATTCATTATCAGCAGTAGATGCAGAAACTGAAGAACATATACTTGAAAATATGCAGAACGTTAGACAAGGTAAGACCAATATTATTACAGCTCATAGAATGAGTGCTGTCAGTCATGCTGATATGATTATCGTGATGGATGAAGGCACAATCATTGAACGAGGTACACATCACGAGTTGATGAATCTTAAAGGTTGGTATTATGACACGTATCAATCACAAGCGTTACATGAAAAGCTTGCGAGTAGTCTAGATGAATTGGCAAAGGGGGATGACAACGATGGCACAAAATCATAATTTAACTGCCAAAGATCAGTTTGATGTACTCAAAAGATTAATTAAATATACGTTCCCCTTTAAAGGTATCATTGCACTTGCTTTCTTGATGCTGACGATTTCGACAGTTGCAAGTGTCGCAACACCTTATTTAGTAAAAGTATTTATCGATGATTATTTAACACCGCGTGTATTTCCAGAATCTGATATGACATTACTTATTGTGATATTCTTTGTCGTTCAAATCATCGGTGCTGTAACAACATATTGGAATGTATACTTATTTCAATATTTAGCTTTTAAAGTCATTCAACAATTAAGAATTGATGCTTTTGATAAAATTGGCCAACTAGGCATGCGCTATTTTGATAAAGAGCCAGGTGGTAGTATTGTATCAAGGTTAACGAATGATACGGAAGCCATTGTAGAAATGTTTATTGGTGTATTTTCATCATTTTTAATGGCATTATTTATGGTTATTTCAAGTTATGTCATGATGTTTATTTTAGATTTTAAATTGGCTTTAATGGCACTTGTATTTGTACCCATTATAGTTGTCATATTAGCACTTTATAGAAAATATTCTGCTATATACTTTTCTCAAGCGAGACAGCTTTTATCAGATTTAAATGCGAAGTTAGCTGAATCTATCGAAGGTATGAGGATTATTCAAGTATTTAATCAAGAAAAGAGATTACAAAAAGAATTTAATGAAATTAACGATGATCACTATGAATTTAATATGAAGACTGTCAAAATTGATGGCTTACTTTTGAGACCGGCAATCAGTATGATTTCTGTATTTGCGGTCATTATGATCTTAAGTTACTTCGGTATATTGAGCTTTTCTGGTGGCATTACAGCAGGTGTTGTATTTGCATTCGTACAATATATGGAGCGTTTCTTTGAACCGATTAACCAAGTCAGTCAAAATTTAAACGTACTTCAACAAGCACTCGTATCAGCGAGTCGTGTATTTAAACTTATCGATAATGATATGCTTGAACCCGAGCAACAAGAGTGTCAAGATTTTCATATTACTGATGGTAAAATTGAATTTAAAGGTGTAACATTTAGTTACGATGGCCAAAAAGATGTATTAAAAAATATATCATTTACCGCAAACCCAGGTGAAACAGTTGCACTTGTTGGGCATACAGGTTCCGGGAAAAGTTCAATTATTAATTTGTTTATGAGATTTTATGAATTTGAACAAGGTGATATTTTAATCGATCAACAATCGATTAAGCAAATACCAAAAAAGGAAATGAAATCTAATATTGGGCTTGTGCTTCAAGATGCATTTATTTTCTATGGAACGATTACATCAAATATAAAATTGTATCACCCGACGATGACTTTTGAAAAAGTGCAAGAAGCGGCTGAATTTGTAAATGCAGATCAATTTATCAATAAATTACCTGGGAAATATGAACATAAAGTAATCGAAAAAGGTAGTGCATTTTCAAGTGGAGAAAGACAATTGTTAGCATTTGCAAGAACAATCGCAAGTGATCCAAAAATATTAATACTGGATGAAGCAACAGCTAATATTGATTCAGAAACAGAAGCGCAAATTCAAGCATCTTTAGAAAAAATGAGAAAAGGCAGAACAACATTAGCGATTGCGCATAGACTATCAACTATTCAAGATGCCGATCAAATACTTGTATTGAATAAAGGTGAAATTGTTGAAAAAGGCACACATGACGAGTTGATTAAACAAGACGGTATTTATCACAAAATGTATTTACTTCAAAATGGATAAAAGCACGAACTGATCAGACGAAAGTGTCTGGTCAGTTTTTATATATGTAATTATGTATAATAAACAGTAATAGATAAATAGAGGAGGATTTTACATGGGTGTTTTTGATGTAGATTATAATAAAATAACTGAGCGAACACAATTTCCATATGAAATCGAAGTGATTCATCACACTTGGATAACGATGCAAGATGGTACGAAATTATCAGCTAAAATCTGGCAACCTAAGACTGACACTAAGACTAAAGGTGCGGTATTAGAATATTTACCATATAGAAAAGATGAATTTACAGCTTTACGGGATGAAATTAGACATAAATATTTTGCGGGGTTTGGGTATACTGCTATTCGAGTTGATATAAGAGGAACTGGGGATTCTGAAGGTATTATCGAAGACGAATATCCGTTACAAGAACAAGATGATGCATTGGACATTATAGATTGGATAACAAACCAAGAATGGTCAAATGGCTCAGTAGCAATGATCGGTAAATCGTGGGGAGGATTTAACGGATTACAGGTTGCTACGAGACAACCAGAAGCATTGAAGACCATTATCTCATTATGTTCAACGGATGATCGATACGCGGATGACGTTCATTATAAAGGCGGAACGCTTATGGCTTCTGATATGCTTTGGTGGGCTTCAACGATGTTTGCATATAATGCACGACCAGCTTTTCCGAAATATTTCGGTGATAATTGGTATGAAAATTGGTTAGATCGTTTAGAACATACACCACCGTTTGTGGAAGAATGGGTTAGTCATCAAACAAGAGATGATTATTGGAAGCACGGTTCTATCAATGAAGACTATTCAAACATTTCCATTCCGGTATTAACGATGAGTGGTTGGGCTGACGGCTACACAAATGCTGTGTTTCGTTTAATGCGTCATTTGAATGTTCCAAAGAAAGGTATTATAGGACCTTGGGCACATGAATTTCCAGATGTCGCAATTCCTGGACCTCAATTTGGATATTTACAAGAAGTTGTCGCATGGTTAGACAAATGGATGGAAGCGGATGAACATATTAACCATAAAGATGAATTTCTTGTTTATGTTCAAGATAGTGTAGAACCACAAACTTCATACGACTATCGAGAAGGAAAATGGCTAGATTTATTAAAAGAAGATATCAAGTCGAAAGATATTTTTAGTAGTATGACGCAAGAAATCACATTGAAAAATAATCAACAACATGGTCTTTATTCAGGCGTGTTCTGTCCTTTTGGCCAAGAAGGGGACTTACCTGATGATCAAACAATCGATAATGCTTTAGCATGCTCATTTATGGTTGAAACGTATGGTGAAACATTGAATGTCATTGGACAACCTGTCGCAAAGCTTCACGTTAAATCAGATTGTGCTTATGGCAATATACATGTGCGTATTTCCGACGTGCATCCTAACGGCAAGAAGACATTGATTACGAAAGGTCAGCTGAATCTAAATCACTATAAGAGTCATGAAACACCAGAGACACTACCGATTAACGAGTATATCAATGCAGAAGTACCACTAGATGTTATAGGCTATCAAGTACCAGCAGGACATAAAATAGAAGTGTCTATCTCACCTACATATTGGCCACAAATTTGGCCAAGCAAAGAGATAGCAAATATAAAATTGGATTTAGAGTATTCACAATTGATATTACCTTTAGTTAATCATTTTGAAGAAGTTCAATTAGATTATCCTTTATCAGAAACAGCCCGGCCTCTAGAAAAAATCATTCATAGAGAAGGGTCTCGAACGAGAGATGTGACGAAGCGGTTAACGACCAATGAATGGGAATTAAGAGATTATTCAGATGAAGGATTGAGAACGTTAAAAGATAGTCATATCACATATGGAACAGAGAACTTAAATATCTACACAATTAAAGAAGACGATCCATTATCAGCCAAAGTCCAATGTGATTGGAAAGTGATCGTTAAAGATGATGATATAGATACTGAAGTAGAAACATTTAGTACAATGACATGCGATGAAGACTATTATTACTTATATAATAAAGTCGTAGCTTATAATGAAGGCGAACAATGCTTCTCAAAAACATGGAAAAAGAAAATAGAACGGGACTTTACTTGAAGATGAAATTTGAATAGAAGAATAACGCACGAAGACTGAGAGATATCGTGCGCTAATATTTGAAAAGTCATATGTTCTTTTTCAAATAACATATAAGAAAAACCGCGAAAACTAACAGCTTACGTAAGTTTTCGCGGTTTTTTTAATCTATATAACGATATGACATTAATTCTTGTAACATTTGAATTTCTTCTTGGAGTTTGGCGCCGATGTTTGTATCTCGAACTTTCTTTCTTTCGAGTTCTTCATCTACAACACGTCGAACGGATAGTTCGTCAGCACCGTTGAGTAGTACATTTTCTTTTGTACCAAAGTGTTTGTGGGCAACGAGTTGCATACCAAATGAATTATACAATAATGTATAGCCTGCGATACCTGTTGTAGATTGATAAGCTTTTGAAAATCCACCGTCTATAACAATCATCTTGCCATTTGCTTTAATTGGATTTTCACCATCAATTTCTTTAACAGGTGTGTGACCGTTGATAATACGACCTTGTTCAGGGTCTAAATCAAATTCTTCTAACATTTTGCGACACATATCGCTATCTTCTCTTAAATAATAATAAGGGTTTTTTTCTTCTTTATGTGATACTTTATCTTTTATAAAATATCTTTCGAACGTTGTCATGGCACGTTTACCAAATAATGAAGAATATTTACCTGTCCATAAATACCAAATTAAATCTGTAGATAAATCATCTGTTTCATGTTTACGACTAAATGAATTTCTAATATGATATTCGAATTGGTCTAATAACTCTCGCCCATTATAGACTTTACCGTCAATTTCCATTTCTTCCATATTACCTTGTTCATCTACGGGTATACAGCCATGGATAAGTAAATTGCCATTATATTTTAAGTATAAGTTACCTTTTTTCATTAAAAAGTTCATATGACGTTTCAGTTTTTCGGATTCTTGTACAGAAAGTAGAAGTTTATTAATAACTTCCTCTTCTTCTTCGTTTAGTTGTGCTGGATTTGTTGGATCAACTGTTTCAAAGCATGTATTTTCTAACTGATACGTTTGACCGTAAATAGTAATCTTATTGTTATCGTAGTTTACTTTTTCGAGTAGAAGTCTTTCTTCCATATCAAATGAAGGACGACGTTTAATAATTGGACTTTCTAGTTTAAATTGAATGATGGCGATTGCTTGATGAATCTTAGTGATTTGAAGTTTTTCTTCTTCTGATAGTTCTTTGTCGGCATGTTTTTTTGGATGAAATGCAGTATTGTCGCCGTAATATTTTTCAGCTAAATTAACTAATGGTCGCAAATTAATTCCATATGCATCTTCAATGATATCTAAATTATCATAACGTGCGCATATTCTTAAAATGTTAGCTAAACATACTTTTGAACCAGCATAAGCGCCAATCCACAATACGTCATGGTTACCCCATTGGATATCAACAGAATGATAATTGATTAACGTCTCCATAATTTTATCGGGTTCAGGACCACGATCATAAATATCTCCTACAACATGTAAATGGTCAACGACTAATCTTTGAATCGTGTATGCTAAACCAATAATCAGTTTATCTGATTGGCCTAGTGAAATGATTTTTTGAACAATTGTTTCGTAGTAAGTCGTTTTATTGTTATAAACATTACTTTTATATAGTAACTCTTCGATTATGTATACGAATTGTTTTGGTAAAGCTTTACGTAACTTAGAACGTGTATACTTACTTGAAGCGTATGAAATAAGATGAATCATCTGTTGAATTGTTTCAATATACCATTCATTTAGTTCCGATTTCGATGCAAATTGATTTTTAACAAGTTTCAATTTTTCTTCTGGATAATAAACGAGTGCAGCAAGGTCGCTAATATGTTCTTCAGAATGTGTATCTTTAAATATGTCATTAATTTTAGCTCTCACATTACCAGAACCATTTCTTAAAACATGTTGGAATGCATGATATTCACCATGTAAGTCACTTACGAAATGTTCTGTGCCTTTAGGTAAGTCTAAAATAGATTGTAAATTAATAATTTCAGTTGCTACTTTTTCTTCTTCATCAAACTTTTCTGCTAATAAATTTAAGTATTTTGCTTTTAAATTCTGGATGTCGTATTGAGTCATAAAAAAATTCACTCCGTTCATCATTTCGAGATTTTTTATTTAGAAATTAAACCTACCATTTAAGATATAGTATAACACATTAAGCGTTTTCTTTTATGGTTTAAGATTCACTTCTATAGTCTAAATATATATAAAGGAGTCGATCATTCATGGTATGTAAAATAGATAGAATTTATAATAATCTTGATGAAAGAGGTATAAGAGTATTAGTGGACCGAGTATGGCCGAGAGGGCTATCTAAAGACAAAGCAAATTTAGATTATTGGTTAAAAGACATCGCGCCATCTAGTGAATTAAGAAAATGGTTCAATCACGAACCAAGTAAATTTGAAGCATTTAAAGAAAAATATAAACAAGAACTCGAATCAGGAGATCAACAAGAAGCTTTAAATAAACTAAAAGAAATTTATAAAGAAAATAAACAAACACTCATCATACTGTATGGCGCCAAAGACGAAAAACACAATCAAGCAATCGTGTTGAAAGAAATATTGGATGGGTGAGTCTTCGCTTAAGTACTAAATATAGCCAAGAGATAGGGTAAGTCATGGCTTAAGTACTGAATAAAGCCAAGAGATGACTCAAGTCATGCCTTAAGTACTGAATAAAGCCAAGAGATGACTCAAGTCATGGCTTAAGTACTGAGTAAAGCCAAGAGATAGGGTAAGTCATGGCTTAAGTACTGAATAAAGCCAAGAGAAAGCCCAAGTCATGGCTTAAGTACTGAATAAAGCCAGGAGATGCCCGAAGTCATGGCTTAAGTACTGAGTAAAGCCAAAGAGATAGTCCAAGTCATGGCTTAATGTCCGAGTAAAGCCAAGAGATAGTCCAAGTCATGGCTTAAGTACCGAGTAAAGCCAAGAGAAAGCCCAAGTCATGGCTTAAGTACCGAATAAAGCCAGGAGATGCCCGAAGTCATGGCTTAAGTACCGAATAAAGCCAAGACTTCACCCGCAATTGCCTCCTAGTCTTGGTCCAACTCCATCTTTCTCCCTACTTTATACACCTATTAAACTGTTGATATATATCTACTGCGGTTTCTTGTGATTCTATACCGCGTACGTTCATACGACCGTCTTTGAATAAGGTCATGGTCATATCATCATATTCTATAAATTTTACATATGCGTTTTCTTTAGCAATTTGTCCTGGAAAATGATGTGCTAATTCAAATGCGTGTTGTTTAAATCTAAACAGGAACGTATCTCCACATAATGCTTCTATTGATGAAAGGGGTGGTGTGTTTAATGCTTGATATATCCCTTGTTCACATACAACGCAGTCATTGTCTTTTAATAAATTGATATTTGTTGACCGTATGTTCATTTCAAATGTATCTATTGTTATGAGCTTTTTAGAAAAAGATTTTCCTGCAACATATCTGAGTAATTCTGACACTTCGTAACTGGCTACTTGTTGAACGACTGGTGGTAGCACGCCGTTTATAGCACAACTTTCTCCAGTTTGAGGTACGCTTTGCAAAATACATCTTAAGCAAGGTCCACTATAATCAATTGCATAAACGGTCCCTTTACTTCCGACTGCAGCGCCATATATCCATGGTATATTTAATTTATGGCAAACTTCATTGATTAAAAAGCGCATATCAAATTGATCCATGCCATCGATTACAATATCTGGTTGGACATTTTTAATAATGGTTTCAATGTTTTGTGTCGTTAATTCTTGGTTGATAGCATTCAATTCAACATGATGATTAATTTGTGTAACTTTCCTTTTTAAAGCAACGACTTTAGGGAGCATTTCCTGTGCATCATGTTCATCATAGAGTGCTTGACGATGTAAATTAGAAAGCTCAACAATATCCATGTCGATTATCGTTAATTGATGGGCGCCCATGCGAGCAAGTAGTTCTGCAACATGACTGCCTAATGCACCTGCACCCAATATCATTATACTGGTATTCTGCAATTTTTCTTGACTATGCTCGCCGAACTGTTGAAACTTCATTTGTCGCCCGTAACGTTCCATTACAAGAATCCTAATCCTTCAGTTGGGCTTGATGCTTGTGCTGTATATTTAACAGGAATTCTTCCTGCTTCATAACTCAATAGACCGGCTTCAATACCTAATTTCATCGCTTCAGCCATTTTTACAGGGTCTTTCGCACTAGAAATGGCAGTATTCAATAAAATTGCATCTGCGCCAAGTTCCATCGCGAAACAAGCATCTTTCGGTGAACCAATACCAGCATCCACGATAACGGGAATGTTAGATTGTTCAATGATATATCTTAAATTAAGTGGGTTATTAATGCCTATGCCTGTTCCAATTGGAGAAGCTAGTGGCATAATCGCGTGAACACCTAATGCTTCAAGTCGTTTAGCTAACACAACATCACACGAAATATAAGGACAGACAATATAGCCTTTATCTAATAATATTTCACATGCTTTATAAGTTTCGATTGGGTCTGGCAGTAAAGTTTTATCATCTCCAATGACTTCTACTTTAATTAAGTTGCAAAGCCCAGCATGATTGGCAATTTCTGCAATACGTACAGCTTCTTCTGCAGTATGTGCACCAGCAGTATTAGGAAAAGTAATAAAGCGATTTAAATCAACATTTGCTAATGGGTTAGGTAATGATTTGTCATATAAATTCATTCTTCTAACAGCAAAAGTCAGCACTTCTGCGCCTGATGCTTGGATTGCTTTAGATTGTATTTCTTCATCTTTAAATTTACCAGTACCTAATAATAATCTTGAGTTGAGTTCATATGGTCCTATTTTTAACATTTTATCCGCCTCCAACAAATTCTAGTAGTTCTAATCTATCTGATTCTCTAACAGTAATATCATTAAATTGTTCACTTTTAATGAGTGTATCGTTCCACTCGACGATGATTCTATCTTTATCTAATTCCAGAGAGTCTAGTAAATCTGACAACGTTAACGCATCTTCAAAATTAAATTCATCACCATTAATGATACATTTCATAAATGGACACACCTCCTCACTTTAAACGCTTCTAATAACGTAGGTCTTACTTCATAAACAATCCATTCAGCCATTAATTTGCCGATTATAGGTGACAGTAATATGCCATTACGATAATGGCCCGTAACAATATATAAATCTTCATCGATTTCATCCATAATGGGCCACTCATTATCAGTGTATGGTCTAATGCCCGACCATTTATGAATGAGTCGACTACTTGATAATAATGGAATGTATTTACATGCCTGACGCATTAACCAATTTTCTCCTTCAACTGATGTGCCAACAGTATAGTCATCTACATAACTCGTTGCACCCACTAAAAATCGATTGCCACGTTTCGGCACAATGTAACAGCCATTCGTCATGAAAAGTGTTTGTTCTAATTTTAAGTCTGGATGTTCTAACAGTAGAACTTCGCCTTTAACACCTGTTACTTTTGGCTCAATTTCATAGTCTGCTAATAACTGATGACTCCATGCACCTCCAGCAACAATGACCTTTTTGGAAAGTAAAATTTGATTTGCAGTGAGCACTTTAAACGAATCGTTTAAGCGATGTATGGATTTAACTTCAGTATGATAAATGCGTTCAATTCCTTTATACTCAATAGATTTCAATAAAGCTTTAGCATATTGATTGGCATTAATTTGGCCATCAAATGGAATATAAATCGCTTTATGATTATAGGAAATCGTATGATTTGAAAGGTGACGAAGTGATTGACTATTTAATGTAGTAACTGAACGATCACGTTTATTTAAAAAACGATATTGCTCAGTTAAGCTGTCGATATCATCTCGTGATGCGGCCATTTTAATTAAACCGTGTGCTTGATAATCAATATTGATATTCGTCTCTTTATATAACGTGTGACTGAGTGATTCGAAATAATCTCTCGAACGTAATGCAAGTTGATAAAGGGGTGTATCTTCAATAAATTCATTTTGTGCACCTAACATCCCACCAGCTTTATAAGATGCGTGTAATCCAGGAACATCTCGATCTATCACAGCGATAGACAACGAATCATTTTTAAGGGCTAATTCACGCGCAATAGACATCCCCATGACGCCAGAGCCAACAATTAACATGTCATACATATGCAAGCCACTCCTCTCTTAATAACTGAATTTCACGCGAACTTCGATCTCTGAAAAATGATATTGCACAAACACCTTCAAAGCCATGAGGCAACGACTTAATAGAATGCGTATCTATGCCACCAATTGCATAAACAGGAATATCTATAGATACTGCATCCTTTATGTCTTTAGAAGACCTTGGTTTAAGACCATCTTTAGAACACGTTTCAAACACGTGACCAAAGAATACGAAATCTAAAGACCACTCACGTGCGCGTTTCACAGTTTCAACTGAATGTGTAGACATACTAACGGATATATGAGGGTGAAGCTTTTTAAATTCAAATGCTTGCACGTCATCTTCACGAAAATGAATAAAATTTAAATCATATTTTTCAAGTATGGTCATATCAGAATGAATCATTAATTTCGTTTGCGAAAAGCCATTTGCTAATAAATAATCAAACGCCCAGCATAGATCATCATGTGTCATAGGCACTCTCAGTAATAACAAATCAATCTCTTCTGCAATCTCTATATAATGTTCTAAATCATCAACATCTAAGTCTTTATACGGTGTAACAGCAATAAACAATGAAATCACTCCAAATAAAAAACGCTATTTTTCTGGATAGAAAAATAGCGTAAAAATTTAATTATAAGTATAAGTAAGCTTATATACGCCACTTTCCTACGCCAGTATGAACTGGATCAGGTTCAAGGAATCCCGAAGTCACTACTTCAGTCTCAGCCTATAATAAGGCACTTCCAGTGGACATTTATTCAGTTATTACATCCATTGTACATATAAAAGTAAGAATGTTCAAATTTATATGTTATTTAGTTACAACCCAAATTATTCCATTCTATTAATTTTTAAATTTTGCGAAATAAAATTTTGATAACTAACTATTTATTAAAATAGAAAATAATATTGACATTGATAACTATTATCAATTAAATTATAAGGTGGAAGGAGAATTTCAAGAAATTTACAAAGGAGGTATATTATGAAAAGGTTTAAACAAGTTTTAAATATTGGGTTATTAGTACTTATTTTATTATCAGTAGGCGTAGGTAAGGTGGCTTCTGCTGATGTTAAGGATGGTACTTATGACGTTGATTACACAGTATTGAAACATGGTACTTCAGATGTTTCGATTGCAAATGATTATTTTAATAAACCAGGTAAGTTAGTAGTTAAGAATGGCGAAAAGCAACTTCAATTAACGATGAATCACAGCCATTGGATTAAAGGTATTACAGTTGATGGTTCTGCTGAAAGTATCGTAAGTGAAGACAAAGGTTCAGACGTTAGAACGTCTAGCTTTAAAGTGAATTCTACATTTGGCCAACTTGCTGGAACAATTGATGTTTATATCAATGAAAAAGTCGATGGTAAACCGTTCTTATACGATAACAAATACAAAATCACATTTGATGTGAAAGAACCTTCTGGCCAAGCTGCGGCAGTTTCATCTAGTGATGCTTCAAAGAATTCAACAGCAGCATCTTCTAGTTCAAATAGTAGTACACCAACTAATGGATCTGCAACTTCTTCACAAGATGTGAAAAATCCTCAAACGAGCGCAGGCACACCGGTAATGATTACAGTCCTTCCAATTGTTGCAGGTATGTTATTAATTGCTACGTTTATGTTCAATAAAAAATTGAAAAGAGGCATAATTAATGAAGAAAAGTGTTAAGTCATTATTAGCGTTTTCTTTATTATTCTCAACTCTTTCATTCAACACTTATGAACCGCTTAGTCATACAACAATGAAAAAAGTTGAAGCAGCAGAAGAACAAGCATCAGCAGTGGAAAGTAAGACAATTGATTTTGTAGTTAATAAAGATAAATCAAATGAAATATCTTATATGGATCAATATATGGTGAAACCAGCAAAGGTATATTTTGAGAATGGGGAAACGTATGTTGAGATGACTTTGAAAAGCGCTTCTTATTGGAAGTCATTTGAACTGTATGATGAATCAGGCGCAATTGCCATTCAAACAGTTAAAGAAGATCATCAAGCTGATACAAAAGTCATAAAGTTTAAAGTTAAACCAGGTAGCCAATCGTTTACTTCAAAAGTTCACATTGTTGTACCGGCAATCAATTATGACAACAAATATACGACTCATGTAAATTTTAAAGAAGTTATTCCTAGTGCACCGACAACTCAGAATTCAAATCAACAAGATACAGGAAAAATAGATTCAAACAATAAAGAGAAAGACGATTCAAACCAATCAACGACTGACCAAAAGCAGGATAATGCAAATCAGAATAATGAAGATACACAACAAGCACCTGCAAAGGATTCGAATCATGAGAAACCACAAACAGAACTTCCAAAGCAAGATACACCAAAGAACGATGAAAAGCCGATAACAAAAAAAGAAGTGCCAATTCCTGATAAAGTTAAAAATCCGACTGGCTCCAACCAAGGATCAACTATTCAAGAAAAAGCAACTTCAACGTTAGGTTACATGGTCTATAAAAATGGTTCAAGTGAAATATCTTATATGGACCAATATATGGTGAAACCTGCACGTATCGTTGAAGAAAATGGTAAACAATATGTTGAACTAACATTGAAATCAGCTTCATATTGGAAGTCATTTGAATTATTCGATCATGATAAGAAATTAAATGTCACAATCGTTTCAGAAGATCAATCTGCAGATACAAAAATCATTCGCTTTGAAAAGCCGAAAGATTTAAAAGTATTAACATCTAAAGTGCATATTGTTGTACCAGCGATTAACTACGACAATCATTACACAACACGTATTGAATTTGATAAAGAAGCGGCATCTGTCAATGTAAATACAGACACAAGTGATGAACAGCAACGATTTGTCAACACACCAAGTAAAGATGATGACACTAAAGGTCATGACTCTCAAAATGTTCAACACAAGCAGACAACACCGACAGATGACCAAAAATCCGAATCTTCAAATGCTTCATCTGGAGCAAATAGTTCAACAAATCATAGTTCATCACCTGTCACACCTTCAAATCAAGCTGCGACAAGTGGTAACAATGAAACAAGTACTACAAGTGCAGATAAAGTGAGTCCAAGTTTCGATCGTAATGCAGATGGTTCAACAAACATGAAACTCGTTAATCCTTCAACAAGTAGCAGTGGAGATGCGATGACATATGCACTTATATTCAGTGGTGCAGTATTGTTATTAGCTGGTTCATTCTTCTTAGGTAAGAAGCGAGCATCTAAATGAAAATCAAATCGCTATTAATTTTAATGATTATATGTAGCTGTCTACTTGCGGCTTGTAACATCAACTTTAGTAAATCATCAGAACCTTCAAGTAAACAAAAGAAAGAAGAATTTAGAATCGTACCAACTACTGTAGCTTTAACGGAAACTTTAGATGCATTAGATTTAGATATCGTAGGTAAACCGACAACTTATAAAGATTTACCGAAGCGATACAAAGATGTACCTGAAATTGGTCAGCCTAAGAAACCGAATGTTGAAGTTGTGAAATCACTTAATCCAACACATGTATTAACTGTTACAACAATTAAATCTGAGATGGATCCAGTGTTTGAACAACTTAAAATGAAAGGTACTTATTATGATTACGACAGTTTAAATGGTTTGAAGAAATCTATCACCGAAATGGGTAATACGTTCAATCGTAAAGAACAGGCTAAAAAACTTAATAAAAAGTTTGATAATGCCGAAGCTGAAATTAAAGCTAAGATTCAAGGTAAAAAACGCCCTAAAGTACTGATTCTTATGGGTGTACCCGGTAGTTATCTTGTAGCAACAGAACACTCTTATATTGGTGATTTAGTGAAAATTGCCGGAGGAGAGAATGTTATACAAAATGAATCAAGAGCATATTTAGCCTCTAATACGGAAGAACTTTATAAAGTCAATCCTGATATTATTTTAAGATTGCCACATGGTTTTCCAGACCAAGTAAGAGAAATGTTTAAGAAAGAGTTTAGTACAAATGATATATGGAAACACTTTGACGCAGTTAAAAATAATAGAGTTTATGATTTAGAAGAAATACCATTTGGCATAACAGCAAGTATTAAAGCTGACGATGCGTTAGTACAGCTTTATGACATTTTATATCATAAGTAAAGAGGTTAAAACATGAAAAAATATTCGCAACTCACGTTCTGGATCATGTTATGTATGCTTGTCATAACAATTTATATATCGCTTGTAAGTGGAAAGTTACCTTTAAGTATAGAACAAATCATCACGAAACTCACAACAGGTACTGAACCTCAAGTAGATGCAGTTATTGATTTACGTATGCCAAGAATATTCATCGCGTTATTTGTTGGAGCTGCTCTGAGTGTATCAGGGGCTTTGCTACAAGCGGTATTACAAAATCCTCTAGCTGAAGCGAATATTATTGGTGTGACATCTGGTGCACTTGTTGCACGAGGTGTCATACTTATATTTTTACCTACCTTGTATTTCTATTTACCGATATTCGTCTTTATTGGTGGGGTTATACCGTTTCTTATATTATTCCTATTAGTATCACGTTATCAGATTACTCCGATAAGACTCATATTAGTAGGTGTTGCGATATACGCCATGTTAAATGGTGTAATAGAACTTTTATCTATGAGTCCTGTTATGCAGTTACCAACAGGTTTAACGATGAAAGTATGGCAAGATGTCTATATAATTGCCGTCACTTCAACAATAGGGATTATATTTGCACTCATGTTAGTAAACAAAGTGAACTTGTTATCATTTGAAGATAAACAAGCGCATAATATTGGTTTTAATATTACGAAATATCGACTTATCATCGGTTTAGTTGCTGTATTTTTAGCAAGTAGCGCAACAGCTATCGTAGGTCAATTAGCATTTGTAGGCTTAATCGTGCCACATATTATAAGACGTATTGTTGGAACGAATTATAAAAAGGTCATACCATATTCCATTATATTTGGTGCATGGCTCGTATTATTAGCAGACACGGTAGGTCGAACAATAGCGCCACCTTTAGAAATACCAGCTAGTACGATTACGACTGTAGTAGGTGGACCATTCTTGATTTACCTTATTTGTAAAGGAGCGTATGTCCATGCGAACAGAGAACGTTAGTTTCAAATACCAGAGAAAGCATATTTTTAAATCGTTAAACATACAACTCAAAAAGCACGCCATTACAACTATCATTGGACCTAATGGATCGGGTAAATCAACATTGTTACAAATATTATCACGTAATTTAGAGCCGAGTGAAGGTATTGTTTACTTAGATAATCAAGCTATTTCATCATTAAATAGAAAAACATTAGCAAGGCAGTTAGCGACCGTACATCAAAATAACCGTGCGCCAGAAGATTTTACAGTTAAAGAAGTCGTACAGTGTGGAAGATATAGTTACCAATCCATATTGAAGAAAGATATCAAACAAGAAGAAGTCATTCAGCATGTGTTACATCAACTAGAATTAGAAGACTTTCAAGATAAACCAATTAGTGAATTGTCAGGCGGAGAATTACAACGTGTGTTTATCGCAATGTCACTTGCGCAAGAACCACAATATATGTTGCTAGATGAACCAACGACATACTTAGATTTAAATTATCAATATCAAGTATTGGATATTATCAGGTCACTTAAAGAGAACTTTAATATCACCATTATCATGGTGTTACATGATATTAACCAAGCGATAGAATATAGCGATGAAATCGTATGTATACATAACAATCAAGTCATCCAAGGACCTCCAGAAGAAGTCGTAACAGAATCCTTTATTTCACGCGTATATAATATCGATGCGAAAATCATCCATGACCCAGAATGTGGCATGCTGATTTGTAAGAGAAAGGGCAGAGCAACACGTGAAAATCATCATTAAAATCATTCAAATAGCATTAGTCGCTGTCATCATATGGTCTGGATATGTCATGTATCACAATAAACAAGAAGATAAAGAAGCGGAAGAACGCTACATTCATTTACAACAAAATTATACACAAATGACAAACACTAATACCGTGCGACCACAATTCAAACAACTCAGTAACATCAACAAAGATATTATAGGATGGATACATCTAGAAGGCACATCATTGAACTATCCAATACTACAATCAAAAGACAACAAAGACTACTTAAAGAAAGACTTTGAACAACAAGATAGTAGAAAAGGTAGTATCTTTATGGATTATCGTAATACACCTAAGCACGATAAAATGAATACCGTCATATATGGACATCACGTAGGTGATAACACCATGTTTGACGTCGTAGAAAAATATTTAGATCAATCATTTTATAACCAACATAAAACGATCCAGTACGATACACAATACGGCAAATATCAATTAGAAGTTATTAGCGCCTATGAAACGACAACAAAAGATAATTACATACAAACAGACTTTAAAGACAAAGCAACATATGAACAATTTCTAGAACAAACATTAAAAAAATCACAAATCTCAACAACAACAGAAGTTAATAAAGACGACAAAATCGTCACACTCTCAACATGCGAAGATCCATATTCACTCACATCAGGACGAATCGTCGTCGTAGCCAAACTCGAAAAAGTATAAAATAGAAAAGAGGCAATAACATGTTTATGGCAGAAAATAAATTACAACTCTATAAAGGGACAGCAGACGAAACAATAGAAAGATTCTATATGAGACAAGGAATAGAAACAATAGAAGGATTCAAGAAAATGTATGTTACAAAAACAAACAACCTCGAAGAATATGACGAAGTAAAAATACTTACAATCTGGGAATCAGAACAAAACTTTAAAAACTGGTTAAAATCAGACGTATTCAAAGAAGCACACAAGAACGTACGACATAACAGAGAAGATAACGAAAGCCCTATATTAGAAAACACAGTCACAACATATACAATCGGTTATCACTTTGATAACGAGGTAGAAGCGGAAGTTATAAACCCAGCATGACATTGAAGTCATGTTGGGTTTTTTGTATTTATTTTGAGAAAAATTTAATTTTTATATTACAATTTTTGAAGTTTAAGGTGTCTTAAATATTACTTTTACGTAAATTATGTTTAATAAATTTATTTGAGAATTTTACGATTTTGAACTACTTATTTCGAGATTTTTTGAAATTTTTTTGCTTATAAAACGTTGATTTAACGGGGTTTCATTGTATTTTAAACATTTTGTATAAAAAAAGTATAGAAATTTATTGACAATAAATGGGCATTGAATATAATAAAAGTATAACCTATAACATCCCTTAGAAAGGAGGCTAAAATGTACAATATTATTAAGTTTGAGTTTTACGATATTCAGGGATTTATTACTGAAGGTAAGATTGGCATGCATAGAGTGGAGGAACTGGTGATTCCTAAAGATATTAGTTTAGATGATATTTTGGATGATTTGGATGAGAGATATGGAGAGTCTCTTAATGATCAGACTGAATTTTTCAATTCTATTTTTGTCTTTGCATGCGTGAGATTGGAAGAAGACCAAAAGCATTTTAAGATTCTTAAACGAAGTTCTGCTTTGTTTGGTGAGACGATTGAGACTATTAATGAAATTTGTTTATATTTGAATCGTCATTTTGAAGATGCGATTGGTACTTAGATTTACATTGTATTTTAGCGTTGCACATACTTTTCATAGCACACTTTATGATTTGATATTGATTGATGGTTTTTGCGAAAGAGCTTGATTTTTGATTTGATATTGTACATTTCTTCTTTTCGGATAGGTTATTATAGGTTATAAAGAGGATTTAGTGTATTTACGAAATGTATAAGGGAGTTTTAGGTTTATAATTTTTCTGGCGTTAAAAATTATATTCTTTAAGATTTTAAGCACTAAATAAGAGAAGTTTTCATAATCAATGGGGAAATCGATTATGAGTTTAGAAGATATGAATAGATAATATATTTTAATATTGATTACACATTTGTGTAATACGGAATCTATATCGTGTGAATTACATTTATTTCAGTAAAATATGGAAAAACGGAAAATAAGGCCCTTAAGGAGTGAACCTTAAGGGTCTTTGTTTACATTTTTTTAAGTTTTGTATTTATTTTTTTGCTTTGTTGAATATTGAGATACATAAATACAAACCAGATAACGAGGAATATTAATGCGAAGGTTGTGAGGCCTCCGATAAGTGGTGCTGGTTGTAATGGTATCCAGTTATTAATTGTTGAAACGATAAAGAATGTAATGATACTACCACCTAAATGAATGATGAGCTTGAATAAGAGTGGTATTTGATCGATTTCATAAACTATTGGTAGAAATCCACAAATGGCACCGAATATATAAACGCTGAAGACTGCTTGGAAGTCAATTGTTACTTCAAATATTGCGATGAATATGAGCATAATACTGCTTCCTATACCGATACCTTGTAGAATAGATTTAAAGATTTTGTTCATAATGGTCTCCTCCTTATATACCTAATATTTCAGTTAAATTTTTAACATATCTTCTTGAAATGGTTACTTTTTTATTATTGGATAAAGTTGCATATAAATTCCCTGAGAATGACGGTGATACTTTCTTGATATGTTCTATATTTACGATAGACGATTTACTAATTTGTACGAACTTCTGCTTAGGCAAAGTTTGTTGTAAGGCAGTGAGTGACATTCGAGTTGTGAGTGTTTCACTGGTTGTTATGATGTTCAGTTGTTTATCAAAAATTTCTGCAAAAATGATGTCTTCCTTTAAAATAAGTGATGTACCTTGTGATGTTTTAATACCTATTTTATGGTTGGATGTTTCAAATTGTTGAATATACGTTAATAGGTTATGACCAAGTTCCTGTTCAAAGGTTTTGATTGAAATATCCGTCGTCTTTTGTGAAGTGTCGATGTTTAGTTGAACGTTGAATGGCTCTTTCATAGCATAACCTCCTTTGCTTATATGGTATGTTGTTTCTAAAAATTTGTCAGTAGTTATGTCATAACCGGTTTAATATACGGTGTAAGTGGTTAGGTAATGATTGTATAGAAAAAGCTTCCTGAACTTGTCTTCTTGAGACAAATTGAGGAAGCTTTATTTTATATTTTTAACATGCTTCTAAAACCTCTTGCGCCATAATAAGAATCAGCGCCATTATGGTAAGTGAATACTGTGTCATACCGTAAATCACAGAATAATGCACCACCAAGGTCTCTAATTTTTGTAGGTGTTTCAATCCAGCTTGATGTTTTCTTATCAAATTCACCGAGTGTTTGTAAATGTCTATATTGTTCTTCATTAAGTAATGTAACGTTCATTTCATGAACCATGTCCATTACACTTGTTTCTGGTTTGTGTTTCTTTCTAGATTCTAATGCTGCTCTATCATAACAAACACTTCGACGGCCTTTAGGACTTTCTTTAGAACAGTCTACGAATATATAAGCATCATCTTCTAATCCTATTACATCAGGCTCTCCTTCAGTTTGTTCCATTTGATTAAGTGACCATAATTTTTCTGGATGTTCATTTAATCGTTTTTCTACATCTGACCATTCTATATTTTTATGGCGTTCTGGAAATTTTTCGAATCGTTTTTGTAAAGTTGTAAGCAGTTCAGCTTGTTCTTCTTGTGAAAGTTTTTGAGTTGTCATAAAATACCCCTTTTTTATTTTATTGTAGCAAACTATGAAGCGATTAAAAGTAATATGTGATTAGGCTTTATCTTTAGTATTTAAAAAGTCTAAAAATTCGTCTCCCCAGTCACAAATGCCATTAACAACAGGTTCTAAATCTTTACCTATTTGTGTCAAACTATATTCAACTTTAGGTGGTACGACCGGATATACAGTACGGTTTACGATATGATCGTCTTCGAGTTCTCTCAACTGTCTAATAAGCATACGCTGATTAATATCTGGTAGTTTCTTTTCTAATTCATTGAGTCTAAGAGGTGACGCTTGTAATAAATGCCAGATGATTGGTATTTTCCAACGACCCCCAATAACAGATAATGCTAAGTCTTTAGAATTATAATATTCCGTTTCTTTATAGTTAATTAATACCATAATACAACCCCATTTCTTCACTAAGTGACATATTTGTCAGTATTGCATAATTTTATACATTGTATCACAATTATAAGTATAAAGTAATATAGATAAAGGAGATATGATTAATATGAAATTACAATTAGCAATTGATTTATTAAATAAAGAAGAAGCAGCTCAATTAGCGCAACAAGTTGAGGAATATGTAGATATAGTAGAAATCGGAACACCTATCGTTATTAATGAAGGATTAGGTGCAGTAGAAAAATTAAGTCAATCTGTTAAAGATGTTCAAGTATTAGCTGACTTAAAAATTATGGATGCTGCTGGTTATGAAGTAAGCCAAGCTGTTAAATTTGGAGCAGATATCGTAACAATTTTAGGTGTAGCTGAAGATGCTTCAATTAAAGGTGCAGTTGAAGAAGCGCATAAACATGGTAAAGAATTATTAGTGGATATGATCGCAGTTCAAGATTTAGAAAAACGTGCGAAAGAATTAGATGCATTAGGTGCAGATTATATCGCTGTGCATACTGGTTACGATTTACAAGCTGAAGGTGTATCTCCATTAGAAAGCTTACGTACAGTTAAATCAGTTATCAAAAATTCAAAAGTAGCAGTAGCTGGTGGTATTACGCCAGAAACAATTCAATCTGTTGCTGATGAAAATCCAGATTTAATTATTGTTGGTGGAGGAATTGCTAACGCAGACGATCCAAAAGCAGCTGCAAAATTATGTAGAGAAATTATCGAAGGTAAGTAATATGAGCCGTTATCAATTAATATTGAATGAACTCACGCAAACATTAAATCAAGTAGACTTGAAGGATACTGAGCAATTCGTAAATAGCTTGCAGTCAGAAGTTCCAGTGTTTGTAGCAGCTAAAGGACGCTCTGCATTTGTCGCGAACAGTTTTGCTATGAGATTGAACCAATTAGGTAAGAAAAGCTATGTAGTAGGTGAAACAAGTACACCTTCTATTAAAGAAGGAGATAAATTATTGATTGTCTCTGGTTCAGGCTCAACAGCTCACTTAAAATTACTCGCACAAACAGCAAAAGATATTGGAGCGAACATCATATTAATTTCTACAAAGGAACAATCACCAATCGCTGAAATAGCAGATGACGTGATCGTTTTACCAGCAGGTACTAAATATGATGAAAAAGGATCAGAACAACCACTAGGAAGTCTGTTCGAACAAAGCACTCAATTATATTTAGATAGTATCGTAATGGATTTAATGGAACAATTAAACGTAAGTGAAACATTTATGCAAAATAAACACGCGAATTTGGAATAATAAAAGAAACCGTCTGAAATTTTCAGACGGTTTCTTACTTTTTAGATAGAGATGAGTGTTGTTGGAGGTGTGAACATTGCAAGTGAGGCGTGACAAGCAACATTCAGGAGCCCAGTATTTATCAAGACTAGTAAAACAAGATAAATAGGCGGCTTGTATTTATCAAGACTGGTGAAACAAGATAAATAGGCGGCTCGTATTTATCAAGACTAGTGAAACAAGATAAATAGGAGGCTTGTATTTATCAAGACTAGTGAAACAAGATAAATAGGCGGCTTGTATTTATCAAGACTGGTGAAACAAGATAAATAGGCGGCTTGTATTTATCAAGACTAGTGAAACAAGATAAATAGGCGCCTTGTATGTTGCAAGACATCCCAAACAAGCAACATAGAGCGCCTCGTATGTTGCAAGACTCCTCAAACAAGCAACATAGCACCTCATACAGACCTACAAACTCACTCCAGCCTCTATCTTTGTATAATCTTCATCTCTAAATTCTCAATATACTAATATAACAAACAATGGTATCACGACTGAGCTGATTAGGGCTGTTAGAATCATGCCGATTGAACTGAAGGCTGCTGATTCGATATCAGTTTCTAATATTTTGGCTGTTCCAATAGCATGTGATGCATTGCCATAAGTGAGTCCTTTGGCAATGGATGTTTGGAATTTTGCTATTTTAATAAGATATGATCCCAACATACTTCCAATTAATCCTGTACCTATAATAAACAACACGGCTAAGCTGTCTATTCCGCCAATTTGTTGTGATACTTGTACACCGACTGCTGCTGTTATAGATCTAGGCAACAATGATGCAATCATTTCTTTCGAATAACCGAATATATTTAAAATCGTAAACATTAAAATAATATTAATCGTTATCCCAACTAATACACTTGTGATAATGACTTTAAAATGTTGAACAATCATTTTTCTATATAAATAAAGTGGATATGCTAAACAGACAACTGTGCAATTTAAAAAGTCATAAATCCATTGACCCCCTACCATATAGTCGTTGTAATTATATCCAAACAACACAAGTACGCATATAATTGCAATGGATGAAACGAGTGCAGGGTGTAGGATGGTGATCTTGAATTTTTTCTGTATAAATAATGCAAATATGTACATGACAATTGTTAAAAGAATCATTAAAAGTGCTTTAATCATCATGATTGATCACCACTTTCTTCTATATGATTGCTTTTTAACATTTTCTCAGCTATGTATCCTGATGAGAGTGCAACTATGCATGTACTTGCGATGACTAATACAATTAAAAAGATAAATTGCGCGTTTATTTGGTTAACTAAATTCATAGCACCAACGATTGATGGAATGAAAAAGAAAATCATCGTACTTAATAATAAATTTGCACCGTCTTTAATCCATTCTTCTTTTATAATTTTAAATTGTAATAATAAGAAAAGTATCACAAGTCCGATAATACTACCTGCAATAGGTATGTTTAATGTTTCTTGTATCCAACTACCTAGTACGGTAATAAAATAAATCATACATATTTGGAGTATGATTTTTATGAATTTATAAATCATGACAACTCAATCCTTTTAACATTTTATGATGATATTTATTATAGAACTGATTTGGATATTTTGAAATGCTATCGGAAGGTCTTTTTATTTTTAAAAATTTACAATTAGTGGTTCAATAGACTTAACAATTAAAAGATTGGAGCGAATCATATGCCAAAATTAATTTTATGTCGACATGGGCAAAGTGAATGGAATGCGAAAAATTTATTTACAGGTTGGGCAGATGTAGAGTTATCAGAGCAAGGGTATAATGAAGCGAGAATCTCAGGTGAAAAATTATTAAAACAAAATATCGAAATAGATGTTGTGTATACATCACTTTTAACAAGAGCAATTGAAACCACATATTTATTATTGAAGTATTCTCACCAACTTTGGATACCTGTTTACAAAACGTGGCGCTTAAATGAGCGTCACTATGGTGGTCTTCAAGGTAAAAATAAAGATCAAGTACGTGAAGAATATGGTGAAGAACAAGTTCATATTTGGAGACGTTCTTATGATACAAGACCTCCAGAAGCGGATGAAAAATTACGAGAAGAATACTTGAATGATAGAAGATATGAAATGTTAGATAGAAGAATCATGCCTGTTACTGAAAGTCTTAAAGATACATTGGATAGAGTTATTCCATATTGGATAGATCATATTTCAACAAGTTTATTAAACCATCAAACGACTTTAGTTTCTGCACATGGTAATTCTTTAAGAGCACTGATTAAGTATTTAGAAGATATTCCAGATGATGAAATTTCAAACTTAGAAATCAAAACAGGCGCACCATTAATATATGAATTAGATGAATCTTTAAAAGTGATAGACAAGTATTATTTATAGGTTTTAACACAGGATAAAAGTAAAATAAAAGTTTAATTTAACATAAAGCTTTACTTTCAATCATTTATAGCGTATAGTAGGTAGCAAGTGATATTTCGAGATTAAATTAATTGGTAGTTTTATTCATAGTTAATAAAGTCCATTTAAGTTTGAAGATTGATTATTGCAAATATACGTGCAAAAGCACAATAGGAGGACTTTTATTATGAATAAAGGTACAGTAAAATGGTTTAACGCAGAAAAAGGTTACGGATTTATCGAAGGAGAAAATGGTAACGACGTATTCGTACATTTCTCATCTATCCAAACTGAAGGTTACAAATCATTAGACGAAGGTGCTTCAGTTACTTTCGATATCGAAGAAGGACAACGTGGACCTCAAGCAGTTAACGTTATCAAAAACTAATATTTAACCATTAGTTAAACACTTCATAACTTTGTTATGAAGTGTTTTTTTGTATATCTTCAAATTGGTGAACAATTCTGAATATAATCATTCGCTTTATCGGCTGTGAAATGGTTAAATAAGTATAACAACATATAGGAGGTAACGTTATGACAGAAATCCAACATTTAACAGTAGGAAGCAAAGACGCAAACATAACAATAGAGGCATTTATTAATTTTGCATGCCCATATTGTTTAAATTATTTTGCAGCAGCTGACGAAGTTTTAGAACCTTATATTAATGAGAATAAAGTACAATATATCGTCAAGCATTTTGATAAGACGAAACAAAGACTGCTCAAAGGAACTGTTGCGAATATTTATTTGGATTACGATGACCCCGAAGAAAGTTTTAAAATAGTAAGACACCTATATGAAACACAAGACGAATGGACATTGAATTTTGAAACGATAGAAAGAAAAATGGAACATGAATTAGGATTATCACCACAAAAAAATGCAGACGATCGATCCTTAGCCATTATGCAAGAAACATTTGAAAGAGGGATTAAAGGCGTGCCAACCGTTTTTATAAATGATGAAAAATTTGAATTTAATCCTGTAGAAGATGGTAAAGAGACGATACAAGAAAAATTAAGAAATGCATTAGAAGGTATATGATGAAGTGGTGAGAACGCACGAAGACTGCAAGATATAGTGCGCAAAGGTACAAAATCAGGGTGTAACGCACGAAGACTTCTGACCTAAAACCTTTGTATAGTATGCTATAAAAACCATACTATACAGAGGTTTTTTTATATTTACAGAAAATTATAAGTTGACTGAATTATTCGAAAGATATAAAATTGAAGATATTTTTAATTTTAGAGAGAAGGTATATCGTGTCAAATCAGTCATATAAACGTGATATGAAACAACGACATATTATGTTATTAAGTTTTGGTGGTGTAATTGGGACAGGGTTATTTTTAAGTTCTGGTTATACATTGCAACAAGCGGGTCCCTTAGGTACGATGTTATCTTATGTGGTTGGTGCTATTCTCGTGTATCTCGTTATGCTATGTCTCGGACAATTAGCGATTGAACATCCGGTGACAGGTGGATTTCATGTATATGCTTCAAAATATATACATCCTTCAATAGGATATATAGTCGCTTGGTTTTATTGGTTAACATGGACAGTAGCACTTGGTTCTGAATTTACGGCAGTGGGTATTTTAATGCAGAAGTGGCTACCGGATGTACCTGTATACATATTTTCAAGTATTGCGATTATACTTGTCTTAGCTTTTAATATTGTATCTACGAAATTCTACGCTGAAGTTGAATTTTATTTTTCTTTAGTGAAAGTCTTAGCTATCATACTGTTTATTTGTTTAGGCGCTCTCACGTTATTCGGGCTTATTCACTACAGTGGTTATAGCGGTCTAGATACAATTAAATCACGATATACGAATCCAACATTTCCAAATGGTTTAGGCGCCGTATTCTTAACGATGTTAGCTGTTAACTATGCATTTAGTGGTACTGAACTGATAGGTATTGCAGCAGGTGAAACGAAAAATCCTAAAAAAGTAATTCCGAAAGCAATTAATGCAACGTTATGGCGATTAATTATTTTCTTCATTGGAACGATGGTTATTATTTCTATTCTCATACCGAGTTATCAAGGGAAATCATTAGAAAGTCCATTTGTTGTTATCTTTCAAAATATGGGTATCCCGTATGCTGGTGATATTATGAATTTAGTCATTATTACCGCATTATTATCAGCGGCCAATTCAGGGTTATATGCAGCTAGTCGAATGGTTTGGAGTCTTTCAAATGAAGGCATGTTCCCTAATTATTTTAAGAAACTAAACAAACATCAAATGCCGATACGCGCTACTATTTTTAGTATGTGTGGTGGTTTACTGGCATTATTCTCAAGTATTTATACTGCGGATACATTATATATCGTACTTGTTTCTATAGCAGGTTTAGCTGTCGTAATCGTATGGATGAGTATTTGTTTATCTTATTTCAATGCGAAACGAGCAAATAAACATTTGAAAATTCATCAAAGTGTACCAATCATTGGCTTTATACTTTGTTTAGTGTCATGTATTGGTATGATTTTTGATCCGAATCAATCACCAGCATTATATTTCGGTATTCCGTTTGCGATTATTGCGATTGTATTTTATTTTGTAAAATATCATAAAAAGGACGGTCAGATCATTGAGACTTCTGAATAAAATTAAACAAGAACGCACTTTAGTATTAGATGGTGGATTAGCCACAACATTAGAAGGTTATGGATGTGATTTGAATTCGTCATTATGGTCTAGTGAAGTAATCATTCATGAACCTAATAAAGTGAAACAAGCGCATCAAGCATTTACAGATGCAGGTGCTGATATTGTATTAACAAGTACTTATCAAGCAAGCTTTGCTACATTTGAATCTATTGGTATGCAAACGTCAGAAATAAAACATTTATTTGATGTTGCTGTCGAACAAATAAAAGCATCTGTGACAGATGAACAAGTTATAGTAGGCAGTTTAGGCCCATACGGCGCATATTTAAGTGATGGCTCAGAATATACTGGAGCATATGAAGTATCTATAGAAGATTATATTGACTTTCATCAAGCACGTATTCAAGCACTTATTGATAGAGGTATATATGATTTTGTATTTGAAACGGTGCCTAACTTTAATGAAATTAAATCAATCGTTGAACATATCATTCCTCAATATTCAGATGACATCACATTCTGGATATCATGTACCGTAAGTGATGAAGGTAATCTATCCGATGGTACTGAATTTGAGACAGTATGCCAATATATTAAAGACTATGAAGAGCGACTGCCTGTATTTGGCGTGAATTGTTCAAAGATTGAAAGTGTTGATAAAGCAATTAAAAAGGGATTAACAGCATTACCACAAGTCATTGCTGTTTATCCGAATGGTGGTAAGACATTTGATCCAGTAGAAAAAGTTTGGGTAGGTCAAGGAGATCATGCATTGCTTGCTCAAAAGTCTAAAGAGTGGATATCGCAAGGCGTTCAAATAGTAGGTGGATGTTGTGAAACAACGCCACAAGATATTCAACACATACATCAAGCTATTAAATAAAGTGTATAATTTCTCTATTTGAGTAATGATGAGGCATCTTGAGATGTCTCATCATTTTTGTATGTATGACTCTCTAAAGTACTGCTGTTATAGGGATTATAAGATTTTTGAATAATAATCATTTTTTTATGAAAGCCCTTTACTTGATAATTTTTAAAATACAATAGTAAAATGTTTTATAAGAGGTATTTATCTCTTATTAGGTTTATATTTTTAGGAGGTATGAAGGATGGTAGTAGAATTTCACAATGAACCAGCAACAGATTTTACAAATCAAGAGAATCAACAAGCGTTTAAAGATGCATTAATAAAAGTTAAATCTGAATTTGGGAAAGAAATTCCTCTAGTAATTAATGGTGAGAAGATTTATACAGATGATAAGTTTGAATCTGTAGATCCTGCAAACCACCAACAAGTACTAGGTACAATTTCAAAAGCTTCTAAAGAACAAGTTGACCAAGCGATGGAAGCGGCTAAAGAAGCCTATAAGACTTGGAGAAAATGGTCTCATAAAGAAAGAGCCGAATTATTAATCAGAGTCTCTGCTATAATTCGCAGAAGAAAACATGAACTTTCTGCATTAATGGTTTATGAAGCAGGTAAGCCATGGAATGAAGCAGATGGAGATACAAATGAAGGTATTGATTTTATTGAATATTATGCGCGTTCTATGATGGAATTGGCTAATGGTAAGCCAGTCTTTGATAGAGAAGGGGAGCATAACCAATATATTTATAAACCAATGGGTCCTGGTGTTACAATTCCACCTTGGAACTTCCCATTTGCAATTATGACAGGTACGACAGTTGCACCTATTATTGCAGGTAATACAGTATTACTTAAACCAGCAGAAGATACACCATTAATTGCATATAAATTAATGGAAATTTTAGAAGAAGCAGGTCTTCCAAAAGGCGTTGTAAACTTTGTACCAGGTGATCCTAAAGAAATCGGTGATTACTTAGTTGATCATAAAGATACGCACTTTGTAACATTTACAGGTTCAAGAGCAACAGGTACACGTATTTTTGAAAGAGCAGCTAAAGTTCAAGAAGGCCAAAACTTCTTAAAACGTGTTATCGCTGAAATGGGCGGTAAAGATGCAATTATAGTTGATGAAAATACAGATACTGATTTAGCAGCTAAAGCAATTGTAGATTCTGCATTTGGCTTTTCTGGTCAAAAATGTTCTGCATGTTCAAGAGCAATCGTGCACAAAGATGTTTATGATGAAGTTCTAGAAAAATCAATCGCATTAACAAAAGAACTTTCAATTAATCACACAGAAGGCGGTTCTGATGTATATATGGGACCTGTTATCAATAAAAAACAATTTGATAAAATTAAAAATTATATCGAAATTGGAAGTAAAGAAGGTAAGCTAGAAGTTGGCGGTAAGACTGACGATAGTAAAGGTTATTTCGTACATCCAACAATCATTTCTGGACTTAAATCAAGTGATCAAATTATGCAAGAAGAAATCTTCGGACCAGTTGTCGGTTTCACTAAAGGCGATAACTTTGAAGAATTATTAGAAATTGCTAATGACACAGATTACGGATTAACAGGAGCAGTCATTACAAATAATCGTGAACATTGGAGACAAGCATGTGAAGATTATGACGTAGGTAACTTATACTTGAACAGAGGTTGTACATCAGCAGTAGTAGGTTATCATCCATTCGGAGGCTTCAAAATGTCAGGAACAGATGCTAAGACAGGTAGCCCAGACTATATGCTAAACTTCTTAGAACAAAAAATATTATCAGAACAATTCTAGTATAGATTAAGAGAACCTGAGGCACACGATGTGCCTCAGGTTCTTTCTTTTTGATGCGTATTTTGATTTGTTAGGGACATAATTCCGAGAAATGTCTCTAAATGAGCGCTCATCTATCAACCAGAATTCAGAATAATGGAAGTTAGCGGATTCTAATTACTAGAATTCAGAATAATGGAAGTTACATCCCAGCACAGATCTCAATATACATCCCAAATCTTCTCCAGCAAATCTCATTTATGCCAAGATTTCTTCTGCTAGTAATTGATATGATTTTTTCTTGGCTTCGAAATCATAAATATTTGTTATAATCATAAATTCGTTAGTTTGATATTCTTCTGCTAGTTGATTAAGTTGCTTTCTTACTGTTTGTGGTGAACCTATAATACTTCTTTTTCGATTCGTCTTAATGAGTTCTAATTCTTCTTCTGTATAATCGTCTATATTGATTTCTTCTGGTGGTTGAACTTTTGTTCCTAATCCTTTACCTACGTTTAATAACCATTTGTCTTGTGAAATGGCTAATTGTTCTGCTGCTTCGTCTGTCTCTGCGCATACTACAAAAATACAAACAATGGCTGTTGGTTCTTTCATATTAACGGATGGTATAAAGTCTTCATAATAGCGCTTCATTGCGATTTCTTTATATTTAGGATTTATAAAGTGACCGAATACAAATCCAATTCCTAGTTGTGCTGCGTTTCTAGCACCATTTTCAGTTAAACCTAATAACCACATTGTTGGTGGATTGTCTATGCGTGGTCCTGCTTTAACGAGTCTAAATTTATGATCTCTAGGTAACGAGTTATGCAAGAATCCTTGTAAGTCAGATGCTTGTCTGTAAAAGTCTTCAATTGGTTTAATATGATCATCAGTTAAAGCTTTTTGTGTAATTGGAGAACCACCTGGTGAATTACCAAATCCTAAGTCGATACGGTTAGGAAATAATGCAGATAAAGTCTTACCATTCTCTGCAATTTTATAAGGGTTATATTGTGGTAATAATATGCCACCAGAGCCAACTCGAATATGTTTAGTTGAAGCTGCAATTTGAGTCATCAAGATTTCTGGTGATGAACTTGCAAGACCACTCGTATTGTGGTGTTCAGCAACCCAATATCTGTGATAACCTAACGACTCAGTCCATTGTGCTAATGCGATAGTATTTTGTAATGTTTCTTCAGGCGTACTTCCTTTAGAAATGGGTGCTTGATCTAATACACTTAATTTCACGTTATAACGCTCCTTATAATTGACGTTTGTATTTTAATGAAATGTAGTTTTCATTTTCTGGTAGAGTATACATTGGTTTTTCATATTGGTATTTAAATTCTTTGGCTTCATAAAAAGGAATTCCCATATGGTTTCCTTTACTTACTGAAACCCATTGTTCTGTGGCACCTCTTCTTATTTGATCTTCTGTAATAATATTTAATAAACACGAACCGATGCCTTCTCGTTTACGCGTTGGATCCAAGTATAGGACATATAATTCAGAGATATGTGGTTCTCTAAAACCGCCGCCACCAGCGCCAACAATTTGTCCATTATCTTCAGCAACAAACCATCCATTCCAATATTGATCAATATGCGTTATTTCGTTAGAAACCCGTTGTTCATTATAAAATTCATTAATAATTTGTGTGATGTATTTTTCAGGTAGTATATCTTTATATGTCACACGATATCCATCAGAACAAACTTTTATAATACCTTGTACATCATTAATTGTGGCCATTCTATACTCCATATGTTTCACCTTCATAATTTATTTAATTCTAGTATATCTTATCTTTAAAAATTTTAAGCATTTTTGCTTATGTGTCTGGTTATTTTTTAGAAAATGTATATAATTGATAATGTATATCAATTAGAAAGTGGGAAGCATAATTTGAAAAAGCTTATTATAGGATTGTTAAGTTGTATTTTACTTCTAAGTGCGTGCTCAAATAGTTCAAATGATACGAAAAAGTCAGAATCGAATGAAACAAAAGATTACAAACTAGAGAACGGGAAAACGATTCAAGTTCCAAAAAAACCTAAGAAAATTGCTGTCTTAACAGCTTTTTATGTAGGGGATTTTATTGAATTAGGTATTAAGCCAATTGCTGTTCCGGATTGGGCAAAGGAATCATCTATTATTAAACCACATTTAGATGGTGTAGAATTCGTTGGTGATGGGAATGTCGAGCAAGTAGCGAAACAGAAACCGGATTTAATTATTGCGGATTCAATGGATAAAAATCTTAAAAAATATCAAAAAATTGCACCGACTGTTCCTTATACTTATACAAAGTATAACCATAAAGAAATATTAACAGAGTTAGGGAAGTTAACTGGTAAAGAAGATAAAGCTAAAGATTGGATCGACAAGTGGAATAAAGAAACAGCTAAAGATAAAAAAGAGATTCAAAGTAAAGTTGGCGATTCAACTGCATCAGTATTTGAACCAGACTCAAAAGAAATCTTTATATATGAAAGCACGTGGGGACGTGGATTAGACATTGTACATGATGCATTTGGTATGCCAATGACTAAAGAATATGAAGCTAAAGTTAAAAAAGGCGGAAAAGGTTATGAATCTATTTCTAAAGAAGAAATATCAGATTATGCCGGAGACTATATCTTCTTAAGTAAACCATCATACGGTAACTTTGATTTTGAAAAAACAGCAACTTGGAAAAACTTAGACGCTGTAAAAAATGACAGAGTTATTACGTATAAAGCAGAAGATTATTGGTTTACAGATCCACTTACATTAGAACAACTTAGAGTAAAACTTAAAAAAGAAATTCTTAAAAAAGCTGAATAATATAACGGGATTCCAGTATAGATGAACTTTCAAATTAATCTATACTGGAATTTTTTTGAAAGTTGAAATAAATATTAATTAAATGTAAAGTGGATGTGAAAAAATAAAAAGGGGATGAAAGTATGAAAAAATTAATTGCAAGTTCAGCTTTAGTTGTATTATTAGGGGGTGTAACAGGTGTTTCAAATGCTGATCATGTATTAGCTAATCAAACAGCAACTAAAGAAGTTAAGAAAGATAAAGTTACTAAAAAGGATTTAGCAGAACAAAATGTAATGAGTGTTGCATGGTATCAAACGTCAGCTGAAGCAAAAGCATTATATCTACAAGGTTATAATACTGCTCAAGATAAATTAGATGAAAAATTAAAGCACCATAAAGGTAAAAAGAAACCTGCCATCGTATTAGATTTAGATGAAACAGTTCTAGATAATTCACCTTATCAAGCATACGCATCGCTCAAACATAAGACTTTCCCTGAAGGTTGGCATGAATGGATTGCAGCAGGAAAAGCAAAGCCAGTATATGGGGCTAAAGAATTTTTACAATATGCTGATAAAAAAGGAGTAGAAATTTTCTATGTGTCAGATAGAGACCAAAAAGAAGATTTTAAAGGTACTTTGAAAAATATGAAAGACCTTGATATGCCACAATCAGATAAACATCATATACTACTAAAAGGTGAAAATGAAAAAGGTAAAGAAGAAAGAAGAGCCAAAGTACGTAAAAATCACGATTTAGTTATGTTATTTGGGGACAACATACTTGATTTTGATGATCCAAAAGAAAGTACATTAAAATCAAGAACTGAATTTGTTAAGAAACATAAAAAAGACTTTGGAGAAAAATATATTATATTACCAAATCCAATGTACGGTAGTTGGGAAGCAACACTTTATAATGGGAATTATGACCAAAGCCCAGAAGATATTAATAAATTAAGAAAAAAAGAACTCACATACTATAACCCAGAAACAAATAAATTAGAAAAAGATAATAAAAAATAATAACTATAAAAATTGCCTGTTATAGCCTGATTTGAAAAGGTTATGATAGGTGATTTTTTTATTCTATCAAGCTTACTTTCAATCCACCTTATAAATTCAATACTAAACACCAAAAGAGTATTATACGTTAAAATAACAATAGGATGGTTTGATGAGGGGAGGGTTATTGTGGAGAAGACTTTATTGCAATGGCATAGGGATGTTGCTGAACAAATTTTGAGTATCCATTTAAATGTGATTAATGTTGAAGATATTGAAGATGTTGTTAAAGTACTTGCGACTCCATTTGATAATGTGAAATCGAAAAAGTTTCAACGAAAGATTTATAAATGGATAAAGGGTCTAAGTTCTAAAAAGATTTATCATATGATTAATGGTTATGGCATTCATTTTATGGTGATGAAATTTCATAATATAAACGAGATTATTTTGTTTGGACCGTTCGTATTAAAGCGCCCGTCTGAGAAAGAATGTCTAAATATGTTAGAAGAACAAAGGCGTTCTAGTGCTGACTTGAAAATATTAAAACATTATTTAACGGGGATTTCTACAGGTCATTATCAACAAATTGTTCGCTTTGCTAAGTTAGTCGGTCGCCATGTTCATCAACAAAAAAGAAATTATGATGTTGTTGAGGTGCATATGGATGAAACGGATCAAGACCAAATCATTCACCGACCGATATCGAAGACTTATTTACTTAAAGAATTAGAGGAACGTTATAAACTTGAAAATCAAATGATGCTGGCTATGCAATATGGGAGAGTTGAGGAAGTACTAGAATTAAATAGGAAGTTAAATGATAAAGTTCAAGGTTTAGAAAGACTAAGTACTAAACTGGATAACTTCTTATATGCTGCTACATTAACGAATACACTAGGTAGAAAAGCGATTGAAGCGGCTGGGGTAGATTATTTAACGATTGATGATATGTCCAAATCACATGCGAGAATGATTGCCAATGTGTCTGATGATAAAGAAAGGACATTATTGTTAGAAGAAATTTGCTGCAATTATGCGAAAGCTGCACAGAAAGTTCATGCTATTCAATATTCAGCACATGTTAAATCAGCCGTACAATATATTCATAAATACATTCATACTGACATTTCACTAGATGATATTTGTGAAAATCTAGGTGTATCGACATCATATCTTTCAAGATTATTTAAACAAGAAGTCGGTAAAAGTGTGATTCAATATATTAATGAGATTCGTTTAGACCTCGCAAAAGACTTACTGATTAAGACAAATATGAATATACAAGAAATTGCAGCGTATATCGGTTTTCAACATACACATTATTTTATTAGTTTGTTTAAAAAAGTGTATGGTCAAACGCCATTAAGCTATAGAAAATCTTTAAAAACTGAAAATTCACATAATTAAGTTCGTAATTATGTTATGAAAAACAAATTAGTGATATTTATATATATGATTTATCGTATAAAATAAAAAGAAAATTGTCACTTATCGTATCATTTTATGGCAAGTGGTGTATCTAGAGATTGTCGCTGTAATCATTGATATATAAGTGTTTATAAAGGCTTTTGAATTTTTGTAACAACGTTGTTATTTTGAGTGATGATTTTCATCGAATGCTAATAGAATTATAATGAACTCGTAGATTCAAGTTCATATATGTAAGCGCTTACCCAAATTATTGAGGAGGTGTTGTTATTAGTACTGTAAAAACAACAACTAGTCACCAAGCAAATAAAGGGAAAACAAAAATTGAAACGTTTAAAGATATTAACAAACCTAAACTATCTTTAAGAGAGAAAATGGCATATGGTGCCGGAGATTTTGGTAACGGACTTATGTTTGATTTAGGTTTAATTTATTTACTGAAGTTCTACACTGATGTATTAGGTATTTCATCATTCTACGGAGGTTTAGTGTTCTTAGTTGCTAAACTTTTTGATGCTTTTGTCGATACGGGTGTTGGAGCATTAGTGGATTCTAGAAATAAAATCGGTCCAAAAGGTAAATTTAGACCATTTATATTATATGGTACTTTACCACTTGCATTTTTAACGATCGTTTCATTTATTTCACCAGATTTTTCTGATCAAGGTAAAATTATTTGGGCGTTTGCGACATATTTATTATTTAATGTTGCATACTCAGTCGTGAATATACCATATGGTTCATTATCTGCTTCTATGACTTTGAATTCAGATGATAGAACACAATTATCTGTATTTAGGAATTTCGGTTCTCAAGGCGCGATGTTTATAACAGGTATCATTGTTATTCCAATGATATCGCTCTTTGATAGTGTATCTGTTGGTTATCCAGTCGTAATCGGTGGTTTAGCACTGATAGGCGTGATATTCCATATTCTATGTTACAAGGGTGTTAAAGAAAGATTTATAGTTGAAAGAGATGAAAATGAAAAGAAAGGCAGTGAATTGAGAGCGTTTAAAGGGCTCTTTAAAAACGGACCTTTTATCGTATTAATTATATTTACATTGCTCAGTATTACATCACTCTTTTTAAAACAACAATCACAACTGTACTATTTCCAATATGTATTAGGCGAACAGAATTTAGTAGGTATCGTAAGTATTTTAAATATTATCACGTTAATTCCGGCATTATTCTTAACAACTTTTCTTAATAAAAAATTTGGTAAGAAATATACAGCGATTATCGGGCTTTTAGGGTTTGCGATTGCTGAAGCGGCAAACTTTTTAATCAGTGGTGAACATGTGATAACATTCTTAATTATTAACTGTATATCACAATTTTTCCTTGTTATACCGAATACAGTTGTTTGGGCTTTTATCAGTGATATTGTAGATTATTCACAATGGAAGACAGGTGTTAGATCTGAAGGGATTATTTATTCAAGCTATAGCTTTGCGCGTAAAGTGTCACAAGCATTAGCTGGCTTTATTCCTGGTATGGCTTTAACGATTATCGGCTATCAACCGAATGTACAGCAAACAGCAGGCACAATACATGGATTGAAAATACTTTATTTCATAGTGCCGGGTGTTGCAGTATTATTAGCGCTCATCATATTTGGTATGTTCTATACGCTTACAGATAAAAAACATAAACGAATTGTTTCAGAACTCGCATTATTTGAAAAACTATAATAAATAGATAAAGGAGAATGTTATATGCTATATCCAATTATGACAGAAACGAGAAACGTGATTGATTTATCAGGTATTTGGTCTTTTAAATTGATTGAATATAAAGGTGAATATGACGTTACAACTGAAATTGATACAGATTTACAAATGGCTGTACCAGGTTCATATAACGACCAAGGTGTTGTAACATCTATTAGAAATCATGTCGGTAAAGTGGTCTATGAAACAACTTTTACAATTCCAAACGTATTACAACAAGAAAGACAAGTGCTCAGATTTGGTTCAGCTACACATGAAGCAGAAGTTTTTGTGAACGGTCAAAAAGTCGTGTCACATCGAGGTGGATTCTTACCATTCGAAGTTGAAATCAATGATGTTGTACAAAAAGGGAAAAACCGATTAACAGTTATCGTCAATAATATTCTTGATGACTCAACACTTCCAGTTGGTAATTTTAAAGAAGTCAAAGATTCAAAAGGAAATATTAAAGCAGTCAATGAACCGAACTTCGATTTCTTTAACTATGCAGGTTTACATAGACCAGTCAAAATTTATACAACGCCAAAAGAACATTATATTGAAGATATTGTCATCGTACCGCATATAGATGGTCAAAATGCACAAGTAGAATATACGGTTAAAGCAACAGGTAACCAATCTATACAAGTTGATATTATAGATCAAGATGGTCGTATTGTAGCTTCTCAAAATGGTGCGGAAAGTACGGTAGAAATTGAAAATGTTCATTTATGGCAGCCAGGTGATGGTTATCAATATACATTAGCAGTTTCTATTAAAGCTGATGATGAAGTCATAGATTATTATGAAGAACCATTTGGTGTGAGATCAATTGAAGTGAAAAAAGGACAGTTTCTCATTAATGGTGAGCCATTCTACTTCAAAGGATTTGGTAAACATGAAGATACTTATTATCACGGAAGAGGTTTGAATGAAGTTTCTAATATTCAAGATTTAAATTTAATGAAATGGATAGGTGCCAACTCATTTAGAACTTCGCATTATCCATATTCTGAAGAAATGATGCGTCTTGCTGATGAACAAGGTGTAGTCGTGATTGATGAAACAACAGCAGTCGGTGTGCATTTGAATTTCTCAGCAGCATTAGACGGTAGTCAAAATACAGATACATGGGAGAAAATTAGAACTAAAGAAGATCATGAGCAAGTGATTGAAGAATTGATTACTCGAGACAAAAACTTAGCATGTGTTGTGATGTGGTCGATTGCGAACGAACCAGACTCTGCTTCATTAGGGGCAAAAGAATACTTTGAACCACTAGTAAATCTTGCAAAAGAACTAGATCCACAAAATAGACCATGTACGATCGTGACATTACTGAATTCATTACCAGACGTGTGCCAAGTACAAGACTTAGTAGATGTTATATGTCTAAATAGATATTATGGATGGTATATACAAAGTGGTGATTTAGAAGCGGCGAAAGAAGCATTGCGACAAGAATTAGACGGTTGGCTAGAAAAACAACCAGACAAACCGATCATGTTCACAGAATATGGAGCAGATACAGTGGTTGGTTTACATGCAATAGATGATATTATGTTTACAGAAGAGTACCAAGTTAAATATTACGAAGCAAACCATGAAATAATTGATCAATGCCCTAATTTTGTAGGAGAGCAAGTATGGAATTTCGCAGACTTTGAAACAAGTAATGGTGTTATTCGCGTACAAGGAAACCGTAAAGGTATCTTTACTAGAGAAAGAAGACCAAAAGCAGTCGCACATTACTTCAGAAAACGCTGGAATAACATACCAGACTTCGGATATAAGAAGAAATAGAAGAAATAGAAGAAATAGAAGAAATAGAAGATATAGGTGAGAAGTAGGTGTCGTTAGGGACAGCATTCCGAGAAGTGTCCGTAAGAGGTGTCCCTCTAATTACCAGAATTCAGAATTCTGACTCTAAATTAATATATAATAAGCGTCTTATTCGTTAGTAACCACTAGCGGGTAAGGCGTTTTTATTACGCTTTATTAAAACGCTTACATTTTTTCCGTTTTTAATAAGAATATAAAAATACTAACAATTGTTAAAGTATAAATTTACAATATTAATTAAGGGAGATGTTAAAAATGTTAAAAAGTCGGCCGATAAATATTTTGAATGTTTTTCTTAATAGTAAAGAAAGTGTTTCTGCTAAGGAACTCAGTATTATGTTCAACAAAACAGAAAGAACGATTCGAAATGATTTACGAGATATTAATGAATTTCTGAATACTTATGAATTTTTGGAAATTAATAATCAAAGTGGTTCGTTTATTTTAAATTTAACTAACTCGGAAAGGGTTAAGTTAAAAGAGATTGTTTCTGGGAGGGTTGAAGAGCAAACTTATAATCCTGTATATCGTAGAGCATATATTTTGAGTCATGCTTTAATGAATCATTCGCATCAAAAGATTTATGAGTTATGTGAAGACTTACAGATTTCTAAAAGTACGATGGACAAAGATATGAAATTACTTCGCCAAGCGTTAGATAAGTATAATTTGAAGATTGTTTCTAATGTTTCAACTGGTTTATCTATTGATGGAAACGAAATCGATATTCGTACTTTTTTATATGATTATCTCGTAAGAAGAATAACTGAAGATAAAGTGGTTATTGACGATTTGTATGATCAATATAACCCTTTAGTTGCTTACATTGGTTTGAACCATATCAATAAAATTAGAGACAACTACTCTAAAGTTATTGCGATAGAACAAAATGATATTAAATTATCCGTGATTATTTTAACAGCTATTTGGATTTGTAGAGTTCAGAACGGTCATATATTAGATACTGAAAAAGATGATAAACAGAAAGAACTCAGCATTATCAATATATTTGTAGACGAAGTAATGGATTGGAATTTTCAAGAAGTGAGTTTAGGTGAGTTTAATTATATTTACAATAGGCTGGATGTACTCATAGGTAATAAGAAGCAAGTGTCAGATGATAAACATGACGCATTGTCTCAGCTTGTCAGTCTTAAGTTGATAGAATATGTCGAACATGAATTGTCGATTGATTTTAATGGTTATCAAAGTTATTTATTTGAAGGTTTGAATAAACATATATCAGGCTTAATAAGTCGGTTACAACAAGGGATTCAAATCTATAATCCACTAAAAGAAAATATTAAAAATAGTCATTACAAGTTCTTTAAAACCATTAAAAAATATTCTATGAACCGATTGAATCGTTATATTGATTTAGATTTTACAGAAGATGAAATAGCCTTTATTACTGTTTACTTTTCAACGGCATATTTTAAATATGTACAGCAAAATAAACATTTCTTTAATGCTGTTATTGTCTGTAGCTTTGGTATTGCAACGAGTAATTTATTAGCTGAAATTTTAAAGTCGCACTTTAACGTAAATATCATAAGAATATTAGCCTCAAACGAAGAAGCTTTTATAGAAAATGATGATGTCGATATTGTGTTTACGACAATTGATACTGAATTTAATAAACCGACTTGTTACGTTAATGCCATTGTGAATGAAACAGATATAAAGAAAATAGAAGGATTTTTAGAACAACATGCTTATTTATCTAGAAATAACGAAAAGGTAAAAAGAAATGAAGTTTCCTTATTCAAAGATATATCTATTTGGTTAGAGAATAAAGGAATGAAATTAAATGAAACAGATTATAAAGATATGAAACATTTATTCGAAACAAACAATTTTAATTTCAATGATAAAGAGGTGCAGCCTATGTTAAATGAAGTATTGGAAGATCATCACGTACTATTAAACGAAACTTGTACAGATTGGAAAAATGCAATCAAAAAAGTTTCTAAACCACTTTTAGAAGATGGCATTATCACATCACAATATCAAGATGCGATGATTCAATCAGTAGAAGAATATGGTCCGTATATCGTAATAGGTAAGCACATTGCTTTAGCACATGCCAGACCAGAAGAAGGCGCTAATGCACTTGGTGTCAGTATTGCGACACTTAACCCAAATATAGAATTTGGAAATGAAATCAATGATCCAGTGAAAATTATATTTTGCTTATCCGCTACAGATTCATTTTCACATTTAAATATTATGAAAAGTATTGTTTCACTTGTAAGAAATGAAGAAAAAGTTAATCGCTTATTAAGCTTTGATGATAAAAGTCAATTTATCGATTATTTATTAAAGGAGGAAATATCATGAGTAAATTAAATATATTATTCGTTTGTGGAGCAGGTTTAGGAAGTAGCTTTGCGTGTCAAATGGCAGCTGAGGATGTGTTGAACAAGTTAGGTGTTGAAGCAGATTTAGATCATGACACAATCTCATCAGCAGTATCTAGAAATGCGGAAATTATCATTACGGGAGAAAACTTTAAATCACAATTTAATAACTTTTCAATTGATGAAAATACAACTTCTATTGTGTATTTAAAAAATATTGTCTCAACTGAAGAAATTGAAGAAAAGCTTTCACCAGTATTAAAAGAAAAAGGGATCATTTAATAAGGAAGTGATGCTATGCAAATTATAAACTTTATTATACAAAATATTTTGACGCAAGCAGCAATAATTGTCGCTTTAATTGCAATGTTAGGTTTGATATTACAAAAGAAAACGCCCGGTCAAATTATATCGGGTTCATTTAAAACATTGCTCGGATTTCAAGTATTAACTGCAGGTTCAGCTATTATTGTAGGAAGTTTAACTTATTTCGGGAAAATTTTTTCACAAGGTTTTAATATGGAAGGCATTGTTCCTTCAATTGAAGCAATAAATGGTCAAGCAATGGGTGATTTAGGACTCGGAAGAGAAATTGCTTTTACATTTTTAGCAATTTTTATTTTTAACATTTTGATCGCAAGATTTACACCATGGAAATATATTTTTCTAACTGGTCAAGCATTATTATGGATGGCAACAATGACGACGATTGGTGGATATTTTGCAGGTTTAAGAGGTCTTTCACTCGTTATTATTGGCGGTTTAATTGGTGGTATATTCGCGACAATGATGCCAGCTATTGCTCAACCATTTGTAAGAAAAATCGTGGGTGGCGATCATATTGCTTTAGGTCATTTTTGTACACTTGGCTATGTATTTGAAGCAGGTGTAGGATACGTATTCGGCAAAAGAGGAGAAAATAGAAAATCAGTAGAAGATTTAAAGCTACCTAAGAACTTTGAATTTTTACAGGACACATATTTATCTTTAATGGTCGTTATGGCACCACTTTTTTTAGTAACTGTATTATTTGCAGGAGAAGACTTCTCATCTAAATTATCAGGTGATACAAACTATATTATGTATGCATTTTTACAATCTATTCAGTTTGTAGTTGGTGTCTATGTACTATTAGCAGGTGTGAGATTACTATTAGGCGAAATTGTTCCAGCATTTAAAGGTATTGCAATGAAATTAGTACCTGATGCAAAGCCCGCCTTAGACTGTCCAGTACTATTTCCTTTCTCACCAAACGCTGTGATTATTGGATTTATTACAACGACTATCGGTACAGTTATTGCGATGTTCTTATTCCCAACTATCGGATTAGCAATGATTATACCTGGTATACTGACAAACTTTTTCGCAGGTGGTACGGCAGGTATATTTGGTAATTTAACAGGTGGTTTAAGAGGTGCCATTATTGGCGGTATCGCACACGGGCTGTTTATTACATTATTACCGGCACTATTAGTAACCGTCTTAAGTAATATGGGATTTGTTAATGCAACCGCTACAGATGTTGATACAGTTGCAGCAGCATTATTCTATGCATGGATTATTGGACCATTAATGAAAGCATTCTAAAGGAGCGAATATTATGTATATTAATTTGAAAGAAGCAACAGCAAAAGCAGAACGTCTAAATTGTACAATTGGTGCTTTTAATGCACATAATCTAGAAATGTTACCAAGTATAATTGAAGCAGCAAAAGAAGCAGGCAGTCCAATCATTATTCAAACAAGTGTGGATACTGCTAAATATATTGGATATAAGACTTTAGTAACCGTTACTAAAAGCATCGCAAATTCGGAAATGGTAGATGTTGTACTCCACTTAGATCATGCGAAAGACTTTAATGATATAAAAGAAGCGATTGATGCAGGATATTCATCTGTCATGTTTGATGGTTCATCATTACCATTAAAGGAAAATATCATGAAAACAAAAGCAGTTGTAGGTTATGCACATCAACATGGAACATCTGTTGAAGGTGAGCTCGGTATTATTGGTGGTACAGAAGAAGGTATTACAATAGATGGTTCTGAAGTAAGATACACAGATCCAGAAGATGCAAAGTATTTTGCAGAATCAACAGGGGTAGATGCGTTAGCTGTTGCAATTGGTACGAATCATGGGCAATTTAAATCAAAGACAAATGTCAATATTCCATTGTTAGCTGAGATTAATGCAATCGTAGACACACCGTTAGTCGTACATGGTGGTACAGGTGTTAAAGAAGAAGATGTTCCTGAACTCATTGATAATGGTATAAGAAAGTTTAATGTGGGTACAGAATTACTTGTTACTTGGACAGAAACGGCCAAAAAATATTTTGGAGAAACGAAGGTCAATAAGTCTTTAAGACATAATATTATTCCTTGTAATGAAGCGGTGAAAAATATCGTTGCGCATAAAATAAATCTCTTTATGAATAAAGAACGTGTTAAAGTATGAAAGAAAAACAAAAGTCTATATTAATATTGGCCGGTTCACCAGGTACAGGAAAGACTTACTTAGCAAATCAAATTATGAAAGCAAATGATAATTGGCACATCTTGTCTTATGACGATATTAAAGAAAGTTATTTTGATAAATATGGATTTAATAATTTGTCTGAGAAAGCAACACTTGGTGACAAAGCTTGGAAAACATTTTATATTCAATTAGATGATTTGTTTCAACACTCTAAGAAAGTCATCATTGATTATCCTTTTAGTTATAAACAAGAAGACATGTTAACAAGTATGATAAATCAATATCAATACAAGCCTAAGACGTTAATTTTGTACGGAGAGATGCATGAGCTTTATAAGAGGCAGAAAGAAAGAGATCTTGATAACGCCAGGCATGTAGGACATATTGTTACATGTTATAAAGATGGTGATTTTCCGAATACACCAGATGATTTAGATGATTTCGAACAATTTAAATCTAAGTGCGAAGATCGACAGTATGACCGTTTCCATATCGGTAATTATAAGCGAATAAATGTTACGCACTTTGAAGATGTTAATTTAAATGAAATTTTATCATGGATAAATCATAATATAGAAAATTAAAGTAATTTAAGGAACAAAGTATATAGAAATGTCCGTGACGAGCCTCGTTCTAACAACCACAATTCGAAATAGTGAAAGTTAGCGAGTTCTAAGTCAATAAGGAAAGGCTGGGTGAAATTTTTATTACCCAGCCTGTTTGGTTGGAAATTTTTTATTTTGATGTTTCTTCAACTTTAGATAAATTTTCATAAGTGATACTTTTGCATTTGTTTAATGTTTTATTAATAGCCTCGTAATTGATATTTTTTAAAATGATAGAACGCTCATCTTGAGGGTCTCTTACTTTATTGAAGTATTTCAGTTCTTCGAGTGATTTTAATGCTCCTGTTAATTCTGAAGAAGAAGGTTCAAACATGAGTCTGCGTAATTTACGTACGTAGACTTCCTCTTCATTGATTTCGTTAAGATAGAATAATGTGATTAAATCCATGCGTTTTAAATGCATTTCATCAAAAATTCTATTAAAAATTTCTTTTTTGAGTAGTTCATAATGAATAATGTTGTCCATGTTATCCTCCTGATTTTTCATTTTTAAATTTAATATTTCTTATGAGTCGTTAATATGTTGAAAAAATCGATAATACAATGTTTTAAAATTGTTGGAATTTCAAAAGACGAAATAGTTTACTCCTAAATAATACCAAAAAATTAACTGCTTACGCAATATAATAAGTGAAAAATCATATGTAATTTATTAAAATAAAAAGTTATAAAAAATAATTGTATAATACAAATAAATCAATAATTATCTTGTGTGAAATCGAAGTATTCAATTATGAAAAATAAAAAATCTCGAACAATTGTTCGAGATTTTAAAATATAGATTAATAAAGTATATATTTAAGTTTATAGTTATTTTACTTAACCATTAAATTCTGAAGGATTTGGTCCAATGCGTTTATCTTCATTAAGTGCGTCCAACATTTGTATTTGATCATCATTTAAATTAAAATCAAATACTTCAAAGTTCTCTTCTATACGTGATGGTGTAACAGACTTAGGAATTGTGATGACACCATGTTCTATATTCCAACGTATAATGACTTGTGCAGGTGTTTTGTTAATTTCTTTGGCAATATGATTAACGACTTTATCTTTTAATATTTCTGCGTTCATTAGAGGAGACCAAGATTCCATTTTTATGCCATTTCTATATAAATAATTTCTAAGTTCTAATTGAGTTAAGTATGGATGGAATTCTACTTGGTTTAAGACGGGTTTATATGTCGCTTTGTTTGATAATTTTTCTAAATGATCTATATTGAAATTACTTACACCGATATTATTAACTAATTTTTGTTGGTATAATTCTTCTAGACCTGACCATGTGTCTATCATAAGATTTTCATCTGTACCTGGCCAGTGCATTAAATATAAATCTAAATAATCTAGACCTAATAACTTTAATGACTTTTCATATGCTCGTTTAACATTTTCCTTACCGTAATCTTCTAACCATAATTTAGAAGTTATAAATAAATCTTCTCTTGAGATATTTGCTGCTTTAATTCCCTCTACAATACCTTCTCCAACTTTACTTTCATTTCCATATATAAATGCTGCATCAATACTTCTATAACCTGAAATAATTGCGTGTTTAACTGCATCTTTTGCTGTGTCATCATTTTCCACTCTAAAAACACCTAGGCCAACATTAGGCATAGTATTACCATTATGAAATGTTGTGTAATTCATGCTCAAAACTCCTTTTTAATATTGTATGGAATAGTATAATTGTAAATAAAATAAAATGTAAGTACGCACTATTTAGTTCCATAGGTACAAAAAAGTAATATTCAAACTTAATAGTTGACGGATTAAAATATCATTGTATGATAATAACGAGTATCAAAATTTATAAATTAAAAATAAAAATATATATGGAGATGAATTTCATGATAAGAACAATGATGAACGGGAAGATTCATCGTGCGAGAGTTACAGAAGCTAATTTAAATTACGTAGGTAGTATAACAATAGATGCAGACATATTAGATGCGGTAGATATTTTGCCTAATGAGAAAGTTGCGATTGTTAATAATAACAACGGTGCAAGACTTGAAACATATGTTATTGAAGGTGAAAGAGGAAGCGGTAAAATTTGTCTTAATGGTGCTGCGGCACGACTTGTACAAGTAGATGATGTGATTATTATTATGAATTATGTTCAAGTAACAGATGAAGAAGCGAGATCACATGCACCGAAAGTAGCAGTTATGAATGAAAAGAATGAAATTATTGAAATGATTCATGAAAAGGAAAGTCAAATAATTCTATAGAGGAGATTTAAGGTGAGTATTCTAGCAACGATTTTTGTCGTTATTGTAGCAGTTGAACATTTGTACATTATGTATTTAGAAACAATCGCTACGACTTCTAAAAAAACGGCAGAAACATTTAATATAAAGCAACAAGTGTTAAAAGATAAAAATATTCAAACACTACTTAAAAACCAAGGTATTTATAATGGTTTGCTCGCATTATCTTTATTTTATGGTGCCTTTTTATCAAGTAATCCTAAAGAGTTTGTAGCGGTTCTGTTAATATTCATTATATTAGCTGCCATATATGGCAGCCTTACAAGTTCAAAGTCTATTATTTTAAAACAAGGTGGACCAGCAATTCTTGCATTAATTCTACTATTAATATAGATCTAAGAAATCCCAAATGTGAACGTTTTGTTAACAGCTTTTCTACAATTTTTGAAAAGTGTAGACAAAGTATACACATTTGGGATTTTATCTCTTTTTAGGGAACATTACAGGTGTTAGTATAAACGTTATGCTGTATACACTGTATGCATAAACTATATAGTAGATTTAAGGGAGGAAATATTTTTGGCGAACTTTTTATACAAATTGGGTTCTTCTATTGCTAAACATAAGTGGTTAACAATATTTATATGGGTCATCTTATTAGCTGGAATCGTGACGCCATTAACGATTAATAAACCCACATTTGACAACGATATTACAATGAGTGGTATTAAATCAATCGACACGAATGAAAAGATTGAGAAAGAATTTAATCAAGATAGTGAAAAAGCAAATATAAGAGTTGTCTTTAAAAGTGAAGATAAAAAAGGCATAACGGATCAAAAAGTTATGCAAGATATTCAAAAAGCTTTAAAAGATGTAAAAGATAAAGATGATGATATTAAAGAAGTGACAGATCCTTATAAAAATAAACAAATTAATAAAGATCAAACAACTGCTTTTGCAGATATCAATTATAAAGTATCTCAAACTTCTATTAAATCAGATTCCGTTGAGAAAGTTAAAGATGCTGTTAAAACTTTAGAAGATGATGACGATATTCAAACTGAATTAACAGGTAATGCTTTAACTGCGAATACTGAAATTGGTGGCGCTTCTGAAGCTATTGGTATCGTAATTGCTTTCGTTGTGTTACTTGTGACTTTCGGATCATTTATTGCTGCAGGCATGCCAATACTAAGTGCGGTTATCGGACTTGGTTCTAGTATTGGTACAATCGCTTTACTTACGTATTCATTTGATATTCCAAACGTTACGCTATCATTAGCAGTTATGATTGGACTAGCGTTAGGTATTGATTATGCTTTATTCATTTTATTTAGATATAGACAAATTATTAAGACTGAGAAAAATCATATTAAAGCAATTGGATTAGCATTAGGTACAGCCGGAAGTGCCGTTATCTTTGCAGGGGTTACGGTTGTCATAGCTGTCTGTGGTTTAGCATTAGTTGGTATTGATTTCTTAGCTACAATGGGATTTGCATCAGCACTAAGTGTTATCTTTGCTGTACTCAGTGCGATTACATTACTACCAGCATTAATTAGTGTCTTCCATAAACAAATTCATCCGAAAAAACGTAAAATACATTCAAATGAAAGTTTGGATACACCATGGTCAAAATTTGTAGTAGGTAAACCGTGGATTGCTTTAATCATTGGATTTGTCATTTTAATTGCAGCAGCACTACCGGTGACACATATGCGTTTAGGTATACCAGATAATGGTATGAAACCAAATGATTCTACAGAGAAGAAAGCATATGATATTATTTCTGACGATTTTGGAGAAGGCTTTAATGGTCCGATCGTCATGCTTGTAGATACTTCTGATAAAAAAGATAACCCGAAAGCATTACAAAAAGATTTAAAAGATTTGATGCAAGATGTAGACGATATTAAAAATGTTAAAACTGTCACACCACCTCAATTGAACAAAGATCAAGACTATGCACTTGTGACAGTTTTTCCTGAAAAAGGTCCAAATGCAGAATCAACATATGATTTAGTTCATGATTTAAGAGATTATAATAAAGATGCTAAAGACAAATATGATTTAGATACAGAAATATCAGGTCAAAGTGTTATTAATATAGATATGTCTGAAAAACTTAACGATGCGATACCGTTATTTGCAGGTGTTATTATATTATTAGCCTTCATATTATTAATGGTTGTATTTAGATCAATTATTATTCCTTTAAAGGCAGTACTGGGATTTGTATTATCATTAGCAGCGACTTTAGGATTCACAACACTTATCATGCAAGATGGCTTTATGAGTAGCCTGTTTGGGGTAGATACAACAGGTCCGCTATTAGCATTCTTACCAGTTATCACAATAGGTTTGTTATTTGGTTTAGCCATGGATTACGAAGTATTCCTTATGTCACGTGTACATGAAGAATATGTACGTACAATGAATAATACGAAGTCCATTAAAGTTGGTCTTAAAGAAAGTGGACCGGTTATTGTCGCAGCAGCACTCATTATGTTCAGTGTATTCATCAGCTTCGTATTCCAAGATGATGTTATGATTAAATCGATGGGTATAGCATTAGCATTCGGTGTTTTATTCGATGCATTTATCGTAAGAATGACAATTATTCCAGCATTGACGAAACTATTTGGTAGAGCATCATGGTATATACCAAATTGGCTAAATTCAATTTTACCTAAAATCGATATAGAAGGACATGCATTAAGTGAGAATAATCAAGTTGCTGAAGAAGCAGGTGCAGACAATACAAATGCGACAACAATAGAAGTAAGTTCAAAAACAAAAGCATTATACGATAAGATAGATGAAACAAATAAAGATGAAGTATTATATGAAGCATTGCGTCAACATCGTTACAAGCAAGAAAATAATACTCAAGATGATATTAAAACAAACAAAGACAACCAAGAGATCGTAGAAATATTGAATCGACAAACTAAAAATATCGAACAAGTAAACCAATTAGTAGAACGTTTGATAAATAAGAAATAATAGAATAATGAAGAACGCCGGAACTGCAGAAGTTCCGGCGTTTTTTTGGGTGGGGAGTAATCTTAGAGATTGAATGTATTAAATTTAAATAGAGTCTTGGCTTAATTACTGAGTAAAGCCAAGAGATCGCTCAAGTCATGGCTTAAGTGCTGAGTAAAGCCAAGTGATTGAGCAAGTCATGGCTTAATTACTGAGTAAAGCCAAGAGATAGCTCATTACTTTCAAATTTACCTACAATCCCCACATTCTGTAACGAGATTTCGCAAATATCCATATAAACTTTTAACTATTGAAATAATGTTTCAAAAATGAGATAATGTAAACGATTCCAATAGGGGTGAGTTGCTATGTTAGGGTTTTCGGTATATTTAGGTGAGACGTTTGATGAATTATATATTGAAACGATGTTAAATCATGGTTTCAAGTATGTGTTTACTTCTCTTCAAATTCCTGAAGAGAATTCGGAATTGTATTTTGATAGGTTAAAAGCATTAAAGTTACTTGTAGGTGATAAAGCTGAGATTATAGCTGATGCGAGTCCTCATGCTTTTCAAAACCTTGGCCTTTCTTATAAGCAACCTGATGTATTAAAAGGTTTAGGTATTGATTATATAAGGTTAGATATTTCTCTAGCGATTCCAGATATTATTTCTTTATTAAGTGAAGTTAAAATTGTCTGTAATGCGAGCACGGATGCTATTAGTTTATTGGATGAACTTAAAGATCAAGATATTGATATGTCTCGTATTATGGTTGCGCATAATTATTATCCTCGTCCTGAAACTGGACTGGATAAAGCTTACTTTATAAAGCAAAACACAAAATTAAAGACATCATTCCCGGATATTTCAATTATGGCTTTTGTAACAGGTACGGTATTTAGAGGTCCGGTATATGAAGGCTTACCTACATTAGAAGATCATAGATATTGCCACCCATTAATTGCTGCTCATGAATTAGCGGCATTAGGAGTAGATGATATATGTATAGGGGATACAGGTATCGATACAACAACGATTAATCAATTCAACAACTTCTTTAATAAAGGAATCGTGTCACTTCATGTGCAATCTGAAACAAAGCATTTAGAAAGTTATATTGGGAGAATTTTTCATAATAGAAAAGACAAAGCAAGAGATGTGATTAGAGCGGAAGAAGGACGGCAAATGTTTCAATCTGAAATATTACCTGAAAACACGGTTGCAAGAACAAGGGGTGCGATTACTTTAGATAATAACAAGTATGGTCGCTATATGAATGAATTACAAATCGTCAATAAAGATTTAAAGCGTCATGAAGCTGTTAATGTTATTGGACATGTATACCAACAAGATATACCATGCATAGATTTAATTGATGCAGGTACAGCTTTTCAGTTTGTGAAGGGGGAAGAATAAATGGATATCAGTCGTTTAACGACAGAATCAAGAAATGAGCACTCGTCTAAGTTAGACACATTAACACCTGAGCAATTTGTTGATGTTATGAACAACGAAGATCAAAAAGTAGCTCAGTTTATTAAAGAAGAAAATCATGCAATTGCTCAATTAATTACACAAGTTATTAACGGATTAAACAATGGTGGAAGATTAATTTATATGGGCGCAGGTACAAGTGGTCGATTAGGTGTATTAGACGCAGCTGAATGTGTACCAACATTTGGTGTAACACCTGATGTTGTCGTAGGACTTATTGCGGGTGGTCCAAGTGCGATGACTGTAGCTGTTGAGGGTGCAGAAGATGATGAAAGTCTAGGAGAACAAGATTTAAGAGACTTAAATATTAATGAACATGATACGGTTATCGGGATAGCTGCCAGTGGTAGAACACCATATGTAATAGGTGGTTTAAGATACGCACAAAGTATAAATGTACCTACTGGCTGTGTGACATGCAACAAAGCATCTGAAGTTGGTAAACATGCAGATTATCCGGTCCAAGTTGATGTTGGTCCTGAAGTATTGACAGGTTCAACAAGATTGAAGGCTGGTACTGCTCAAAAATTAATTCTTAATATGATATCAACAGGGGCTATGGTTGGTATAGGAAAAGTATATGAGAATTTAATGATTGATGTAAAACCAACTAATAAAAAATTAAAGCAAAGAGCTGTAAACATGATTCAAGAAGTATTGCAAACAACGGATGAAGATAGTGAGAGATTATTCAATCAAAGTGATGAACAAGTGAAAGTTGCAATTGTAATGGGGATGCATGGAATTTCTAAAGAGGAAGCATTAGTAAGACTTAAACAAGCTAAGGGGTTTGTGAGAAACACGTAAATTAAGGGGTGTGTAGGCTATGTCAAAAGAAAGAGAGATTGCACAAAATATTCTTAAAGAAGTCGGCGGAAGAGATAATTTAGACAAAGTGATACATTGTATGACGCGTGTCAGAATGAATATCGTGGATTACAGTAAAGTCGATGTCGAAGGTTTAAAAAATATAAAGGGCGTAATGGGTGTAGTAGAAGATGATATGCTTCAAGTTGTAATTGGACCAGGTACTGTTAATAAAGTAGCTAATGAAATGAGTTCAATTATAGGGGTTCCTTTAGGTGAAGATATAAAGCATAAAGCATCTAATAAAGAACAAGTTGAAAAAGAAGCGGATTTGTTTAAGCAAAGTATTAATAAGAAGAATCAAACACCATTTAAAAAAGTATTAAGATCTATTGCTAATATATTTGTACCATTAATTCCAGCCTTTGTTGGTGCAGGTTTAATTGGTGGTATTTCTGCAGTACTATCTAATATGTTAACAGCAGGTACAATAGATGGTGCGACATGGGAACAGTTCGTATTAATATTCGATATCATTAAAAATGGTATTTTTGCATATCTCGTGATTTATGTTGGGATTAATGCTGCAAAAGAATTTGGTGCGACACCAGGATTGGGTGGTGTTATTGGTGGTACAACCATGCTGACGGGTATGGATCCAGAAAGTCCACTTAAAAATATTTTTAATGGAGAACCATTAGCTGCCGGTCAAGGTGGTGTCATTGGAGTTATCATTGCAGTTTGGATTTTATCTTTAATTGAAAAAAGGTTACACAAAGTCGTTCCGAGTGCGGTAGATATCATTGTCACGCCAACGATTACACTATTTATTATGGGACTAGGAACAATTTTCTTAATCATGCCAATTGCCGGATTTATTTCAAATGGCTTATTAGGCGTAATAGATTGGGTTCTAAATATAGGTGGTGCATTTAGTGGATTTGTACTAGGTGCAACGTTCTTACCACTTGTAATGTTTGGCTTACACCAAGTATTAACACCGATTCATATCGAAATGATTAATCAATCTGGTGCAACTTACCTCTTACCAATTCTAGCAATGGCTGGTGCAGGTCAAGTAGGTGCAGCATTTGCATTATGGTTTAAATGTAGAAAAAATAAAAAGATTATCAACTTACTTAAAGGTGCATTACCAGTTGGTATTTTAGGCATTGGAGAACCGTTGATTTACGGTGTAACACTTCCTTTAGGTAGACCATTTATTACAGCATGTATAGGTGGCGGTGTTGGTGGTGCAGTTATCGGTGGCATTGGTCATATCGGTGCATCAGCAATTGGACCGAGTGGCGTTTCACTTATTCCACTTATTTCTGATAATATGTATTTAGGATATATCGCAGGATTGCTTGCAGCATATCTTGGAGGATTCATTGCCACATATTTATTTGGAACAAATAAAGAAATGACGGCACCACAAGAATTAGAAGAGGATTAAATCATATGGAACATCAACATTTACTCATATTTATAAAAGAACAAATGCCACGTTTAACGAAACATGAAAAACGTATTGCAGAATATTTTATTGAACATCCTGAAAAAACAATTAACTTGAGCGCTAAAGAACTTGGCAAATTAACGAATACGAGTGCAGCTTCTGTTATTAGATGTACACATAAACTTGAATTTAAAGGGTTCACAGACTTGAAGTTAGCAATTTCTAGATATTTACCGCAACATGAACAAAGTATTTATCAAGAAATTAAACAAGATGAAACAGTCGACTCAATTAGTAAGAAGCTTATTACAAGAGCTTCTCATACACTTGAAATGACCGAAAAGAATATTTCGAGTAAACATATTGAGCAGGTTGTCAATCAATTATACGATACAGATACGATTATCGTATTTGGTGTCGGTGCTTCAAGTTTGGTTGCTCAAGATTTGTATCAGAAGTTCACTAGAATAGGTAAACAAGTGATTCATTCATTAGATACACACTTTTTAGCGACAGCCATTGCTTCACATAGTGATAGTTGTGTTCTGATAGGTATATCCAATTCAGGCGAGAATCATGAGACGTTATCTTTAGCAAAAGTAGCTCGAAAATATGGTGTAAAAATAGTTGGTTTAACACAGTCAGAACAGTCTACATTAGCAAAAGCTTCTGATATATATTTAATTCATGACGCAAGTTCTGAAAAAAGTTTGAGGTTAGCAGCGACAAGTTCTCTTATATCTCAACTTATGACTATAGATATTCTTTTCTATAGTTACTTATCAAGAAATTATGATGAACATGTCGTAACAATGAGTAAAACAAGAGATGCAGTAGAATTGTATCTAGAATAGGATTATCAAAGGGAGCGAGACAGAAATCTAACTTGAAAAAAAGATTTCGTAGTCTCGCCCTGGCAAGGATGACTAGAGTTGAAAAAAGCTTGCTACAAGTGCATTTTCAACTCAGTCATCTACTGCCAAGATACTAAAAGAGACTGAGACATTCCATTATGTCCCAGTCTCTTTGAATTAAGTATTATATTGAAAAAACAATAAAAAAATAGTACAATTTAACTAATAATCTTATTGCCAAAAAATGTAATGTAGTGATATTAATAATGTAAAAAGTTTATATATCCTAAAGAAAAAGAAATGGCATAAGACAAATTATATAAATATTCTTCAACTCTATGAAACAATAGTAGCAGTCATCTAAGCGCTTATCATCACATTTCATATAATAAGAATTAAAGAAAGTTAGCGTGAAATCATGAAACAAGTGGAAATTATAAGAATATTAGATGATACGTCATTTATTATTAATGCAGGAACAGATAAAGGTATTAAACCTGGTTATTATATTGATGTATTGAAAAGAGATAAGTCATATAATTATATTGCAAAAGTAGAAGAAGTATATCCTGAGTTATCTTTATGTACAAGGTATGGAGAACAAAGGTTATTTTATGGGGATGTTGTCAGAATTAGATATCCAGATGAGTTTAATATAAAAACAAAAGTTATTAAATCTAAAACAAATAGACGCAAAAAGAGAGGATGAGATCGCCGAATCTCATCCTCTTTCCCGTTTAATATGTCATAAAAATTAAAAAACAAGTAACGTTGTAGATTTATAATAATACTCTATCATATAATGTATAGATTTTCCAGAAATAAGTATGGAATCTTTGTATAATTTAAATATTCATTACAGGATTATTTAAATTGTGCACATAATTATGTTCAATATGGAAATGTGGTATAAATAAATGTATAATAAAGAAAAAAATAGAATGGACTGAGAACACGTGGCAAACCAATATGAGCGTTCTACAAAGAAAAAGAAGTCAACAGCATTCAAAATAGTAACGACAATCATTATTATTTTATTACTCGTATTTTTATTAGTGATCGCATTTTTTGTCTATAAATTCTTTGCATTAGGTAATTCAATACATAATCCATTAGACAGAGATAAATCAGAATTAAGAAAGAAAGCAGTAGATACGAATGGCGATCCGATATCTATCGCATTATTCGGTATTGATTCAGATTCAACAAGAGCAGCAGAAGGTGGCGGAGAAAGATCAGATTCAATATTACTATTATCCATCAACCCTGATAAGAAAAAGACTGTAATGGTAAGTGTACCTAGAGATACAAGAGCTCAAATCGTAGGCAGAGATTCTGTCGAGAAAATTAACCATGCATATGCATATGGTGGACCAAAAATGGCAATTAATTCTTTAGAGAAATTAATGAATGTACCGATTGACCACTATGCGACAATTAATATGGATGGTGTTAAAGAATTAGTAGACCAAGCAGGTGGCGTAACCGTTAAAAGTAATGCAACATTTACAGTTAAAGGCAATTCATATGTTAAAGACCAAAAGTATAAACTTGATGGAGACGAAGCTTTAGCATTTATTAGAAGTAGAAAAGAAGATGGTGCTGGTGGAGACTTTGGTAGACAAGAAAGACAACAACTTGTTATCCAAGCATTAGCAAAAGAATTAGTAAGTATCGGTTCATTACCGAAAATCAACCAAATCTTTGATACATTAGGCGATAATGTTCAAACAGATTTAAAAATTTCACAAATCAATAGCTTAAGATCTAAATATAGTGACGCATTAGATAATGTTGATAGAAATCAATTAGAAGGTCAAGATGCCATTCTAGATGATGGATTGTATTATTTTGTACCTAGCGATTCAAGCAAGAAAGAAGTCGTAGATAATTATCGTACTAACTTAGAATTAGATTAAATATAAAAAATCTTGGACATCCATTCGATGCCCAAGATTTTTTTGAATATTTATTTCGTTTGTTTTAATATGTGTTTCTCTATCCTCTATTTTGTACAATTAATAATTGTACAGCGTTCGTCTTTAAGAAATAAGTTTCGTCAATTTTATTTGTATTATAATCTGCCATTTCTATATCTGGTGAACAATATCTATCTAATAATACTGTATTTAAGAAGTCCAAATTACCATGAGTATGATCTAACTTTCTAATAGCTTTAAAGATATTTCCATTGTCTTGATCGAAAGTAATTTTAGTGACTCTGAAATTATTGAATGGAATGTCTCGATAAGATAGTATAATCCCGATATTATTTTGATAGTTGATATCATGTGGGTGGTACAGCTCATAGTTAAATAATAAATAGAATATTTTATTATGAATTTCAAATTTAATATAGTTTGGACCTTCAGAAAATTCATGACCGTTAAAATGACTCAGTATAGATAATAAATAATTCGTTGGACTTTTACAGTGATATTTTAAATATAAAGATAAAGGTTGATCGATGGTTGAATATTTAGCAGATGATTCTTCCATTAACCAAAATCCTATACCAGATATGTAATTTGTAATACTCATTAAATGCTTTAACATAATTGATGCATTAAAATAAAAGCTTTTACTTGTATACGTATCACCGTTTAATATATTCCATTCAATAGGAATAACATGTTTATTTTTTGATTTTAAATAAGCCATATTTTGAATGAGTTGTTTAGTATATTGTTTTGTAATATCTGCGATATCATAATTGTTGATCTCATTTAAGTTATACAAGTCATTAAAGTTATAACTTAATGCAAAGGCATCAATGTCTTCATATTGCGAGAAATCGATCTCTAATTCTTCATATATATGCATAAATGGATTTGGCGCATTTAATCCAATATGTATATCAGGTAATTTCATCTTTGTTTCTCTAATTTGCTTGTTAATATGATGAATATCATTATAATCTACATCGAAGAAGATTTCTCCGTTCTTATTATAGAAATAGTTATAAATGGCATCTATTAATTCATGCCAGTCGTTTTTAAAGCTGTCGTCGCCATAATCAATATCATATATTTTTATGGCAGGTATAATTCTCGTATCTGAAAACATACTTAAACAAAATGCTAAATTTTGTTTATAATGATTTTGATGTTCTTCACTAAAGAAAGTCTTCATAGAACAGTGAATGACAATAATCGGCGTATCCGTCATTTTCTCTACATTTTCTAAAATTTCTCCAAGAAAAGGTGTATAAAAATCATAAACATCACCGATATGTAAATATGTCTTATGATTTGCTGAGAGTGTCTTAAAAGGTACATCACTAAATGCCATCCTTTTATATTCATGAACAAACGATTTATTATGCATCAATTTTTGTAATTTCGAAATCAATGAAGCTTTTTCCTCTTTAGAAATCACTTCATTTTCTTTATCTTTTTTATGACGTCTATATTGAAGACGATATTGATTAGGCGTTACATGAAACTGTTCTTTAAATTGTCTATTAAAGTTATGATAACTAGAAAAGCCATGACTATTTGCGATTTGTTCTGTTTTAAACTGAGTGAACAGTAGTGCATATGTCGCTTGAAAAAGTCTTTTTTCTTTTAAATATTGTATGAATGTAGTACCCATTTGTTTAGAGAATTCTCTAGATAGATGTTCAGGAGAAATATAAAAATGACTCGCGACACTATTAAGTGATAATCTTTCGTGATAATTTTGATCAATATATTGTTTTACTTTATAAATAAGGCTACTGAGTTCAATTTCAATATGACCATAATTTTTAGTATCCACTTGAAAACGTTCAAACATGATTTTATAAATTTCAACAACGTAATTACTACATCTAATTTTAACGTTTGTTAAGTTTGCAAGTATGGCTCTAATATATAATTCTTTAATTTCATGCTTATATCTATCTAATTCATTTGTCTTCGTCGTACGTGGAATCCTAAAGACAAATGCTTCTTCTCCACTTAAATTCTCCATCATTGCATAACTAATATGAAGTATAGCGACTAATCCATTATTAATAATCGGCAAATAATTATCGTTATCTTGAAGATAAAATAGGTCACCGACATTAAATTCATAAGTCGTTTGATTTAATGTAACTTCTGTGTGACCTTCTAAAACAAAACATAAAGCACCAAATCCAAGTAACTTCGGATTAATGATACTTTCTTTATGGAGTGAAATCTTATAATTGTACAAATAATCACCTCTAAATATAGACAAATTATGGAATAAAACATCAAAATTCGTCAATATATTTCTTTATTTAACAATATGATATCAAAAATCGTATGTAAATGTTACCTAATTTAATAAAATGGAGAAGATACTTCATAATAAATCAAATATGTTAATCGATTTAATCAAAATATGAATTTAAAACGCGTTAAAATAATAATTAATGTAATTTGTGTATTGTGAACTATTAAAAATCGGGGAAAATTAAATTGGGAGGGCTTTACTTGATAGAAACATTCAACAAAACCATTCAACAAATGATCGACTATGAGAATAAATTGACAACATTAAAAAATGAAAAGAAATTATCACTCGTGGATTTCATTATTTTAGAAGAAATATATACTGCAAAAGAAATTACAATCAAAGAAATTCTTAGTGGAAAACTTTTAGAGTTAACAACAAGACCTTCTAATATAGGTACAAACTTAGCAAAATTATATAGAAAAGGTTTAATCGATAAATATAGAAGTAATCTCGACGAAAGAAAAGTTTACTATTTTATGGATGCATCACATAAAGAAAAATACGAAACACTTGTTAAAGATATATAAGAAAAAGGCAAGGACAAAATTAATGTCCTTGCCTTTTCTGTTACTCTAGTATATTTATTTAATCAATTGGCGTGTGCTGCGCTCGATATATTGTGCGGAATGGATTGATACGAGCTCACCTTTGTTTAAGTTAAATAAGTTAAGATTCATAATTTTATTCATCGCATTTTCAACGATATCACTTGATAAGTCTGCTTTTGGATTTTGAATTTGTAATGTGAATGTTTTATCTAAAGATGTTTTGAATGTTAATTCTAATACTCTTTTCATATTTTCACCTCCTAAATCTTTTTAGATAGCATTAATTCTCTATCTGTATTGTTTTGACGATATATGCATCTTTAAATTTCTCGTCACTTAATGTTTCGATAATGCCTTTAAAAGTTTTAACTTGTTCGGGTGTAACATTTAAATTAATTGCATTAAATTTACGTTGAACAGTTTTTACTTTAGAAGCTTCATCTAAATACTGATGCAATAAAATGATGTTGATATCTTTAACTGTTTCCATGATTAAAACCTCCTTTCACTTTATATATCGAAGCAAGTATGTAAAAACGACAAAAAAATGTATAAATTACTTTCATGTTACTCAAATATATATTATTATTAATATGTACCTTAATTAGGAAGGATGGACCAAATTTATGCAACAAGTATCTCCAATTAAGAATAAAGATGACATTAGAGCAATGTATGAAGTATTGAAATCACATAGTGAACGAGACTATTTATTGTTTAGCTTAGCTATTCATACGGGTATGAAAGTAAACCAGCTACTTAATTTAACGGTCCAAGATTTATTTGATGAGGACAATGATATAAAGCAAGATTGGATAAATGACGAACAGGATTTAATTAAAGTTGTTATACCGTTACATTTGAGATCAAGTTTATCCACTTTTATATATGAAGAAGGATTAAAAAGAGATGACTTTGTGTTTATGTCCATCAAAACAAAAAAACAATTATCAAGGCAACAAGCTTATCGAATTATACATGTTGCAGCTGAAGAAGTAGGGTTGAAGAATATCGGGTTGTACTCGTTAAGAAAGACTTTTGCATATCATGCCTTCAAATCAGGGGTATCTGTTTCGATTATTCAAAAATACCTCGGACATCAATCTTTAATAGAAACTTTAAAATTCATTGATGTCACGACAATAAAAAAAGAAACGACAATTGAACTTAATATATAGAGAGAAAGGGGTCAATGTATGGCTTTAATATGGCTGTTTTTAATGATTATCGTTGTGATTTCGATCGTGCTCATGACGATGAATACAAAGTTTAGCCGATTTGCTGGATGGCTAAGTTTAATTGCGCCAGTTCTAAGTTCCATATATTTCTTAAGTCAGATTAAGACGATATATGCTGGCCAAAGTATTACTTATTTCCAAGAGTGGATTCCACTTGTAGATGTTAATTTAGATTTACGTTTAGATGGTCTATCTTTAATTTTTGCACTACTTATTTCATTAATTGGTGCAGGTGTCTTCTTATATGCCATTTATTATCTTTCCCATGAAAAAGAGAATCTTCCAAGATTTTATACGTATTTGTTAATGTTTATGTTAGCAATGTTAGGTGTCGTACTTTCAAATAATACGATATTGTTGTATACATTTTGGGAGTTAACAAGTATTTCTTCATTCTTGCTCATTTCATATTGGTATCAACGTAGAAAGAGTCAAGACGGTGCTTTGAAATCATTCTTAATTACAGTGTTTGGCGGTATGGCAATGTTAGTAGGTTTGATTTTGCTATACAGCATTACGGGTACGAATACAATTACTGAACAAGTCGGTATGATTGATAAAATTTATGAATCACCATGGTTTGTATTTGCAGTCATTTTAATCTTACTCGGAGCATTCACGAAATCTGCACAATTTCCATTTCATATTTGGTTACCAGATGCAATGGAAGCACCAACACCTGTCAGTGCTTATTTACATTCAGCAACAATGGTTAAAGCAGGATTATATTTATTATTAAGATTTACACCAATTATCGGTCAAAGTACATGGGTCGTTTATACAGTAGTCACAATCGGTTTAGTGACGTTATTAGTTGGTTCATTCTTTGCAGTTAACAAGAAAGATTTAAAAGCCATGCTTGCCTATTCAACAATCAGTCAGCTCGGTATGATTATGACGATGATCGGTTTAGGGTTATTAGCATTAAATAGTAATTTTAAAGCAGATAATGAAATCTTTTTAGCGAGTTTATTTGCAGCAATATTCCATTTAATAAATCATGCGATTTTCAAAAGTGTTCTATTTATGGGTGTCGGTATTATCGACCATGAAACAGGAACAAGAGATGTTAAAAAGCTTGGCGGATTAAAAACAATCATGCCAATAACTGCAATCGTTATGACAATCAGTGCACTATCTATGGCAGGTATACCCTTATTTAATGGTTTCTTAAGTAAAGAGAAGTTCTTTACGAGTTTAGTAGAAACAGGTCACACAGATATCTTTAATCAAACGATGTCTACCGTGATGATATTAGCTGGCTTTGTCGGCAGTATATTTACATTTGTATATTGTATTAAACTCATTAAAGAACCATTTTTCGGTAAGCTTAAAAAAGAGCAATTACCGAAAGTACCGCGTCATGATGGCGGCGGGTTATTAATCTCACCAATGATTATCGTATTGTTTGTTCCAATCATTTTCTTTGTACCGAATGTACTAGGAGAATATCTAATTGGACCAGCATTAAGAGATATCTTCCACGATAGCGAGATTATGGCTCATTTACCACATATTAAAGCATGGCATGGATTTACAGTGGAATTATTCTTAACACTTGGCATATACATTATTGGGACTCTTCTTATACTCGTGCCAAAATGGGATGTTATTTATAGTAAGATTTCTAAAAACTTAGAAATCAATACGCTATATACGAAAGGTATGGATGCATTAGATCGTATCAGTACATTTTCAATTCAAGGTATTATGAATAATAAACTGAACCAATATTTACACATTATCTATGTAATCTTCTTTGTCATTATGGGATATGGTATTTATCAAGTAGGTATTTATGATATTGCTTATTACCATATTACTGAAGCGACAACATTTGAAATCATTATATTAATTAATATTGTGATTACTGCAACAGCATTAATGTTTATTCGAGAAAGAATGACAATGACAATTTTAAATGGTGTCATCGGATATTCAATCGCGGTCGTATTCATATTTATGAAAGCACCTGATTTAGCTTTAACTCAACTTGTTATAGAAACGATTACGACAGTATTATTCTTATTAGTCTTCTATCATTTACCAAATGTTCAGAAGGATACACCAAATGTTATCAGTGAAATTGTGAAATTAACAATTGCTTTATTAATGGCAGTCTTTGTTGTTGTCTTTGTTATTATGATGCAACAAGATAGTCTGTTCGACAAAATTTCATTCTACTATGATAATGCATACGAATTAGCAGGTGTTAAAAATATCGTCAATGGTATTCTAGGAGACTTTAGAGCATTAGATACAATGCTTGAAGGGATCGTTATATTAATTGCAGGATTAGGCATATTTACATTAGTTAAATTTAAGATAAGAAAGGATGAGTCAAATGAAAGAAAATGATGTTGTATTAGAAACGATATCTAAAATTGCTATATTCATAATATTGACGTTTGGATTTTATATTTTTCTTGCTGGTCACGATAACCCAGGTGGTGGGTTTATAGGTGGACTCGTCTTTAGCTCAGCCTTTATCTTAATGTTTTTAGCTTTTGATGTGGAAACAGTCGTTCAATCTATGCCATTAGACTTTAGAGCAGTTACGATTATTGGATGTCTCATTTCAATTGGTACAGGTATTATTCCTATGTTCTTTGGGCATCCGATGCTAACACATGAAGATGGCTATATGACTTGGCCGTTGTTAGGTGAGATTCATTTATCAAGCGTTACACTATTCGAGCTCGGCATACTACTTACTGTAGTAGGGGCTGTTGTAACAATCATGCTTGCGATAAGTGGTGATAACAGTTGAATTTAATACTTGTCATTATAATAGGCGTACTCACGTTTGTAGGAACATATATGATTTTGTCTAAGAACTTAATTCGAATTGTTATTGGTACAGCAATTTATACACACGTAGCAAACTTAATGATTTTATCAATGAGCGAGTTTGGTGGAAATAATGTTCCACTTATTAATGGAGAAGGAAAAGATTATGTCGATCCTTTACCACAAGCATTAATCTTAACAGCTATCGTTATTGGTTTTGCTGTTACAGCATTTTTACTCGTGCTTATATATAGAACATTTAAGTTGACGAAAGTAAATAGAATAGAAGCGTTACGCGGTGAGGATGAAGATGTAGATGAATAATTTAATATTAGTACCATTACTCGTACCTTTAATTACTGGATTAATATTGTTCTTCTTTAAAGAACGTTTAGCTTTAACAAGACGTATCGCGATAACGAGTTTAGCAATCACAACAATCATCACAGCATGGCTTCTGGTAGAAGTCAGTTTAAATAAAGTACTCGTTATTAACTTTGGTGATTGGCAACCTCCATTTGGTATACAATTTGTCGGAGATGAATTGGCACTTCTATTTACAACTGTTTCTTGTTTTGTTGTAACAGTTATTATATATTTTGGTTTTGGTAAGCGAGAAAGAGTAGCAAATAGATATTTCTTACCATCTTTTATACTATTTTTATTAACAGGTGTAAACGGAAGCTTCTTAACGGCAGATATCTTTAATTTATACGTTATGTTTGAAATTATGTTATTAGCATCATTTGTATTATTAACACTTGGACAATCTATTGAACAATTAAGAGCGAGTGTTATCTATGTTGTTATTAACGTTGTCAGTTCTTGGTTCTTCTTAATGGGTGTAGCATATTTATATGGAACGTTAGGTACTTTGAACTTTGGACATATCGCAATGCGTATTACTGAAAGCAATCAACCAACGACCGTTACTTTAGTAGCAGTTATTATGATTTTTGTCTTTGGTGGTAAAGCAGCTTTAGTCATGTTTATGTGGTTGCCGAAAGCATATGCAGCTTTAAACACTGAGTTAGCAGCATTGTTTGCCAGCCTAATGACTAAAGTCGGAGTTTATGCATTGATAAGAGTTATGGTGTTGATGTTCGATGAAAAGCCAGAAGTTACACACTTCCTTTTATATATCATGGCTATCATCACAATGATCATCGGCAGTATCGGTGTATTAGGATTTAAAGATATTAAAAAGATTGCAGCGTACCAAGTTATTTTATCAATAGGATTTGCTGTTCTCGGTTTAAGTGCAAATAATAGTGATGGCATCACGGGCGCAATATTCTATGTCAGTCACGATATGATTATCAAAACATTACTATTCTTAATCATTGGTACTTTCGTATTATTATCTGGCACGAGATATTATGATCAATTTGGTGGATTAATTAAATATTATCCGAGTCTAGGGATTATATTCTTTATCACGATTTTATCAATCGGTGGTGTACCACCATTTAGTGGATTTCCTGGGAAATTATTAATTATTAAAGGTGCTTTAGATAATGGTTATACAATTGGTGTCATCGTGATGGTAATTACAAGTGTCATCGCAATGTACAGTTTACTAAGAATTTTCTTAGTGATGTACTTCGGTAGAAACGATATTCCTAAAGTTGACAAAGTTCCACTTTCTAAACATAAATTATACGCGATGATTATATTAACAGTAGCTACCATATTATTAGGTATTGCATCACAATATGTATTAAACATTTCAGAATTAGCAGCACAATTTAACATACATGAACAGTCATATATTAAAGAAATTATTCCAAACGTAGAAGTGGAGGCGAAGTAATAATGGCACAGTTGTTATTAAATATTTTAATCGCCTTCTTATGGACGCTGTTCCAAGATGAAGATAAATTTCATTTATCAACCTTTGTTGGTGGATATCTCATTGGTATCTTTATTGTTTATTTAATGCATAGATTCTTCGGACATGTCTTCTACTTGAAAAAGGTTTGGGTAATCTTCAAGTTTATATGTGTTTATAACTATCAACTTGTGACTTCAAGTATGACAACAATCAATTATATTTTATTTAAAACGAACAAAGTTAATCCAGGTCTTGTAACTTATGAAACAACGTTAAAACAAGATTGGGCGATTACATTGTTAACATTGCTTATTATGCTTACACCAGGTTCCGTCGTGCTTAGACTTTCACCTGATGGTAGAAGATTCTTTATACATGCAATTGATATTTCAGATAAAGAAAAAGAAATTTTAACGAAGCAAATTAAGAAATACGAAAAACTAATCTGGGAGGTGCTTAAATAATGTCATTTATCATTTTAGCAATTATCAAAACAGCGCTTGTTATATATGGTATTTCCATTGTTGTCGTACTTCTCAGAATGATCATAGGTCCTACTACCGCAGATAGAGTCATTGCTTTTGATGCTATCGGTGCGATTCTAGTTTCCGTAGTAGGGGTATTAAGCATTATTTATGATACATTCAGTTATTTAGAAGCGAGTTTAATTATCGCAATACTTTCTTTCTTGAGTACAGTAGGTATTTCACGTTTCATAGAAGGGGGTCGTGTCTTTGAATCTAAGCGAGATCGTTAGTTTAATTGCCGCTTTATCAATATTGTTAGGTTCAATAGCAGCACTTATTAGTGCGATAGGAATTGTACGCTTTAGAGATACATTTCTTCGAAGTCATGCCGCTACTAAAAGCTCTACATTATCTGTGTTGCTTACTTTGACAGGTGTGTTTATATATTTCTTAGTGACACAAGAATACTTTAGTGTCCGTACATTATTAACAATATTGTTCTTATATTTAACATCTCCAGTAGCAGGGCATATGATTATTAGAGCAGCTTATAATTCAGGATCATATATGTATATGAAAGAATTTACTAAAAAAGGTACTTCACTAAACTTCAGGTATGATCGTAAAGAAACAAAAAAAGACAGAAGAAGAAGAGCCGAAAAAAGACAAATGATGAACGAAGCATTTTCTAAAAATGATAAAGAAACATTTAGTAAATATAAACAAGTCATGAAAAAAGATGATCCAACATTAAAATAATAGATATTGTTTGAGAAGTGTATGTTATGGGTGTCGTTAGGGACAGAATTCTGAGAAATGTCCGTAAGGATACGAGTTCTAATTACCAGAATTCAGAATAATGATAGTTAAATACACAAAAAAGAGGTCGAGATGATTAAATCTCGACCTCTTTTTTCATTATTTCATACTGTTATGAATAGCTTCTGCATTGTGTTCCATCATGTTGTAATATGAGTTACCTTTAGAGTCTTTTTTACCGATTGAATCTGTAAATACTTCATCTTTAATGTTGAGGTTTGTTTCTTCTGCTAATGTTTGCATACTTTTCTTATCAACACTTGTTTCGACGACTAATGATTTTAAATCGTGGTCTTTCACAAATTTAATGGCTTGTTTCATTTGGTCTGGTGTACCTTGTTTTTCTGTATTAATCTCCCATATATATCCTGGTGTAATATGATAGCTTTTCGCAAAGTATTTAAATGCACCTTCACTTGTTATAAAAGCACGTTTATCTTCAGGAATATCATTGAATGCTGTCATCATTTTATGATGTAGTTTATCTAATTTATTCGTGTATTTCTCAGCATTATCTTTAAATTGTTTACTGTGATCTTTATCTATATCACTTAAGTGCTTTTCAATTGTATTTACGTATTTTATACCATTTTCAATGCTTAACCAAGCATGTGGATCGATTTTATTTTTATCGCCTTCTCCACCTTTTAAATAAATAGGCGTAACGTCTTCAGTTGCTTGAATAACATTTTTGTCTGAGATTTTTTTACCTGCTTGTTCTAATGCTTTTTCAAACCAACCATTTCCACTTTCAAGATTAAAACCATTATATATAATGACATCTGCATCTGTTAAAGCTTTGACGTCTTTAGGTTTGATTTCATATTCGTGAGGGTCTTGTCCAATAGGAACGATACTTGTAACTTTTGCGTCAGACTTTGTTACTTCTTTTGTCATATCAGCTAATATTGAGTTTGTTGTTACAACTTTTAAATTTTTATCGTCATTTGAAGACGACGCATTACAAGCACTTAATAAAATAATAACGACGAGTAAAGGCATAAATAACTTTTTCATGTTTAACCTCCTAAGCAAATTTCATTTTCATTTTATGTATGGTGAATGTAATCATATATACAAAGCAGCAGACTAATACGATACACGCGCCACTTGGTAAGTTATAAAGGTAGCTAACATACATGCCACAGGCCGCACATATTGCACTGATAATACTTGCGACAATCATCATTGATTTTAATGATTTAGTTATTAAAAATGCAGCTGAACTCGGTGTAATGAGTAGTGCAACGACAAGTATAATGCCCACTGTTTGTAAACTAGCAACTGTTACGAGCGCCAATAGCATCATGACAAAATAATGAATGAATTTTACATTTAAACCACTCATTCTAGCTGCAATAGGGTCAAATGTTGATAAATGCAAGGGTTTGTAAAATAATATGACACAAGCGATAACAATCAGACTGACAATACTCGTTGTATAAAATGCACTTGAAGTTACAGCTAGTATGTTCCCGAATAAAATATGATATAAATCAGTAGAGGAGTTAATTTGACTTATGATAATAATTCCAAGGGAAAAGAATGCAGTAAAGATAATACCAATAGCTGCGTCATTTTTAGTTTTAGAGTGTTGGGCAATATAACCTATCAGAAAGCTCGTTAACATACCCGTGAACAAGGCTCCTATAAACATTGGGATGTTTAATACATAGCTTATTGCAACACCAGGTAGTACAGCGTGGCTCATAGCATCACCCATTAAAGATAAACCTCTTAATATTATGAGGCTACCTACAATGCCACAGACAACACCAACTATAATTGCAGTAATCAGTGCTCGACTTAAAAAATTATATTGTATTAGGGATGAGATAAATTCATTAATCATGGTGTAACGCCTTCCTTTAGAAATACTTCTTTAATATTGTGTTCTGTTAAAGCTTCAGATGCTGAGCCAAAAAATTTAATAGTTCGATTGAGGAGGATGATTCTATCAAAATATAATTTGGCTTTTTGAATATCATGATGAACAATGATGATGAGTTTTCCTTCTGACTTTAATCTTCTAAGCATGTTTATCATGATTTCTTCACTCTTAAAATCAATGCCGACAAATGGTTCATCGAGACATAATAAATCACTGTCTTTCATTAAAGACTTTGCTAAAAGAACACGTTGTAATTGTCCACCACTTAATTGATTTAATGTCTTATCTTTTAATGAAGTAAGTTGTAACTCTGACATTAATTGATCCCTTTTTTGATAAGCTTCTTTCTTTAAAGGTCTAAACCAACCTGATGTAGCATAATAGCCTGTTAACAAACTATCTTGAACAGTGATAGGAAAATCTAGATCTAATTGATTTCTTTGAGGAATATACGTTAATTGTTTCAGCTGTTGGTTTATCGGCTTATCTTGCCAATAAACTTCACCTGATGCCTTAAATTCACCCAAAATCGATTTAATAAATGAAGATTTTCCTGCACCATTTGGTCCCATTATGCCAATTAATTCACCCGTAGATTTAATTGTTAAATTAATATCATGCAATATGTGCTGTTGACCTAAATATAAATTCAAATTTTTTACCTGCAACATGTTATCACCTTTTCTAAAAATAAGTTTAGGTTAACCTAAACTATAATTTGATTATATTAGAAAATTATCTAAAGTCAAGAGATAGCCTGTAAAAATAAATCGTGGTACAATAAATATACGATAATAAAAGTGAGGTCAGAGTAGATGTTGACTGAAGAACAAGAAGACTACTTAAAAGCGATTTTTGGATTAAATGGCACAACAGATTACGTATCCAATAAGAATTTAGCGCAAGATTTAAATATTAAACCTTCATCAGTAAGTGAAATGATGTTACGTTTGAAAAAGGATGATTATGTAGATATTCGTCCATATAAAGGTGTGAAATTAACTCAAAAGGGTTTAGATCATACAACAAATATTATTAAAAGACATAGACTCATAGAGCGATTCTTAATAGAAGAACTTGAATATACTTGGGATGAGGTTCACGAAGAAGCAGAAATACTGGAACATCGTGTATCTGACCGTTTTATAGATAAGATAGATAAGTTAATGGGTTACCCAACAACTTGTCCGCATGGTGGTATTATTCCAAGAGAGAATCAACTAGAAGAAATTTATAACACATCATTAAATGAGTTTGAAATTGGAGATGACGTTGAAATTAAACGTGTAATGGATTACGTGAATCTCCTAGATTATTTAAGTAATCAAGAATTGCATATTGGAGATGTAGTAACAATTAGCAATAAAGATAGCTTAAACCAACTCATAGAACTTAAACTTAAAGATAAAACAATTATGATAAGCGAAACAAATGCATCATATTTGTTTGGTATAAAAACAGCTTAATAAGTAAAAACCAGCAGAAATTCAAACGAATGAATTTCTGCTGGTTTTTTGTTAATGGATACAATATAACGCACGAAGACTAAGAGATATCGTGCGCTAAGGTACAAAATCAGGATGTAACACACGAAGACTGAGAGATATCGTGCGCTAAGGTGCAAAATCAGGGTGTAACGCACGAAGACTCCGAGATATCGTGCGCTAAGGTACAAAATCAGGATGTAACGCACGAAGACTAAGAGATATCGTGCGCTAAGGTACAAAATCAGGATGTAACGCACGAAGACTGAGAGATATCGTGCGCTAAGGTGCAAAATCAGAGTGTAACGCACGAAGACTCCGAGATATCGTGCGCTAAGGTACAAAATCAGGATATAACGCACGAAGACTAAGAGATATCGTGCGCTAAGGTGCAAAATCAGAATATAACGCACGAAGACTAAGAGATATCGTGCGCTAAGGTGCAAAATCAGAATATAACGCACGAAGACTAAGAGATATCGTGCAATAAAGTATAAAGTCGAATTATACTACGCGAAGACTTCATATTAAAAGTTCCAATATCTATGGCCATAAAATATTAAAAGTATACATAACCGCATATACATTAATTGCTATCCATATGACACTAAAGAAAATAGTTGGAATTTTAGTGAGCTGTTTTAACTGACTACCATCCCATTCTTGTCTTGAACGAGAGAATGTTAATAGGAATATTGTAATACTTGATTGTGCGACTTCACCTAATAATGTTCCTAAACTAATGTGATAAATATACGTAATGATTTGTCCAAAGTCATGTATATTCGGTGCAGACAGTACTTCATATAAAGCTAGTGCAATAATGACGAGAATGATACTTGGGATAAATTTCTTAGATGTTAATATGACATAGAATAAAAACATAATCAGAAGAATGATTAAGAAAATAGGTCCGAATGTGTGATGTTTAAGCCACACACCTAAAATCAACATAATTGGCGGCATGATATAACCGAATAAAGTCGTTATAAATTGATTTAATCGTGATTTAGAACCAGTAACGGCGTAACCTTGTCTACCGGTTTCCATACGCTCTTTACGACGCCAAACAACTACGAGGTCTTTAGGCTTACCACCTGATAGTTTATTTGCTATAACATGACCCATCTCATGGATGAGTATTGGAAAATATCCTAGAATAATATCGATTAAACTTAAAATGGGTTGTTGTCTTCTATGATGAACAAATACATATATAAGCGCGATGATCGTTATCATTGTTAAGGATAAATTAATTGGTTCTGATAGAAAATTCGGTAAAAATTGAATCAAAAAAACGTCACCTCGTATTGAATAGTTTAAGACTATTCTACACTAAAGTGACGTTTTTGTTGTCGGACTTAAGACTTAATATCCGTTATTATTTTTTCTTACGCTTGATTAACCAAGTTAATAAAAGGATAATACCGATAGCAAGTAAAATAGATGCTGTCATAATAATAGGTCTATTATCAGTACTTGTTACTTTTTTCTTTGTTTCGTTAAATTTATGTTTACTTGGCGTTTCTACTTTTACAGATGGTGGACCATAGCTATCATTGATATAAGATCGGTTATAATCAATGCTTGCACGTCCATCTTTAAGTACAACTTTATAATCTACGCCTTTACGAACGACATCATATAAATCTTCTGTTACATAATATTTCTTGCCATTAATTTTTTGAGTCCCTTTAGATAATACTTTTTTCCATTCATATTCTTTGAATGATTTTTCCATCAAGCTATTCCCCATCATATTACGTTCTTTCTCACCACCGACACTATTATAATCTCCGGCACCAAAGAGAATTTGGTTAATTCTTAATCCATCTCTCTTAGTAGAAAGACTGTGGTTATAGTCCGCTGTATCACTAGAACCCGTTTTTAGACCATCTGTACCTTTAAGTGACATATCTGCACCTTCAAGTGAATGATTATACGTATAATATGTAACGTAGTGAACAGTAGGGGCAACTTTTTTAGTGTATTCTAAAATATCAGGATACTGTTTTACAAGATGTTGCGTTAAAATTGCATAGTCTCTAGATGTTGAATAATTATCCTCATCTGATTGATATCGTTTTGCTTTATATTCTAATAATAAATTATTAGAAGCACCGTTGGCATTGTAGAATTTTGTATGTTCCATACCTAATTTCTTTGCTGTTTCATTCATGTAGTCAACAAAGTCAGAATCTAAATCCTTTTTTTGTTGTTTAGATGCAGTATTTTTATTGGAGTCTTTATCTTTTTTATCTATCTTTTTAGCAGAAGCTAAGTTCTCAGCTTTCATCGTTTCTCTTCCTAAAATCATCGCACCTGCATTTGAAGAGTTAGAAACGGTTATTTGCATAAGTTCAGAGATTGTATATACATCTCCTGGATACAATTTTGTATTACTTAATTCTGGTAATGTAGATAAACGATATTCTTCATCCGTCATTTTAACTTTAGCATTTTTATCAAGTTTACCACTATTGATTGCTTTCTCAGTTAAATATAATGTCATTAATTTAGACATACTTGCTGGATACCATTTAGCATCTATTTTATATTCATACATAATTTGACCAGTCTCAGAACTATAGTTAATAGCGCCTTCAGGTTCATAGATTTCACCGAGTGAGTATCCATTCTCATTGGCTACTTGTGTTGGTGATTTCGGATTATCCGCTGCATAAGCATTTTGAGTTACCGGTATGCTCAATATAAGTAATGCAAAAAATAATAATAGACTTTTTTTCATGGATAAGACCTCTTTATTTATTTTTAAAATTAACTATATCATTCTAACATATATTAATTAACTACCCTACAATAAGATAACAAATGAACGTTAATTTTTTGTGAACATATTTTAAATTTGGTATGTATAATCTCAATGCTGTAAAATATAACTATATCATTAACTTTAGTGAAGAGGTTATTAAAATGACAAAACAAAATCCTCTGCTTTATTTACTAAAAAAGGTAGACTGGCCTAAAAAATTAGTGTTTACGGCTATGACACTTTCAATTTTAGGTAGTCTTAGTGGTTTGCTTGTACCATTATTTACTGGGAAATTAGTAGATACATTTAATGCAGAAAGTTTAGATTTAAGAATGGTTTGGCTATTTATAGGCGTATTTTTAGTAAATGCAGTCTTGAGTGGTATTGGGACATATTTACTAAGCAAGATTGGTGAAAAAACAATTTATTCAATTAGGGAAAAGCTCTGGAAGCATTTAATCAATTTGAAAATGAGTTTCTTTGACAAAAATGAAAGTGGACAATTGATGAGTAGAATTACAGATGATACGAATGTGATTAACTTATTTATCTCTGAAAAAGCACCTAGCGTATTACCATCATTGTTAACACTTATTGGTTCGATAGTGATGTTATTTATTTTAGATTGGCAAATGACGCTCATGACGTTCCTAATCTTACCCATATTTATAGGAATAATGGTACCTTTAGGACGAAAAATGGGTAAAATTTCAAGAGACACACAAACTGAGATTTCTAGATTCAGCGGTATATTAGGAAGAGTGCTGACTGAAATGAAATTAGTTAAAGTGACAACTTCAGAAGAAAAAGAACTCGAAAAAACAAAAGGAACTTTATTAGGCATATATGATCTTGGTTTAAAAGAAGCTAAAATTAGAGCAATTATTTCCCCGCTTTCAGGCGTTATTATGACGTTAACAGTAGCTGTGATACTTGGTTTTGGTGGTATTAGAGTTTCGAGTGGAGCGATTACTGCAGGTACTTTGGTCGCAATGATATTCTATGTCGTGCAATTATCAGCGCCAATTTTGAATTTTTCAATGTTTTTAACGGATTATAAGAAAGCTGTCGGCGCAAGTGAACGTATCTATGAGATTTATCAAGAAGAAGCTGAAAAAAGAGGCGATGATCATAATCAACCGATTACGAATCATCAAGATATTACATTTGAAAATGTTTCATTTGGATATGAAGCTCATTCCGTTATTAAAGATTTATCTTTATCTATTCGATCTGGAGAAGTTACGGCATTTGTTGGTCCTTCTGGCTCAGGAAAAAGTACGCTGTTCAGTTTAATTGAAAGACTTTATCCAATCGATCACGGCCAAATATTATATGGAAACCAACCAATAGATGATATATCTTTAAAATATTGGCGACAGAAAATTGGATATGTTATGCAATCTAATGCAATGATGTCAGGGACGATAAGAGATAATTTAACATATGGTGTCTATTCAGAAGTAGAAGAAGAAACACTTGTACACTATACGAAGATGGCACGATGTTATGATTTTATAATGGCGTTTCCACAAGGGTTTGATACAGAAATCGGTGAAAGAGGTACAAAATTATCTGGCGGGCAAAGACAACGTATAGATATCGCACGGAGTTTCATTAAGAATCCAGATATTTTACTATTAGATGAAGCGACAGCTAATTTAGATAGTGAAAGTGAATTCTACATTCAACAAGCATTAAATGAATTAATGAAAGATCGCACAACTATTGTGATCGCACATAGACTTGCTACGATTAAAAAAGCGAATCAAATTGTATTTTTAGATAAAGGTCAAATTACAGGTGTAGGTACACATCAAGAATTATTAGCATCTCATGAAAAGTATAGACATTTTGTAAATACGCAAAGTTTAACTGAATAATATAGTATTGAACAAGATCCTAGAAAAATATTTCAGGATCTTGTTTTTATTATAAAAAATTAAAAAAATATGAGAAATAATGAAAACGCAACCATTTAGATAGAGCAAAGGATTCAATAAAAATCAAAAAACCAGTAGTAAATAAATCGTGAATATTTTCACAAAATATGCGTAAAACCTATTGACCTCAAGAAATTGAGGTGCTATATTTACATTGTGAAAAGAATCACAAAAGTTAAAGATGCGCATCTTGAAAAATAAAAATAAGAAAGAAGTTGTTCATTGTGCTACTAAATAATATAAATCCATTAGACAACGTTACACTATCAGCAATTGTTGCTAGTATACCGATTATATTATTTCTATTATGTTTAACAGTTTTTAAAATGAAAGGTATTTATGCATCTATTACGACACTTATTGTAACTTTACTCATTGCATCATTTATCTTCGAATTACCACATACTGTGGCGATTGGTGCTATAACAGAAGGATTCTTTCAAGGTATTCTTCCAATAGGCTATATTGTCGTAATGGCAGTATGGTTATACAAAGTTTCAATTGGAACAGGACAATTCAGTATCATTCAAGATAGTATTTCAGGTATTTCTCAAGACCAACGTATCCAATTATTATTAATAGGTTTTAGTTTTAATGCATTTTTAGAAGGTGCTGCTGGTTTTGGTGTCCCTATCGCAATATGTAGTGTATTGTTAATTCAAATTGGTTTTAAACCTTTACAGGCAGCAATGCTTTGTTTAATTGCTAACGGAGCAGCAGGCGCTTTTGGTGCTATAGGTATTCCAGTTGGTATTATAGATAGTTTAGGTCTTCACGGTAATATTTCAGCGCTTGAAGTATCACAGATTTCAACACTTACACTCCCAATCCTGAACTTCTTTATTCCGTTTTTACTTGTCATGATATTAGATGGATTTAAAGGTGTGAAAGAAATTTTACCGATGATACTTGTTGTAAGTACAACATATACTGGCTTACAAATATTGATTACGTATTTCCAAGGTCCAGAATTGGCTGATATTATACCACCATTATTATCAATGGTTGCATTAGCAATTTTCTCAAAATATTACCAACCTCAAAATATTTTCAGAGTTTCAGATCAAGAAGTATTGGAAACAAAGAAACATTCTGTTAAATCCATTATGTATGCATGGAGCCCATTCTATATTTTAACGATTTTTGTCATGATATGGAGTGCACCATTTTTCAAAGCTTTATTTGCTGAAGGTGGTTTACTTTCTTCATTAGTATGGAATATAAATATTCCAGGAACATTTAATGAAATTACAAATAAACTGATTACATTAAAAATCGACATATTTAGTGCAACAGGTACTGCAATATTAATTTCAGTAGTGATCACAATACTCATTTCGAAACACTTTAAGTTCAGTGATGCCTTTAATTTATTAGGCGTAACAATTAAAGAACTTTGGTTACCAATTTTGACAATCTGCTTTATTTTAGCCATCGCGAAAATTACAACTTATGGTGGACTTACAGGTGCAATGGGACAAGGTATTGCAAAAGCTGGTAACATCTTCCCGATACTATCTCCAGTATTAGGTTGGATAGGTGTATTCATGACTGGTTCAGTTGTAAATAACAACACATTGTTTGCACCAATTCAAGCATCAGTAGCTAGTCAAATTGGTACAAGTGGACCATTGTTAGTTGCTGCAAATACAGCAGGTGGTGTAGCAGCTAAATTAATCTCACCACAATCTATCGCAATTGCAACAGCTGCTGTTAGAGAAGTTGGTAAAGAGTCTGAATTGCTCAAAATGACTTTGAAATATAGCGTAGGATTCTTAATATTCATCTGTATATGGACATTTATTTTAACAATAATTTTATAAATATAAATTGAGGAGCGATTATAATGAAACAATTCAAAGGTAAAAAAGTCGTATTAGTAGGTAATGGTGCAGTAGGTTCAAGTTATGCATTTTCAATGATAAACCAAGGTATTTGTGATGAATTTGTCATCATAGACTTAGATAAAAAGAAAGTAATCGGGGATGTAATGGATTTAAATCATGGTACAGTATATGGTCCTTCACCAATTAAAGTTAAATCAGGTGATTATAAAGATTGCCATGATGCAGACTTAGTTGTGATTTGTGCAGGTGCAGCTCAAAAACCAGGTGAAACAAGACTAGATTTAGTAGCAAAAAATATGAAAATTTTCAAATCAATCGTTACTGAAATTATGGATTCAGGATTTGATGGTATATTCTTAATTGCAACTAACCCAGTAGATGTATTAACATATGCAACTATGAAATTCTCAGGTTTATCAAAAGAACGTGTAATCGGATCAGGTACTATATTAGATACAGCAAGATTTAGATATTTATTAAGTGAAGAATTCGATGTCGCACCACAAAGTGTTCATGCAAATATTATTGGTGAACATGGTGATTCAGAATTACCAGTTTGGTCTCATGCCAATATTGCAGGTAAACCATTAAGAAGTATTATTGAAAAAGATGAAACACGCAAACATAGAGTAGAAGAAATATTTGTACAAACTCGTGATGCAGCATATGAAATTATTGAAGCAAAAGGTGCAACTTATTATGGAGTAGCAATGGGGTTAATGCGTATTACAAAAGCTATTTTGAACAACCAAGATGTGGTGTTAACAGTGTCTGCATATTTAGAAGGCGAGTATGGACATGAAGGTGTATATATAGGCGTACCAGCACTTATAAACAGATCAGGCATTAGAGAAGTTATCGAAATGCCATTAGATGAAGAAGAAAAATCATTATTTGATAACTCTGTTAAAGTGTTAAAAGATATACAAGAACCCTTTGAAAAAGAATTTTAAGAGGAAGATATATCAGGGATTTAATATACGAAGACAGTAGTACCGACAAAATCTAGAAACGATTTTGTCGGTACTTTTTTGGTGGTGACAGTTTGAATTAAGTGGCGAATGTGAAAATGAAGGAGATTGAAGATATAAGATAGTGGAAGATGTGAGTTAAAGGAGGAATAAACACACGAGTTGTGGCTTAATGTCTGAATAAAGCCAAGAGATAGTCCAAGTCATGGCTTAACGACTGAGTAAAGCCAAGAGATAGCCTAAGTCATAGCTTAACTTCATAGTAAAGCCAAGACATCACCCAAGTCATGGCTTAAGTCCTGAATAAAGCCAAGAGATTCCCTAAGTCATGGCTTAACGCCTGAATAAAGCCAAGAGATAGCCTAAGTCATAGCTTAACTTCCTAGTAAAGCCAAGAGATTCCCTAAGTCATGGCTTAAGTCCTGAATAAAGCCAAGAGATTCCCTAAGTCATAGCTTAACTTCCTAGTAAAGCCAAGACATCACCTATTTCTCTCTCCTCCATCACTTCACTCAATTCAAACTACTTTCTTCACATCATCGTTATACATCCATTATATGATTCGTCTTCTATTTAGAATCGGCATGTTGAGGGGATTTGAGGATTGTGGTAGTATCTATATGTCTGTTAAAAAATATAGAGGAGGTAAGGTCATGAAAAATAGAATTTTACGAGATATGATATTAATTTTGGCAGGGTCTTTTATTTTTGCTACGGGTGTTAATGCCTTTATCATTTCTGCTAATTTAGGTGAAGGTGGCGTAACTGGGGTTTCTTTAATCTTACTTTATGCATTCGACATTTCACCTGCATGGTCTACGTTTATTTTAAATGCTATTTTAATTGCGTTAGGTTATAAATTTTTAAGCAAGAGAAGTACTGTTTATACGATAATAGCTGTTATTGCTATTTCTGTATTTCTAGGTCTAACTGACTCTTGGGTTGTGCATACGAATGAAATTTTAATTAATACAATCTTTGGTGGTTTCATGGTTGGTCTAGGTATAGGACTAATTGTATTATCTGGTGGTACGACTGCTGGAACGACGATTCTTGCTCGAATAGCGCATAAGTATTTAGACGTTAATACATCATATGCTCTATTATTCTTTGACCTTATCGTCGTGATGTTCTCACTTACTGTAATGCCTTTAGAAAAAGCGTTACTTACAGTGATTTCATTATATGTAGGAACAAAAGTGATGGACTTTGTAATTGAAGGTCTAAATCCTAAAAAAGCCGTTACAATAATTTCTCAAAATCCCGATCAAATCGCTAAAATGATTGATGAACAAATTGGTCGTGGTTGTACGATTCTAAATGGTAGAGGCTATTATTCTAAGAAAGATACAGATGTCTTATATGTCGTTATTGCGAAGACACAACTTTCTAGAACAAAACGCATGATTAGAAAATTTGATGAAAATGCATTTGTCGTTGTCCATGACGTAAGAGACGTTCTTGGAAATGGATTTTTAGTAGATGAATAATAATGTTAAGAGGTTGGAATACGTTAAGTGTTCCAACCTCTTTTTGTGAACGGAATACGAAAATGTTCAGAAAATGATAGAAAAAGATACTATTAAATGCTATAATACATGAATGTGAAAGATGATAATGATTATCATTTACAGATATATACAATTAATGAAAATGTCATATAAATAGAGTTAATTTTAATGGAAAGAGGGTTCTTTATGAATCGTTTAACGGGAGAAGCTATTTCAATAGGTTATGGTGAAAAATTAATAGTTAATGAATTGAATCTTGAAATACCAGATGGCAAAGTGACTTCTATAATTGGACCAAATGGTTGTGGTAAGTCTACTTTATTAAAAGCTTTAAGTCGTATATTAAATGTACAAACAGGTCAAGTATTGTTAGATGGTAAGAATTTACATTCAACTTCAACTAAAGAAATAGCTAAAAAAATTGCTATTTTGCCACAATCTCCTGATGTTGCAGATGGATTAACAGTTGGAGAACTCGTATCTTATGGTAGATTTCCTCATCAAAAAGGTTTCGGTAGATTATCAAAACAAGATAAAGAGGAAATTGAATGGGCTTTAAATGTAACAGGTACGCATGAATTTAAATATAGATCGATTAACGATTTAAGTGGTGGTCAAAGACAACGTGTTTGGATTGCAATGGCTCTCGCACAAAAAACAGATATCATCTTTTTAGATGAACCAACTACTTATTTAGATATTTCACACCAATTAGAAATTTTAGAGCTTGTACAAGAATTAAATAAAGAACAAGGTTGTACAATTATTATGGTATTACATGATATTAACCAAGCAATTCGTTTTTCAGATCATTTAATTGCTATGAAATCTGGTGAAATTGTTGCACAAGGTCAAACAGAAGAAGTTTTAACAAATGAAATATTGGAAGAAGTCTTCAATATTGATGCAGAGCTCTCTACAGACCCACGAACTGGAAAACCAATGCTTGTAACATATAATTTATTATGTAAGCACTATACGAAGTTATAAAGGATGGCAACTCAATGACTCAGACTAAATCATTAAAAGTTAATCGCTATCCCATTATACTAACAGTTACAATCATGTTACTTGTAGCTGTTTTACTTCTGTCATTTTTATTTGGTGCAAAGACGACTTCGATACAAGTGGTTTATGATGCGATTTTTCATTATAATCCAAAAATAGAAGAACATAATATATTAAGAGAAATAAGAATTCCGAGAGAAATAGGTGCTGTCATTGTTGGTATGGCACTTGCTGTATCCGGTGCTGTCATGCAAGGTGTTACACGTAACGGCTTAGCTGACCCTGGTTTATTAGGGCTTAATGCTGGTGCGAGTATGATGCTTGCTTTAACTTTAGCCGTTATACCTAATGCAGGTTATTTCACATTAATGCTTGCTGGATTTGTAGGTGCTGGTATAGGTGGCATACTCGTTATGAGTGTAGGCTCATCTAAACGAGGTGGGTTCAGCCCAATGAGATTAGTACTTGCTGGTGCTGCAGTATCTGCGCTTTTAACAGCTGCAAGTGAAGGGATTGCTTTAATATTTAGATTAAATCAAACATTAACATTCTGGAGTGTTGGTGGTGTAAGTGGTACAACTTGGAAACAACTTATGATCTCTACACCGATTGTTATTGTTATTTTAATTGTCCTTATTATCATGAGTAGACAACTTACAATACTTAGTTTAGGTGATACACTTTCAAAAGGATTAGGTCAAAATAGTACATTTGTTAGATACACGAGTCTAATTGCTACAATGTTCCTAGCAGGTATAGCGGTTTCAATCGTTGGACAAATCGCATTTGTCGGATTAATGGTGCCACATATTGTTCGATTCATGGTTGGAACTGATTATAAACGTGTGATACCTTTATCAGCAGTTCTTGGAGGTTTTATCCTGTTATTTGCAGATATGATTGCAAGAATGTTAGGAGAAGCACCTATTGGAGCTGTTATCTCAATTATCGGTGTGCCGTTCTTCCTTTATCTTGTAAGAAGGGACGGTAAAATATTATGATACATCCTAAAATAATTAAAAAGCAGCGTATTACATTTATTATATTAGTTATCGCACTTATTGCTTCTATGGGATTTGCTATGACAACTGGTGAATTTAATATGTCCTTTACACAATTTTTTAAGACGATTTTTGGACAAGGTAATGAACTAGATACAATGGTATTATTTGAATTTAGAATGCCTAGAATGCTCATCACAATACTTGCAGGTGCAAGTTTAGCACTAAGTGGTGCAATCCTACAAAGTATTACGAAGAATCCTTTAGCAGAACCAGGTATTCTTGGTATTAATGCAGGAAGCGGGTTTATGATTACACTATTTCTTGTTGTTGGTACGATAAAAGCAGGAGATTTTGTATATGTATTACCAATTGTAAGTATGCTCGGCGGTTTAGCAACTGCAATGGTTATTTTCATATTCAGTCATAAACGTGGAGAAGGTATAAACCCTGTAAGAATGGTCTTAATAGGTGTAGGTTTATCTACTGCTCTGAGTGGTGCATCTATTACAATTATGTCTACATTTGATCAAGATCAAATGGAATTTATCGCAAGATGGTTTGCAGGTAATATATGGGGAGATGAATGGCCGTTTGTGTTCGCATTTATCCCATGGTTAGCTATTGTCATGCCATTCTTATTCTATAAAGCAAATGTATTAAATGTATTAAGTACGAATGAACAAATTTCCGTTTCTTTCGGTATTAATAATAATAGAGAAAGAATACTACTTGTATTCTTAGCTGTTGTATTATCATCAGCTGCAGTTTCAGTAGCAGGCGGAATTGGTTTCGTCGGCTTAATGGGACCACATATAGCAAGAAGTATTGTTGGACCGAGACACCAATTATATTTACCAATTGCAGTGTTAAACGGTGCGATTTTACTTGTTGTAGCAGATACAATTGGTAAAATTGTATTAGAACCTAACGGACTTCCAGCAGGTATTATCGTTGCAATAGTTGGTGCTCCCTATTTCTTATACTTAATGCAAAAATCAACGCATATATAATAATGAACTCTCTTTCTATAATGGAAGAGAGTTTTTTAGTTTTTAATTACTACAAATTTTAAGATTTATTAACATGTTCCAAAAAAGTTTACTTAAATTAAAAAATTTAGTTTTCAAAATCGTTTTAGGGGTATAACTATGAGTAGTAATAGAACTTTACATAGGAGGTGCAGTTGCCAGTGAGAAGATTAAAGAATTTTTTCCTAGGCTTATTCATAATAGTAGTTGTAGGCACGCTTCTTTTTATGTACTTGGATATTAGCCAAATTAAGAGCTATCAACAAGAATTATTAAAATATAATTGGTTTGAACCAACGTTGATTGCTTGTGCAGGCGTATTAATATTCTTTGGTATATTGATGTTCTTTGCAACATTTAAACCAACACATAAAAAGCCAGGCTTACATCGTGACTATGAGGATGGTCACATTTATATTACGAGAAATTCAGTTGAAAAATGTGTTTATCGTACTATTCAAAAATACGATGAAGTACGTCAACCAAATGTTATTTCTAAACTGTATAATAAGAAAAATAAATCTTATGCAACAATCAAAGCTGATTTCTTTGTGGTTTCAGATACAGGCCAAATTCAAACATTAACGGATCGAATTAAATCAGATATTAAGGAAAATGTTGAGCATTTCTCAGAAATACCTGTAAAAAATATTGAGATTAATGTCAGAGATCAAAAATCGAGTGACACAAGAGTTTTATAAGACTAAGGATAGGAGGTTCCGATTATGCCAAATGAAAATCAAGATCCAAATCAATTCATTAATTTTATTAAAGAATATAAATGGAGAATTATTGGTTTTATCGCAATGTTAATATTAGCAGTACTATTTTTAACAATTGGTTTTTGGAAAACAGTTTTAATCCTAGTCCTATGTTTAATAGGTGTAGGGTTGGGGTATATTAAAGATTGTACACAGCAGTTCTTAAATTTCTTAAATAGAATAAGTTAGACTGCTTACAATATAAATAATGCAAATAAACAAATTATAAATTAAAGGGAGAGAATCTATTATGGCAAACGTAGACAACAACAAAGTAAAAAGTAGTTACAATGAACAAACAGGGGTAAATGAACAAGAGCGCGAAGCTCAACAACAACAAGCTCAAGCTCAAGAGCAACAATTTTCAAATACATTATCATTTTCAGATGAAGTAGTAGAAAAAATTGCTGGAATTGCTGCTAGAGAGGTTAGAGGTATTTTAGATATGAAAGGCGGCTTTGCTTCTAGCTTAACTGATCGTTTCACATCTGGAAATAACGTAACTCAAGGGGTTTCTGTTGAAGTAGGAGAAAAACAAGCAGCTGTAGATTTAAAAGTAATTTTAGAATACGGCGAATCAGCTCCTAAAATCTTCAAAAAAGTTGCGGACTTAGTTAAAGAGCAAGTTAAACATATGACTGGACTTGAAGTTGTTGAAGTAAATATGCACGTTGATGATGTTATGAGTAGAAAAGAATACGAACAAAAGAACGCATCATCAGATGAAGAAAACCAATCAAAAAGCAATAAAGAATTACAATAAAGTATAAAAAAAGACGAGTGAGATAAATATCTCACTCGCTTTTTTTATGCTTTTTGAGTCTTTGGTTGTTTCTTAATCGTTAAACAAATTAGGAATGCAATGAAGCTCAATGCACCAGCTACATATAGACTAGATACAACATTAAAGTATGATACAAATATACCACCTAATAATGAACCAGCGCCTATTCCTGCATTTAAACTAGACATATTCCAACTCATTGCCGCACTTGTATCTCCTTCAATTTGAGAGATGATACCGATTTGGATAGGTGGATTTGATCCCCATTGGACAATATTCCAAGCAAATACGCCTATTAATGTAATAACAAGTATAGGTAAGAATTGTTCAAATACAAGCATTAGTACTGTATAAGTACTTAATGAAATTAATAGCCACTTTTTACTGCCTAATGCATCTGTAATATATCCACCTAATGAAGTACCAATAATTGCACCGATACCAGCTACGAGTAGTACAAGTGATACGATATTTAAATCATATCCATACACAGATAGTAACGGACTAATATACGTTACGACAACATAATTTGCCGCTAATATAAGGAAAGTTATGCTTAAATATTTTACAATTTCTAACGGATGAACGACTTTGTAATCTTGGCTTTGATTAGAAGATTCTACTGTATCTATTTTATTACTTGCTACATTAAAAATAATAAGTATAAGTGCAATAATCCCTACTGTAGATATAAATACAAATGACATTCTCCAACCTACTAAATCACCTATTTTAGTGCCTAGAGGAACACCAAGTACGTTAGCTGCACTGAAACCAGTATAAACAAGTCCAATCATTTTCCCGCGTTCGCTTGGATTTGAATACACAACAGTTAAAGATAAAATCTTCACGACAATAATTGCAGCAGCCGCTGAAGATAGTATTCTACCTATTACTAGTATTGTAAAGTTAGGTGAAATCGCAATTATCCCGTTTCCTAAAATAAATATAGCCATACTTACTAATAATATAGTCTTTGGTGAGACGTTTTTAGTGAGTTTAACAAGTATGGGACCACTAATTGCGAATGTTAATGCATAAACTGTTACAAGTTGTCCTACAATTGCTTCTGATACATTCAAATCTTTACTCATTAAAGTAAGTATACCTGCAATCATTAGTTCAACCATTCCCACAACAAATACGCTTAACATAAATGTAATTAATCGAGGTTTCGACATCATATAACTCCTTCTCTTTGACATATAATCATGATTATAACAGTGTGATTTGTAAAAATACAGATAAAATTTAATACCCGAACAATATAAAAGCGACTCAAGATTAATTGTATAAAAATGCTAAGTAAGCACGTTAGTTCAATATGATAATACGGGATTTATACAGTAGTTTGAATATTTAAAATATTAATAATATAGAAGTAAGATTTCTTTAATGTTATATATATAAATTTAATTAATAAATCTATTATTTTTGATGACAGCGCTTACATAAAAATATATAATACAATTAGAGATGAATAGTATTGAATATTTATTAATTATTGTGTATAGTTAGTCTTGCGAAAAGGAGAGAAAGTATGAAAGAGACGAGCGTTTTAGTAGGAAGGTTAAAGTTTATTATATTATCAGTGCTAGGAATATATTTATTTTTAGTTCCCGTTACGGTAACTGACGATAAAGGGGAGAAAGAAACAAGTTTACCTGTTGCATACCTTGCAAATACAGCTTTAGATTGGATAGGTGACTATGCTGGACTAATTATAATGCTTTTAATTAGTTTCTCTGCAGTAATGACATTAATCTATTCTACGATATTCAGTACTTCTACTAAGAGATCTATAGCGAACGAATTGTTTAACGTCAATTGGATTTGGGTCGTAATTAGAATAATAGGTGCGATATTTGCAATATTCATTTATTTCGATTTTGGACCTGGTATAGTTGTAAATGAAAATACTGGATTAATGGTTTACAATGATTTATTACCAACATTGCTTGCAGTATTCTTCTTTGCAGGTTTATTCCTTCCATTATTAATGGACTTTGGTTTATTAGAGTTTTTAGGGCCAATGTTTGCGCCAATTATGAGACCAGTATTTAAATTACCTGGTAGATCAACTGTTGATAATCTAGCTTCATTTATTGGTGATGGAACTGTAGGCGTAATGATTACAAGTCAACAATATGAACAAGGCTTTTATACACGTCGAGAGGCAACTGTCATTGCGACAACATTCTCTGTTGTATCCATCACATTTGCAATTGTCATTGCTCAAACAATTGGCTTAATGGATTATTTCTTTAAATTTTATTTATCCGTTATTTTAGCTTGTGTTGTAGCAGCTTTTATAATGCCTAGAATTTGGCCACTTAAACAAATTCCAGATAAGTATTCAAACGGAAGTACTGAACAATTAAATGAATCTATTCCAAAAACGCATAATCCAATATCATGGGGATTTGAACAAGCAACTCAAAAAGCTGTAAAATCACCTGACTTTAAACAATTCATTATCAATGGTGTGAAAACTGTATTGGATATGTGGTTAGCAGTACTACCAGTCGTTATGACAATCGGTACATTAGCAACTATTGTTGCTGAATATACACCAACATTTAGTATTTTAGGTGCACCATTTGTACCATTATTAGAATTAATGCAAATACCATATGCAAAAGAAATGTCTGAAACATTATTAATCGGTTTTGCAGATATGTTCTTACCATCATTACTTATTAGTAATGTACCAAGTGATATGACAAGATTTATCGTAGGTGCTTTAAGTATTTCACAATTAATATATTTATCAGAAGTAGGGGGCGTTATACTCGGTTCGAAAATACCAGTAAGCCTAGGGAAACTCTTCATGATTTATATTATGCGTACAATTATTGCATTACCGATAATTGTAATATTAGCTCATATTTTCTTTTAAATTAAAAAACGGACAAAATGAACTTAAATAGTTCAGTTTGTCCGTTTTTATACTATTATTTTGGATCGATTGTTGTTTCGACTTTAGCGATTGCGATTTTAGATCCTAACATTGGTGATTCACCTTTGTCTTTATTACTGTCTCCACCGCGACTATGTGCTTGTTTAAATGCATCGCTCGTTTTCCATGCTTCAAAGTCTTCTAGTTCTTCCCACCACATATTTACATGTAATTCGTCATTGTCATCAATGTCTTGCATGTTCCAAGTTTCAACTTTTATGAAACCTTTCATTTCTTGTAATGCGCCACCTTTAGTAAACATTGGTGCTAATTTTTCTGCATAACCTTTTTTCATTTTAATTCTATTTGTTACAACATACATTGTTATCTCTCCTATTCTTTTGGTGTTGGGTTAGTAGCCCAGATTTGTGCTGTCTTCATAAATGTTCTTGGTTGTAGTTTCAATTGTGATATGACTACGTCTGCTATATCTTCTGGATGCGTCATTGTATCTTCTTGTAATTGTGTTTCTCCAATTAAGTCTGTTAATACAGCTGAAGGGGTTAAATATGATACTCGGATGTTATGTTTTCTCATTTCTTGCATAATACCTTCAGTCATACCAATTACTGCATATTTAGTAGCAGAATAGATACTGCTTGTTGCACTGGCTTTTAAACCAGACATTGAAGCGATATTAATAACATCTCCGCTTTTTTGTCTTACGAGATGTGGTAATGCTTCTTGTAAAACGTAATATATACCTTTAACATTTGTTTCGAATAATTGATCAAACTCAGATTCACTTACATCTAAAAATGAATTGTTCTTCATAATACCTGCATTATTTATCACGATATCAATAGAGCCTAATGCATGATATGAATCTTCTATAAAACGTTGCACATCTTTTTGGTGCGCAATATTAGTTTCTTTATAAAATACTTTGACGTCATATTGTTTAAGTTCATCGGCTGTTGCTTTTAAAGTATCAATATTTCTACTTGCAATTGCAACGTTGACGCCTTCGTGAGCTAATGCAATCGCGATTGATTTACCGATACCTTTAGAGCCACCTGTAATGACTGCATTGAGCCCTTTTAAGTCTCTTAACATATTGATCATCACTCCTTTCTTATATGTTAGCATGCTTTAAAAATGTATCATAATAATTCAATTTGAAAATGCCATATAAATAACACCACGAAGTCAGCTTTATATGACTTCGCGGTGTTTATTTAAAATGCCTGAAAGTTTGAACTTAAGCTTCTTTAGTAAGTTCGTTGTAAACTTTCTTATCAGCATGTGTATAAATAATATATTCTTTATCATTTGTTTCGATAATCACACGATTTGTTTTGCCAAAAGTTGAGCCAATTCTTACGATATGATCTTGGGCTTCATTAGACAAAGCGTGAATATCTTGATCCTCTTTAATGTTTTTAATTTCATTATTTGGAATTGTAATGTCCGCTACTCTCCATTGAATATGAACTTGATTATTGTCCTTTGATACTCTCATTGCCATATCTAAACACATCCTTTTGTTTGATGACTACATCATAACGCATTATGTATCCGTTTTCAATAGAAAAACGAGAAAATGTGTTATATTTTTTAATTATTATGTCATACTAATTGATGATAGTATTTTTATGCAATATATTGAATAACTATTTACAAACAGAATGCTATGTTGTAATATTATCTTTATAAATAAATGAGGAGCTGGTTTCATTGGGACGAAGTTATCTATGTTAAAAGAATTAAACAAGACAAGTTTTTTAAAAGAAGTTGATTTTTCTAAAGGAGAATTAGAATCGCTTATTGATTTGGCAATGGAATTAAAATTCAAAGAAAAGCATCAGATCCCACACCGTTATTTAAACGGGAAACATATCGCTTTATTATTTGAAAAGCAATCAACGAGAACACGTTCAGCTTTCACAGTAGCTGCAACTAAGATGGGTGCAAGTGTGTCTTATTTAGGTAAAGATGATTTACAGTTAGGTAAGAAAGAATCTGTTGAAGATACAGCAGTCGTACTTGGATCCATGTTTGATGGTATTGCTTTTAGAGGATTTGAACAAAAGACAGTAGAAGATTTAGCTCAATTTTCGAACGTACCAGTATGGAATGGCTTAACAAATGAGTGGCATCCTACACAAATGTTAGCAGACTTTATGACAATTAAAGAATACTTTGGTACATACGAAGGAAAGACTTTGACGTTTATAGGAGATGGACGCAATAATGTTGCGAACTCGTTGCTCGTTACGAGTGCAATTTTAGGTGTGAATATTCATATTGTTGCACCATCATCACTCCAACCAAATGAAGAAGTTCAAAATATGGCATTGTCATTTAGTAAAGAATCTGGAAGTGAGATATTAATTACAGATAATATCCAAGAAGGTATTTACGGCAGTGATATCATATATACAGATGTTTGGTGTTCAATGGGTGAGGAACAACAATTGGAAGAACGCTTTGAATTACTTAAAGATTACCAAGTTAATCAAAACTTAATTAATTTAACTGGTAAAAATGAAACTTTATTTTTACATTGCTTACCAGCTATTCATGATTTGAATACTGAAATGGGCGCGCTTTGTTTCGAAAAATTTGGTGTAACAAGTATGGAAGTGACAGATGACGTATTTAGATCAGATTATTCGAAAGTATTCCAACAAGCAGAAAATAGAATGCATACAATTAAAGCATTATTAGCTACAACTTGTGGCGATATATATTAATAAATAAAGGGTGAGATATCAATAAATGTCTCACCCTTTATTTATTGCTTCTATTGTTTTTTAGTTAGCTTCTTTTGTTAATTTTTTTCTATTGCGATTAAGTTCTACATATTTACTGTAGCTATATATGATAATACCTGCCCAGATAAATATGAATGTAATAAATTGATCAACATCGAAATGTTCGTTTAACAAGAATATACCGATAAAGAACATGATAGTTGGACCGATATATTGTATAAAGCCTGTTAATGATAGTGGTATTCTTCTTGCTCCAGCACTAAATAAAATTAATGGAACAGCTGTAACAGCACCAGAAAGTAATAACCATCCGCTTGAACTGTTCATACCAAATGTAACGGCATTATGTTGTGATAAGTAGAAGATATAAATAAGTGCTGCTGGTAATGTTACGATACATTCTATCGTAATACTACTAAATGCATCGATATCTACAACTTTCTTGATTAACCCATAAAGCGCAAATGATGTTGCGAGTAATATTGAAACGAATGGAAATTCGCCAACTTGAAAAGTCATATAAATAACACCGACAAATGCTAATAGTATAGCTACCCATTGAGCTTTTGAGAATCGTTCTCCTAAGAAAATAAAAGCTAGGAAAATACTCATTAACGGATTGATGTAATAACCAAGACTTGCTTGTAGTACATGGTGATTATTAACAGCCCAGATAAATGTACCCCAGTTCACTGTAATAATATAACCAGCGATGATAATAGCGAATAGCATTTTCTTTTGTTTAAATAATTTAATCGTTGCTGCTTTGAACATTGGAAATTGTTTTGTAAATAATAGCAGTAATAACATGAATACTGCTGACCATATAATACGATGTGCCAAAATTTCGAATGGTCCAATTTCACTTACGAGGTTCCAATAAATTGGTAGGACACCCCAAATAATATATGCAAATATTGCATAAATAATACCTTTTTTAAATTCTGACATGATTTAGGACTCCCACTGTGATTGAATAACTTCTGCTTGATCGTGATAAATATTCGATGCAATATTAGCAAGTAATCTTGCAGTTCGATTATCTATATCGAATCTTGGTGATAGTTCAGCAATACTAATGCTTGAACTTTTGTTTGAGTTTGTAACTAATTGTAAAATTGTTTGAACAATTTGAGGTTGTAAGCCCATAATACAAGGTGCACTTACTGCAGGCGCATAACTTACATCTATCGAATCTGTACATAATGTAATGAGGATTTCGTCATATCCTTCAATAAATGAATTAATAGAAGTAATAGTCTCTATTGATAAATGGCTACGAAGCTCATCTTCACGAATGTATTGGACACCGTATTCATCAGCTCTTTCGAAGAGTGCTTTTGTATTACCATTTTTCTGAATGCCTAGCACGAAATAACCAACTTGATCGTCTTGATCTAAAATCTGTTTAAACATTGTGCCAGAAGATGGTTTCTCATCGTAATCTCTCATATCAAAATGTGCGTCTATATTGATGATGCCAATTTTTTTGTCTTTGTTGGCTTTTCTTACGCCTAAATAATGGCCATATAATACTTCATGACCACCACCGATAATAACTGTAAAGTCATTATGTAATAATATGTTTGAGATTTTATCTCCAAGTTCTGATTGCGCTTCTTCCATTTTATTTTTGTGGCAAATGATATCTCCGTAGTCAGTTAAATGTAAATACTCATTATGTATTGGTAAAGGACTTAAGGCTTTTCTAAAATGTTTAGGACCATCTACAGCACCTGGTCGACCATTATTTCTAGAAACACCTTCATCGCATTCAAAACCTATAAGTGCCATATTAACTTGATTTTCGAATTCTTTCTTTGGTGTAATGTCTTCTTTCTCAATATGAATTGAATCAACGATTTGATGAAATCTAAAAGCAGAACGCAATGTTGTACTATCTGTTCTACCTGTCCACTCATCCTTTTTAACATTTCTATACATATTTAATACCTCCTACATGTTACAATAGTTTTTACTAATGTTAGTTTATCATGTATGATATTCTTATGTTTTATTAAATGCTTAATTATTTTATAAGAAAGAAGTGTCTTTAATGAATAGTAAGAAAGAAAAAGCAAAAAGGCCGAGGAGTGATTCTATGAAATGGATTTATGGTCTCTTAACAGTTTGCTTATTATTTCTAGTAGCATGTGACAACCAAACTTCTAAGAATAATGAACATAATGATAACGAAAAATCATCTGAAACGACTACTACTGAAGAAAAAACAACTGCAGAATCGACAGGTGAAGATGTTAAAACTAAAGAAGAAAAATCAAAACCAAATAATAATAATCAGAACGAACAAAATGATAATAACAATCAACAATCTACAGATGAAATTCCAGTAGAAGAAAATGTAAATGGTGTTAAACCAAACAATCACAATGAAACTGAAACGTTTGATACAGAAGCTTATACAGTAGCTAGAAATTGTTTATTAAATCAAGGTAACTCTCAAGCGGAATGTGATAAAGCAGAAAATACAATAGAATTTACGAGAGCTTGGCAAAATTTATCACGTGATGGTTACTTATGTAATGATGATGGCTGTTCATTACCTAAAGAAAATGATCAAAATAATCAAGGTCATCATGATCAACAACACTCAAACACAAATGAAGATTCTAATCAAGGATCAAATGAACAAAGTAATGAACCATACGAAGAGGATAATAATCAAACAGATCCTTCTCGAAACACGAACCAACAAGATGAGAATACAAATAGAGAAGGGCAAAGTCAAAATCGCGCTCAACAATCAAGCAACAATGAAACCACTCAAAGTGATTATCATCAAGAAACGCAATTAAATAAAGCAAGCTAAATAAAAAAACGTTCATCGCGAAGGATGAACGTTTTTTTAATTGTGAAATAAGGGGGTTATTTCAACAATGGTATAGGGTTATGTTTAATATGACTTACAACTATAGTTTAACAGGGATTAATAACAAATCAATACTTATGTGATTCTTTTCACAATTTTGTCATTTGAATTGTAATTATGTGAGGTATATCACTATAAAGTCACAAAGTGTTCGTATACTTGTTCGGTATTTTATGGTAAAATAAAATAAAGTAATTGAAAAGAGGAAACATTAATATGACAGGAAAAACACATCTCTCATGCGGTATATTCATCGGGTCATCATTAAGTATTTATTATGGAGAAGATATTTTTACTTCATTTACGATTGTAAGTTTGTGTGGCGTAGCAAGTTTGGTCCCAGATATTTGTCATTTCAAAAGTAATCTAGGCAAGAAAATATTTCCTATTAGTTTTATTGTTAGATTAATTTTTGGACACCGAACGTTTACCCATTCATTATTATTTCTATTTTTAATATTTTGGGGATTGAGAAGCATATCCGCACCAGAACCATATTTAGTTTCGATTATATTAGGTATGTTATCGCATATTATTTTAGATATGTTAACACCAAGAGGCGTTAAACTATTTTATCCTTTAAATGTCTCAGTTAAATTACCCATTGTATTTAGAACGGGCGGTGTTATGGATTTAAGTCTATCATCTGCATTTACCATTATCACGGTCGTTTTATGGTGGAAAGATATTTATCGATTGTTTATATAAAAAAGAAGCTAAGACAAAAGGTAGTGTCTTAGCTTCCATTAAACATTATGTTATTTTCCGAATTTACCTTTTAAATCTTCGCCTTTATCTTTAGCGAAGTCTTTACCTTTTTCAGTATATTCGTCTTTATTCTCTTCTACATGATCTTTACCTTTTTCAACTGCTTTGTCTTTTGCATCGTTAAACTTATCTCCTAAACTCATAATAAAATCCTCCTTGGCCTATTATATATAGGGATATTTTGTGTTTAAAGCAACACATTATTATAAATACCCATTTAATTTTGAAATAATCATTTTAATTATAAATTTTCTATGATATTTTTAGACAAATCGTTCTAAAGTCGTATAATAAGAATGAGTCAAATTTTCGGAGGTATTATAATGCTAGATGAAACAAACCTGATAGAACATGGTCAAAATCACATTTTAGAATATACTAAAGTGATGAGCCAAAGTGAGAAAGAACAATTAGAATCTGATATTAATCAATTAGATTTAGATGAAATAGATAAACTATATCAAGATGTATACATAAATAGAAAGACAATAGATGTTGCAGATAATATAGAACAAGTTGAGTTTGAAGTTAAAGATCAACTTTCAGAAGAACAACTGAAATCTTACCGTTCACTTGGGATACAAGCGATTAAAGATGGTAAATTTGCGGTATTATTAATGGCTGGTGGGCAAGGTACAAGATTAGGTCATAAAGGACCAAAGGGTACGTTCTCGTTTAATGACAAAAGTTTATTCGAAAGACAAGCAGAACAATTAAAGCAATTAAAAGAAGAAATTGGTACACCTATTCATTGGTATATTATGACAAGTGACGTAAATCATAAAGATACGCTGTCATTTTTCTTAGAGAATAAATACTTTGATTACGATGAAAATTATATTCACTTCTTCAAGCAAGATCACATTGTATCTTTAACAACAGATGGTCAATTAATTTTAGATACAAATAAAAAAGTGATGCGTACACCTAATGGTAATGGCGGTGTATTCAAATCTCTAGAGAAAACAAAGTTACTTGCTGAAATGAAAGAAAATGGCGTGGAATACTTATTTTTAAACAACATTGATAACGCGCTCGTAAAAGTTCTGGATCCTGAATTTGTTGGATTTACAGTAGAGCATAATAGTGATGTAACAACTAAATCTATTAAAGCACATAGTGGTGAAAAAGTTGGTCGCCTTGTATCAATAGATGGTAAAAAACGTGTATTAGAGTATTCTGAGCTATCTGAAGATGATGTTGATAAATTAGAGAATGCTAATATAGGTATTCATGTATTTAAATTAGATTTCCTTATAGAAGCGGCTTCTAAACCATTGCCGTATCATTTAGCAGTTAAGAAGTTAAAACAATTAGATGAAGACTTCGGCGTTGTAGAAGAAGAGTCATTGAAATTCGAACTGTTTTATTTTGATATTTTCCAATATGCAGACACATTTGCTACACTACAAGTAGATAGAACGAAAGAATTTAGTCCTTTAAAGAATAAAGAAGGACAAGACAGTATTGAAACAGCTCAAAGAGATTTAGAGAACAATCAACTATTATAAAAAGAGGTATATGAATGGAACAAATCAACTATACAAAGTCTCATCCTAGAAAAAATGGGAAAGTTAAAGAAGCTTTCAAAGATATTATGCCACTTTCCTTTGGCGAAGAAGTCGGAAATGCAGTTTCACATGGTGTCCCTGCTTTCTTTCTGTTATTCTTCTTACCATACGCAGCAGTAGAAAGTTATATTAGTGATGGTGCACTTAAATCGACGAGTGTATCTATATATATTATCAGTATTATGCTGATGTTTTTATCATCTGCTGTTTATCACTCAATGTCATCTTCATCACCTCAGAAATACATTATGAGAATTATTGATCATAGTATGATTTATATCGCAATTTGTGGGACTTATACTCCTATTGCATTATCTTTAGTTGGCGGCTGGTTAGGTTGGCTTATTATGGCAGTCCAATGGGGGATTACAATTTGGGGAATTGTATATAAATCAACAGCTAAGAACGTTAATCATAAATTAAGTTTAGCGATGTATTTAATCATGGGTTGGATGGGTGTTCTCATGTTACCATCAGTTATCAATAAGACATCGTTAATATTTATGTTGTTTATTTTATTTGGTGGTCTTAGTTATACAGTAGGTGCTTGGTTCTATGCTCAAAAAGATAAAAAGTACTTCCATATGATTTGGCACTTCTTCATTTTGATTGCTTCAGTATTTCATTTTCTAGCAATTATGTACTTTATGTAGGAGGATAAGATGAACTATCGTTTGTATTATACGGTTCTTACAATTATTATTTTAATTCAAGGCTATTTCTTTTATTACTTTGTATTTAGTGGCGGTAAACAAAATGGTTTACAGTTTATGGGCATTGTTTCACTTATATTCGGTCTAATATTAATATATGCATTTGTATTACTGATTAAACACCAACGTAGAAATAATAAACAAACGTTTAATGAACATCTTAAAAAAGGTGAACAAAGACGATTGAAATAAGAATAGTGAGCGGAATATGTAATCTCTTTAGAATATTGAGATTTCTATCCCGCTCTTTTTGTTATTTTTTTGCAAAACGGGTAAATAGATAATATTAAATGTTATACGATATGAATAGGGGGAAATCATAATGTCAGAAAAAAGAGATTTTGAAACATTCGATCGTGACAAGCTAAATATTAACGAAGAGATTCAGGGAGAAACAGTTGAAGATAGAAGCGGCCATAAAATTGACCAGACTGATGATCAGTTTCTCGATATGACCAAAGATGAAATTAAAGGTAAAAATCAAATTGAAAAGAAACTAGTAGAAGAACTTGATAATATTGTAGACCAAGGAGCAACATTGGAAAGACAAGAAGAAGTGACTAAGTTACACAGAGAATGGTTAACATATAGTTGGCCAAATTATACAGAAGAGAAACACATAGAAATCATAAATATGTATGATGCAGATGATAGATATAAAGCATATTTTGGTGAAGAAAGAACGGAAGCATTAGTTGCTGCCGTTAAGCATGTCATACAATAAAAATTAACTTTATAAAATTAAAATAGGAGACATCGATTTTATCGGTGTCTTTTTTACTATTAAATATGTAGAATTAGAATAAACTTGAATGTATAAAGGGGCTGAATCGAATGAAAAAGTTATATCAGAACGGAACAATATATACAATGGAAAAACCAGATGATACATATGCAGGTGTAATTGTAGACAATGGTATGATAGAAGCTGTTTTATCACAAAAAGATTTAAACCAACTTCAAACAACGGATTATGAAACAATCGATTTAAAAGGTGGAACGATGTTTCCTGGATTTGTTGAAACACATATTCATGTTATGGGGACTGGTGTTTGGCTATCATCAGTCATTTTAAATGGTGAGACCAATATTGAAAATGTAAAACAAAAAATTAGACAGAAAGCCCAAACATTACAACCAGGTGAATGGTTAGTTGCTGAAGGTTATGATGAAAATTTATTAAATGGCATTAGACTTAATAAATTTGATTTAGATGCGTTATGCAAAAATAATCCGGTTATTGTTAAAAGAGTATGTAGACATGCAGCAATCGTAAATTCAAAAGCATTAGAGATTTTAGATATGACAAATGATGTAGAAAATCCTGACGGTGGTTCATATGAAAAACAAGAAGGTGAACTGACTGGTTGGCTATATGATACAGCTATGGAACCATTTGAAGAATTAGCTTCAAATGAAGATGAACAGTCTCTTACTAAACATTTAAATAACGCGATTACATATTTATATCAATATGGTATAACAGGATCGCATACAGAAGATTTAGGATATTACGAAGATTATAAAGATGTCTTAAATGCTTATAAAACAGTTGTAGGACCAGGTGAAGATCAAAAGCCATTTAGAGTACGATTGTTACGCCACTTTAGTGTTTATGAACAAATGATGGAAGAACAAGCGACTTTTATTGATAAATGGATAGAACCTGATGCTATGAAATTTTATGCAGATGGTGCTTTTGGTGGCAGTACAGCATTGTTGAAAGAACCTTATTCTAATGATCCGACTGGAACAAATTATGGACTTGCGATATTTACTCAAGAAGAACTCGAAGAAAAAGTAAAAATCGCAAGAAAATATAATGGTGCGATAGCAGTTCATATGATTGGTGACAAAGCTTGTGAAATGGTATTGGATGCAATAGAAAAATATCCTGTGCAGAACGGACTCAGAGATAGATTAATTCATATTAGTACGTTAAATGAAGCGTTATTACAACGCGTTGCGAATTTACCAGTGATTTGTGATGTACAACCACAATTTATTACAAGTGATTTTCCATGGGTTCAAGATAAAGTAGGCAAAGAAAGAGCTAGATATTTATATCCATTCAAGTCAATGTTAGACTTAGGTATTATAATAGGTGGCGGTTCAGATGCACCGATTGAAACTCCGAATCCGATGCTAGGTATTCATGCGGCAGTTAATAGACAAACGTACGGTGAAGAAGGTGCGTATTTCATAGAAGAAGCACTATCCGTATTTGATGCGTTACGGTTATATACAACGCTTGCGAGTGAGATTGGTCAAACAACTGACCGTACTGGAAAAATTAAAGTAGGATATGAAGCGGATTTCACTGTGTTAGATCAAAATCCATTTAAAGTTAACCGTCAAGATTTAGCACAAATTCAAGCTAAATTAACAATTGTTAACGGAAATATTGTATACGAAAGAGCGTGAATTATGACTAAGAACAAAGGAATTGTGTTGGCTTTAGTACTTATTATGTTTATGAGTGCTATAGAAACATCAATCGTATCTTTAGCGACACCAACAATGCAAAAAGACTTTAATATTGATACGGAAGTTGCATTAATCTTTACAGTATATTTAATAGCGGTTGTGTTTATGACGCCAATAGTTGGTGAACTTGTAAAGAGAATTAATATTAAGTTAGTGGTGTTATTAGGGATATCTGTATTTATTATTGGAAGTGTATTTTGTGGGTTAAGTGAAATGACACATAGTTTCCCGTTGCTTGTCATTTCTAGAATCATCCAAGGTTTAGGTGCAGGTGTCATGATGACTTTAGGTCAAGTTATACCTAAACTTGCTTTTCCAATTCCGAGAAGATATAAAGTGATGGGTATTGTTGGTAGTGTTTGGGGGATATCTAGTATTGTAGGACCACTGTTAGGTGGCGCAATATTAGAATCTTTAAACTGGAGCTTTCTATTTTATATCAACGTACCTATAGCTTTAGTTTCAATGTGGTTGGTTATTAAGTATTTTAATTTTGAACAAGAGAAAGTAGAGAAAACTAAATTAGATTATAAAGGGTTATTTATATTTTATGGCGTAGTCGCAAGCTTTTTACTAATCGTTGCAGAACATATACCATTTATTGTACGTGTGATTTGCTTCATATTATTAGTTGGATTTGTCGTATTACTCTATAAAGTGGAGACACGTATGCGAAATCCATTTGTACCCGTTGAAGCATTTAATAGAAAAATCATTCTCGTGTTGTTTACAGATATGATTTATTCAACAATGTTAATGGGCTACACTATTTTTATGCCAATCTATTTACAAAATGAACAAGGCTTTACACCATTACAAAGTGGTTTAATCATTTTTCCAATGTCGGTAGGTTGGTTGTTTATCACGTTTGTACTTGGCAGATTAGATCAACTTAAATTGAAATTTATTTATATGTTAGCTTTCCTGGCAATGTTTGTTGGTAGCTTTGCTATTTTAACAGGCGTCGAATGGATTGTAATCATACCATTTGCTGTTTTTGTAATGGGAGTATCTTTTGGTACAGTATATACAAAAGATGTTGTCGTTGTTCAAGAAGAAGCGCCACATCACCAACTAGGTTCTATGATGTCGATTTATACATTATTTAAGACGATTGGTAGTACAACAGGATCTTTAATCGTTTCTTCAATATATGTATTGAATATTTCATTTTTAAGTTATGGTGTTCAAAATATTATGTTGTATATTATGTTAGTAGTCATTATATTGACAATTATTTGGTCAATTATATTTAAAGAAAAGAGAAGAAAAAGTTTTTAAAGGTAAAACATATTTAGAGGGAGTCACAATGTATGAAAAGAAAAAATAAGCGTTTTGATATTTTTCATTTATTGTCCATATTGATTATAATAAGTATTTTCACATTGTCTGGTGCAATTTTTATTGTACTACTTTCTTTTGGTATGTTTGGATTAAGCAGAATTTTAATTTATTATGGCTTAGCGGAATTCAATTACAATAAAAGTATGATAGATAATTTGTTCTATTATGGTAGTTATATATTGTTTGGGTACTTTACACTTGTCGCTATAGAATTTTTATTAGATAGATTTAAAAATAGACTGAATGATAATCCGTATTTCAAGGGCATGACTTTTCATTTATTAACGATAACTGTTAGCACAATTATGTTTTATTTCACAGTACATATATATTATTCACAAATTAAAATTGAGTTTTGGGTGATATTAGTCATTATCACTGTTCTATATATATGTACTGAAATTTTCTATCCAGATAGCAAAAATTTAAACCGATGAAACATTTATTTTGATTTCCGAAATAAAATAGTGCATAATAGCAAAGGTATATTTGGAAGGAGTTGAAACCATGAATGTTCAGGACATTTCAAAAGGTAAAAGAAATTTAGTAGTAGCTGTTATGTTAGTAAGTGCCTTTGTGGCGATTTTAAACCAAACCTTATTAAATACAGCAATACCTGAAATCATGGTGCATTTAAAAATCGATGCCAACCAAGGTCAATGGTTAATGACAGGATTTATGTTAGTCAACGGTGTTATGATACCGGCTACAGCATTTTTAATGGATAAATTTAATACAAGACCACTTTATTTAATGGCGATGTTATCATTTACAATCGGTACGTTAGTTGCCGCTTTATCGCCTAACTTCGGAATATTAATGTTAGCAAGAGTACTTCAAGCAATGGGTGCAGGTGTTATGATGCCTCTTATGCAATTTGTACTCTTTAATTTATTCCCTAAAGAGAAACGTGGTTTTGCGATGGGTATGGCAGGTCTCGTTATCTCATTCGCCCCAGCATTAGGTCCAACATTGTCTGGTTATCTCGTTGATAACTTTAGTTGGAGAAGTCCATTCTACACAATCATTCCATTCGCGGTTGTAGCATTAGCTTTTGGTGCGAAATACTTAACGAATATTTCTAAACCAAAAGATGTTCACTTAGATGTACCATCTATTATTCTATCTACAGTAGGATTTGGATCTTTATTATATGGATTCAGTAGCGCAGGATCTCTAGGATTCACATCACCAATTGTTATCGTTACTTTAATTGTTGGTATTGTAACGTTAGTAATCTTTGTATTTAGACAGTTAAAATTAGAAACCCCATTATTGAATATAAGAGTATTCAAGTATAAAACATTTGCACTAACAACAATCATTGGTGTGTTCTCAATGGTATCTTTAATAGGACCATCTTTATTAATGCCGATGTATATGCAAGATGCAAGAGGTTATTCAGCATTAATCTCTGGTTTACTATTGTTGCCAGGTGCAATCATTACAGGTGTTATGTCACTTGTGACAGGTCGTTTATTCGATAAATATGGTGCGAAATGGTTGGCAATCATAGGTTTTACAATCATTACAGTGACAACGTTCATGCTTGCATTTCTAAATGATAGTACGTCATTATTGTATTTAATAGTTGTTTATTCAATTAGAATGTTTGGTGTTTCTATGATTATGATGCCTGTTAATACTGCAGGATTAAATGCAATTCCAAACGAAGTGTTATCTCATGGTACAGCGATGATGAATACACTAAGAACAATCGCTGGTTCAATTGGTACAGGTATATTAGTAACAATTATGTCAATTGGTGCTAAGAATTTTGAACCTTCCAAAACACAATTAGAACATGCCAATGCTGGTAATACTGCGAAGATATTACAATCTGAAGCAATGATTCACGGTATCAATATTGCTTTCTTAGTATTGACTGTTATTGTATTTTTCGGAGTTGTCTTATCTATATTTATTAAATCAGAAAATAAACATCGCAACACAAGAATACCTAATCATTCAAAATAAGTAGATTTAAAGGCTGAGATTATGATCTCAGCCTTTTTTTGAACAATAAACTACCTGTATGTTTAAATTTTTTGTTACACTTAATATAATGATAAGTAGATAATTATTTTAGAAGGGGAGTCGTAGATTTTGTTATCAGTAGAACAGGTTAAAGAACTTGTGGGAGCGTTACATGATCCGATTGTAGATGTACCACTTAAAGAAACAGGCGGCATAGTTGAAGTTAGCATTAAAGAAGAAAAAGAACATGTGAGCGTTAAAGTTGCCATAGCTAAACTAGGTGGGCAACCACAACTTGATTTACAAATGGAAATTGTAGATCTCTTAAAAGAGAATGGTGCGAAAACTGTTGGGATAAGATTTGACGAATTATCTGATGATGCATTAGAAAAATTCAAAGGTGTAATGGAAGAACAAACTATAGAAGGATTATTATCTAAAGATAATCCAGTAGAATTTATTGCGATTGCTTCAGGTAAGGGCGGTGTTGGTAAATCAACAGTAGCTGTTAACTTAGCTGTATCTCTTGCAAGAGAAGGTAAGAAAGTAGGACTTGTTGATGCTGATATTTATGGATTTAGTGTTCCAGATATGATGGGCATACAAGAAAAGCCAGAAGTTGAGGGCGAACAAATTATTCCTGTTGAGCGTGAAGGTGTTAAAGTTATTTCTATGGCATTTTTCGTCGAAGAAAATGCGCCAGTCATTTGGAGAGGTCCAATGCTAGGAAAAATGATCACAAGTTTCTTTACAGAAGTTAAATGGGGAGAATTAGATTACTTAATACTTGATCTACCACCAGGTACTGGTGATGTAGCTTTAGATGTACATACAATGTTACCTTCAAGCAAAGAAATTATTGTAACGACACCTCATCCTACTGCAGCATTTGTTGCGGCAAGAGCTGGTGCAATGGCTAAACATACAGAACATTCTATTTTAGGTGTAATCGAAAATATGTCTTACTTCCAAAGTAAAGAAACAGGAAATAAAGAATATGTATTCGGTAAAGGCGGCGGTGCAAAATTAGCACAAGAACTTCAAACGACGTTATTAGGTGAACTTCCATTAAGTCAACCTGAGTGGGATGAAAATAACTTTTCACCTTCAATCTATAAAGAACATGAAGATTTAGGTAAAGTTTATAGTCAAATTGCTAAGAATATCATTAATATAACAGAGGAAGATTAGTGCGGAGGTAAGCAAGTGACTTTAAAATATTTAATTCAATTTTACAGAAATACACTTTTAATAGGTGTAGTTGTGACATATATTGCGTCACTTATCTTTGGATATGATAAAGTAACGAAATATTTATTTGCTGGAGAAATAGGTGAGTTTATAGCAGCTTCAATATGGTTCTTAGTTGTAGGACTACTTGTAGCAACTATAAGTCAGCTTGCATATTTCATCTATTTATTCATTAATCAATTAGGCATAGGTATCTTTGGAAAGATATGGCCACATGTACAAATCGTTGTAACTGTATTTGCTATATTTGATTTAGTGTATTTTAGATTTTTAAGATTTGGTGGAACAGATCAAATCATATCATTTATATGGCTACCAATAGTTGTTGTTATTTTTGCAATCATCACAAGTAATATAAAAAACAAACAATCTAAAAAGAATTTATGGATTCCATCTATGTTTTTTATGGTTGTTATGACAACTGTAGAACTTATACCATTTTTAAGAGTGGAAGATACAAGTTGGATTTATCTTACAATCTTTGGATTATTATTATGTAATGCTTATCAATTAATTACATTACCTAAATATAATGCGTTGTCTCTTGAAGAGAGAAAAGCAAAGAAATCAAAGTTAAATAATGACAGTAAATCATTGAAGAAATGATAAAAAGCACAAGATTAAATTCTATTTACACCTTAATCTTGTGCTTTTTAATTTTTTGTTAAAAAAGATGCTAAATAGTGTTGACTTTTAAAACCTCGCTTGATATTATATAAAAGTCGCTGAAAACGACAGCACAACAACGAAAAAAGTTATCAAAACTTTTTCTTGAAAGTGTAAAATTGACTCTTGTTAATACGAAATAAATGTTATATATTTATAAACGTGTTAAAAATAAGTTAACAAAATTAGTTGAAAACAAACATTGTTTTTAGTACAATATTGTTTAGACGCAAATTAGATGAACATTGAAAACTGAATGACAATATGTCAACGTTAATTCCAATAATTGAGTACTGAAAGTACTTCAGAGTGATTGGCTTAACCAATCA